>JAHEJO010000146.1 GCA_024638805.1 Acidimicrobiales bacterium
TGACCGACCTCGTCGAGTCGCTGTTCGTTCATCCCGCGCTCGCCGAGGTGCTGGGCGAAGCCGCCGAATAGGAGCCCGGCCGGGTCGCCACCCCGAGCACGGGGTGTGCCGCCGATGTCGAGCCGATTGACAAGCCCGACGCGGGCCGACTTACATTCGGTGCGGGTCCATCGGGACCCGCAACAGGCCGCAAAGGGGCAACGATGACCGTCACCGAGACCAGCACACCCACCAGCGTGATGGCCGGCTGGCTCGATGCGTTCGGAGCGGCGCTGGAGGCTGGCGACATCGACGCAGCGGTCGAACTCTTCGGCGCCGAGAGTTACTGGCGCGATCTCGTGTCATTCACCTGGAACATCACGACCGTCGAAGGACACGAAGGTGTTCGTGACATGCTCGAGCACACGCTCGCAGAAGTTGAGCCATCGAACTTCACGATCGTCGGCGAGGCCAACGAAGCCGATGGGGTCATCGACGGCTGGTTCGACTTCGAGACCGGTGTCGGTCGAGGTCACGGCCAGCTTCGGTTGATCGACGGCAAGTGCTTCACGATCCTCACCACGTTGGTGGAGCTGAAGGGATTCGAGGAAAGAGTCGGTGAGCACCGCCCCCGGGGGGTCGAGCATGGCATCGTGCCGGGCCGCAAGTCCTGGTTGGAGCTCCGACAGGACGAGGAGGCACGCCTCGGCTATGAGCTGCAGCCCTACGTGGTGATCCTCGGAGGTGGGCAGGGGGGTATCGCGCTCGGCGCCCGCCTCCGCCGGCTCGGCGTGCCCACGATCATCATCGAACGGAACCCGCGCGCCGGAGATTCCTGGCGCAACCGCTACAAGTCACTGTGTCTCCACGACCCGGTCTGGTACGACCATCTTCCCTACCTGAAGTTCCCCGATGACTGGCCGGTCTTCGCCCCCAAGGACAAGATCGGCGACTGGTTGGAGATGTACGCCAAGGTGATGGAGCTGAACTACTGGGGCTCGGCGGTGTGCACCGGTGCCTCCTTCGATGAGGAGAGCAAGGAATGGACCGTCGACATCCAGCACAAGAAGGCCGACGGATCGGTCGAGCTGGTGACACTGCGACCCAGACAACTCGTCTTTGCGACCGGCATGAGTGGCCTGCCAAACGTCCCCGAGATCCGGGGAGCCGAGACCTTCGAGGGTGAAATACACCATTCGTCGGCGCATCGTGACAGTGAGCAGTACAGAGGGAAGAAGTGTGTCGTCCTCGGGTCCAACAACTCCGCCCACGACATCTGTGCTGCGCTGTGGGAGAACGGTGCCGATGTCACGATGATCCAGCGGTCCTCGACCCACGTCGCCAGATCCGACAGCCTCATGGATCTCGCACTCGGTGACCTCTACTCCGAACGGGCGCTGGCCAATGGGGTCACCACCGAGATCGCCGATCTGATCTTCGCCTCGATCCCGTACCGGATTCTCCACCGGTTCCAGATTCCGGTCTACGCCGAGATGAAGAAGCGTGACGCGGAGTTCTACCAGCGCCTCGAAGATGCCGGTTTCATGCTCGACTGGGGTGACGACGAGTCGGGCCTCTTCATGAAGTACCTTCGCCGTGGCTCGGGGTACTACATCGATGTGGGTGCGTCAGAACTGATCGCCGACGGAAGCGTGAAGCTGCGCAGCGGTGTGAACATCGCCGAGATCAAACCTCACTCGGTCGTGTTGACCGATGGAACCGAACTCGATGCTGATCTGATCGTCCTGGCAACCGGGTTCGGGTCGATGAACGGTTTCGTCGGCAAGATCGTCGATCAGGCCACCGCCGACAAGGTCGGAAAGGTCTGGGGACTGGGGTCGGACACCACGAAGGACCCCGGTCCGTGGGAGGGCGAGCAACGCAACATGTGGAAACCCACCCAACAGGAGAACCTGTGGTTCCACGGCGGCAACCTCCATCAGTCCCGCCACTACTCCCAGTTCCTGGCGCTGCAGCTCAAGGCCCGCTACGAGGGGATCGCGACCCCGGTCTACGGACTCCAGGAGGTCCACCACACGAGTTAGGGCCACCATACGAGCTGCCGCTACAGCCGGCCCCCCTCGATCACGCGGCGTAGGAATTGCTGGGTGCGGGGCTGGGTCGGCGTTCCCAGCACCTGGGCGGGTGGGCCCCTCTCGACCACCCGCCCGGCGTCCAGGAACACCACACGATTGGCGACGTCCCGGGCAAAGCCCATCTCGTGGGTGGCGAGAATCATGGTCAGGCCTCGGGAGGCCAGTTCCCTGATGACGCTCAGCACCTCGCCGACGAGTTCGGGGTCGAGGGCGGACGTGATCTCGTCCAGCAGTAGTACCTCGGGATCGCCGACCAGCGCCCGGACGATCGCGGCCCGCTGCTGCTGGCCTCCGCTGAGACGATCGGGGTATTCGTCGACCTTGTCCCCGAGGCCGAATCGTTCCAGCAGTTCGATCGCTCTGGCCTCGGCCTCGGCCCTGGACACCCCCGACGCCTTGATCGGTCCGAGCGTGAGGTTCTTCAGCACGGTCATGTGCGGGAACAGGTTGAAGCTCTGGAATACGATGCCGATCCGCTGCCGAACGGCGTTGGCGTCGACGCCGGGTCCGGAGACGAGTTCGCCGTCCAGGTGGATCGTTCCCTCGTCGATTCGTTCCAGCAGGTTGATCGTCCGCAACAACGTGCTCTTGCCACACCCGCTCGGCCCGATCAGGCACACGACCTCGTGCTCGTCAACGTCGAGGTCGATCCCCTTCAGAACGTGATTCGAGCCGAACGACTTCTGGATGTTGCGGAGGGCGAGTTTCACGACCGGGACCTATCCGGTTCCCTGCGAGCGGCGGGCGCGGTCCCTGGCGGTGTACCAGTCGGCAAAGCGGGCCGACGGAACGCTGATGGCGAGGAAGAGGATCGTGGCAACGATGTACGGCGAGTAGTTGAAGTTGCGCCCGGTGATGATCTGAGCTTCCCGGACGGCCTCACGGACGCCGAGAACGCTGAGCAGGGCCACATCCTTCTGGAGCGATACGAATCCGTTGAGCAGGGCTGGGATGACATTGCGTATCGCCTGGGGCAGAACGGCGTAGCGCAGCCCCTGCCACTGGGTGAGGCCGAGCGATGCCGCCGAAAGGCGTTGGCTGTCGGGGACCGCATCGATCCCCGAGCGGTAGACCTCTGCGGTGTACGCCGAATAGGACAGGACGACCACGACCAGGCCCCAGAACACGGCGCTGTTGGGCAAACCGGGAAGCCGGAGGGCGGGAATGCCGAATCCGAACAGGAGCAAGCCCAGGATGATCGGAATGCCTCTGAAGAAGTCGATGAAGAGGATGGCCAGCAGTCGGACCGGCAGGAATGCCGGACCCTTGAGGCTTCGCATCACCGCGATCAGCAGCGCCAGCGCCATGATCGCCACCTGGCCGATGAGGAACATCCACACGTTGGTCGTGAATCCGTCCCACACCGCCGGTAGGGAGTCCCACATCAGTTCGACGTCGAAGAACGACTTCTGTACGGTCGGCCAGTTCTCGCTTCGGCCGATGGCGAAGATGGCCACGGCGAAGAAGACGACGGTGGAGACGAACGCGATCAGTGCACCGCGGGCACCCTCCTGGGCGAAGTAGGTGTTGACGCCGCCCGTCAGCGAAGGCGGCGCGAGCTGTCCCCCCGGAGGCTGGTCCGATGCCACGCAGGCAGTGTGCCGCCGGGCGGACGGCAATGCATGTTTCTAGCGGGTAAGCGTGGGAATGTCCCCGGCCTGGTTGAGGTACTGGTCCTCTAGTGCATCGAGAGTTCCGTCAGCCTTCAGCGCCGCCAGAGCTGCATCGACGCAGGGAACGAGCTCACTGCCCTCCTCGAAGACCATCCCCAGTGCGTCGGCGTCCTCCTCGATCTCGGGGAGAACCCCGACGATGAAGGCGTTGTCGATCTCGACAGCCGACACGTAGTAGGCGGTGGGCAGGTCGAGGACGAGCCCGTCGATCTGGCCCGCGTCGAACGCAGCTTTGGCGGCGACGTTGTCGTCGAACACCGCTGCCTGGCTGTCCGGTTCGATCTCGTTCTCGATGTAGTCAAGGCTGGTCGTGGCGATTCCTGCACCGAGGCGGAGTCCCTTCAGGTCCGCCAATGACGTCACTCCCTCGAAGGCGGCGGTATCGGTGGCGATGATCGCCTGCTCGGCGACATAGTAGGGGGTGGAGAAGTCGACCGCCTGGTCCCTCGTATCGGTGATCGAGAACTGCTGAATGTTGAAGTCGTAGTCCTTGGCGCCCGGTGCGACCCCCTGGTCGAAGGTGGTGCGAACCCACTCCACGTCGAGGCCGATCTCGCCGGCGACGGCGTACACCACCGCAGACTCGAAGCCCTGCCCGTTGCTCGGATCATCGTCCTCCATCCACGGCGGGAAGACGGGATCGCCGGTCGCAACGGTCAGTATCCCGGCGTTCTTCACCGCCGAGCAGCTGTCGGCATCACCGCCGTCGTCGGTGGCAGCAGTGGTTGCGGTCGTCTCGGTGGTGGCTGCGGTCGTTTCCGTCGTCTCGGTCGTCTCGACCGCTGTGTCATCGGCGGCCTCCTCGGCATCGGATCCGCAGGCGGCGCCGACGAGTGCCAGGGTCAGTAGTAGTCCAAAGAGTCTCTTCATGATCGCTCTCCCTCGGTTGCCCGGTCCGGGTGGACCGGGTACATCGACGATTCTGCCAGTTGTTGGCACCGAACCGATAGAGGGGCCGTGTGACCTTGGACCGCCGACGGCGTCGAACCGGCTATTCGATCTTGGCGATCAGGTCGCCGTTCTGGATCGACTGACCTGCGGTCACTTTGAGCTCGACCAGCGTTCCCGATTTGTCGGCGGTGATGTTGTTCTCCATCTTCATCGCCTCGAGGACGACGATCGTCTCGCCGGCGTCGACCTCGGCGCCCTGCTCGACGAGGACCTTGACGATCGTTCCCTGCATGGGTGCGGTGATGGTTCCCGAACCGGCCGTCGTCGTGGCGCTCCGGCTCGAGCGTCGCCGCGGCGTTGCCTTGCCGGTGGGTGCCCTCGCCCCGATCTGGCTCTCGGGGACCCACATGGACACGTCGAATCTCTTGCCGTTGACCTCGACGGTGGCGGTCCGCTTGACGTTCGGATCGTCGTGGTCCTGGCCCGGTGGTGCGGTCGTGGGACCTGAGATCCCGGTGAGGTCAAGGGTCTCCTCCACCCACTTCGTCGAATGCGCCACCGCTGCGAAGTCCGGGTGTTCGAGGATCGCGATGTCCGCCGGAATCGTGGTGGTCACCCCCTCGATCCTGAACTCGCGCAGGGCGCGCACGGTCCTGGCGATAGCGATCTCTCGATCGGATCCCCAGCAGATCAGTTTGCCGATCAGGTTGTCGTAGAACTGGCTGATCTCGTCGCCGCTCTCGTAACCGCCGTCCCATCGGACGCCGAAACCCGAGGGCGGGCCCAAGTGGGCCAGCGGTCCAGGCGACGGAAGGAACTTGCCCCCGGCCGGGTCCTCGGCATTGATTCGGATCTCGATGGCGTGGCCCGAGACCTCCACGTCCTCCTGGCCGAACGGCAACGGTTCTCCCGATGCGATCATCAGCTGGAGCCGAACCAGGTCCAGTCCGGTCACCATCTCGGTGACGGGATGCTCCACCTGCAGCCGCGTGTTCATCTCGAGGTAGAAGTACTCGCCGTTCTCGTAGAGGAACTCCACCGTACCGGCGTTCGTGTAGCCGCACCCCAGGGCCACCTTGACGGCGTCGGCGCCCATCGCGGCTGCGATCTCGCTCGGCAGGCCGGGTGCCGGCGCCTCCTCGATCAACTTCTGGTGTCGACGCTGGGCCGAACAATCCCGCTGGGCGAGATGGACGCCGTTGCCGTGTTGGTCACACACGACCTGGATCTCGATGTGGCGAGGAGCGGTGAGATACCGCTCGATGTAGCACTCATCGCGCCCGAAATAGGCGAGTGCTTCCCGTTGGGCGGACTCGAGCGCGGCGGCCGCGTCGCCGGCTGTCCCGACCACCTTCATGCCTCGACCACCGCCGCCGTAGGCAGCCTTGATCGCCACCGGCCAGCCGTGTTCTTCGCCGAATGCGGTCACCTGAGCAGCATCGATGAGGAATTCGGTGGAGCCGGGTACACCCTGGACGTCGACGCGGGCGGCCGCTTCACGGGCACTGATCTTGTCGCCCATCACCTCGATCGCCTCGGGAGGTGGGCCGACGAATGTCACACCCCGGTCGCCGATCGCCCGGGCGAAGTCGGCGTTCTCGCTGAAGAATCCATAGCCGGGATGGACCGCTTGGGCCCCGGATCGTTCGACCACGCCGAGGATGGCCTCGGTGTTGAGGTAGCTCTCGGCTGCGCTCTGTCCGCCCAGAGCGTAGGCCTCGTCCGCCAACCGGACGTGGAGCGCATCGCGGTCGAGCTCGGAGTACACCGCAACGGTTGCGATCCCCATCTCCCGGCAGGCCCGGATGACCCGCACCGCGATTTCTCCCCGATTGGCGATCAAGACCTTAGAAAACACCGCCCTATGGTTAGCCGAGCCGAACCCGATTGCAAAGTTTCCTGGCCATGAAATCACCGACCGACTTCCATCACGTCGATGCGACCGGCAGCACCAACGAAGACCTGCTCGCGCAATTCCGGGCGGGTCGGATTCCGATGGCTCTGCTCAGCGACGACCAGAGGGCCGGTCGGGGCCGACTCGGACGCCGATGGCACAACGATGCACCTGCGGCCGTGGCGGGTAGCGGAACATCGCCCGTCCAGGCCATGCTCGGCTCCATCCCGCAGGTGTGGGCGATCGGCGAGCGCGGTGTCTCGCTCGTTCCGTTTGCCGCCGGCATGGCCGTCCTCGACGTCGTTGCCGCCTCGGTCGGCCCCCGCATCGCCCCATCGATCGGACTCGGATGGCCCAACGACGTGCTCGTCTCACGGAATGGCCGGTGGAGGAAGCTGGCCGGGATCCTTGTGGAGACCGCACCCGTCACCTCACCCGTGACCCCATCGCAGCCGGCTGTCGGCGTCGTCATCGGTGTCGGCCTGAATCTGG
>JAHEJO010000026.1 GCA_024638805.1 Acidimicrobiales bacterium
ACTGGATGGCGCGGTTCTCGCCGAACACTACGCCGAACACGTGGGCAAACCCTTCTACGACGATCTCCTCGCCTTCATGAGCCGGAGCCCGGCAGTGGTGGCGGTGATCGAGGGCCCTGAGGACACCTACAAGATCGTCCGCACGCTCATGGGCCCCACCAACCCCGCCGACGCGCCTCCGGGAACGATTCGTGGTGACTTCGGGACGATCCTCACCGAGAACCTGGTGCATGGAAGTGACTCCAGCGAATCCGCCGAGCGCGAGATCGCCATCTTCTTTCCTCAACTCTGAAGACCGGAATGTCTCGACCACTGGTCGAGACTTGAGGTAGCGGGCTTTTTGGTTCACCATCCGCGCCCGAAGTTCCCACAGTTCCTAGTGTTTGGACACCCGTAGGGGCCCTGAACGTGTGGGGGTGAGAGTGGCCGCAAGACGTCTCCAATCGATGTTGAACACCGTCGGGGGTCAACGTGATGTTGCTGTTGACCTCGGCACGACCAACACCCTGGTCTATGTCGAGGGACAAGGGATCATTCTGACCGAACCCTCGATGGTGGCTCGAGACAAGGTCAACAAAGAACCGATCGCCATCGGGTCCGAAGCCAAGTTCATGATGGGCCGTACGCCGGCAAACATCGAGGTGATCCGTCCGCTGTCCGAGGGTGTCATCACCGACTTCGAGGCGTGCGAACAGATGCTTCGGTACTTGATCGCCAAGGCAATGCCTGGGCGGAGGATCGGCAAACCTCGCATGGTGATCTGCGTCCCTTCGGGCATCACCGGCGTCGAGCACCGTTCGGTGCGCGACGCCGCCGATTTCGCAGGCGCTCGCGAAGCGATCATCGTCGAGGAACCGG
The DNA here is from genome assembly GCA_024638805.1 of Acidimicrobiales bacterium. Lineage (GTDB taxonomy): Bacteria > Actinomycetota > Acidimicrobiia > Acidimicrobiales > SZUA-35 > JABDIY01. The sequence goes on from JAHEJO010000026.1 coordinate 859, forward strand.
TCGCGGCTGCGATCGGTGCCGGCCTGCCGATCCACCATGCGGCCGGCAATCTGATCATCGATATCGGCGGGGGTACCACCGAGGTGGCTGTTCTCAGCCTCGGTGGGGTGGTCGCGTCTCGCTCGGAGAAGATCGGCGGGCTGACGATGGATCGAGCGATCATCGACTACGCCCGCAAGGAATACAACCTGGCCCTCGGTGAACGGACCGCCGAAGAGATCAAGATCAAGCTGGGCTCGGCATGTCCGATGCCGACCGAGTTCGAAGCGGAGGTCCGCGGCCGGGATCTCGTCACAGGTCTACCCAAGACGGTCGTGGCGACGACCGCCGAGATTCGCGAAGCGCTGGAAGAATCGGTCGCCGGCATCGTCGACGCCCTGAAGTTCACACTCGATTCAACACCGCCGGAATTGGCAGCAGACTGCATGGACCGAGGGATCACGATGGTCGGAGGTGGGTCACTCCTGGCCGGGATGGACCGGCGTCTCAACATGGAGACGAGCATGCCCATCCGCACCGTGCGTGATCCGCTCGAGGTCGTCGTCGTGGGATCGGCCAAGTTCCTGGCCTCTTACGACTCGCTCCAGGCGCTTGCGGCCAACAAGAACTAGGGGACTGCTGAGCTCCAGATGAGCATTCGACGGTCGGCGATACGAACCAAGGGTGGCCGGCGGACCGGACGTCCGGCGCCGGTTCGCATCGTCGTTCTCCTGATGTTGACCGCTACCTCACTCCTGATCCTGGATGGCCGAGGTTCTCGGGTCCTGGACAGTGGACGCGATGTCGCCACCACCCTCGCCCGGCCGGTCACCGGAATGATCACCTGGGCCGCATCGCCAATCGGTGCGGCCATCGACGGTGCGACGGGCGATCTGGCGGAGTTGAAGGACGAGAACGAGGCACTGCGAGCCGAACTCGCAGAGCTGCGGGGCATCGTCACCCAGGCGGCCAACAACGAGGCGGAACTCGCCGAGCTGCGCAGTGCGGCAGCGATCGAGATGGCCGATTCGCTCCCGTCGGTCATCGCCCGCGTTACCGCCGATCGGACCACCCCGACGAACAGGACGCTCGAAATCGACCGCGGTGCGCAGAACGGTGTGGCGGTCGGGCAGTCGGTCGTGACCGGCGATGGCCTTGTCGGCCAGGTCATCTCGGTCGATGATCACGCTGCTCAGGTTCGTCCCTTGACCGACCCCCGCATCGTCCTCGGTGTGCTGTCGCCGGTGTCGGGAGCGGTGGGAGTGGCCGAGGGGAACGGCACCGGGAGGCGTCTGGGTCTCAGCCTGGTCGAGCGAGACCGCGAAGTGGTCCGCAGTGGCGCCGGATTCGTCACCTCGGGTTTCGATCGCAGCCTGTTTCCGCCCGGAATACCGGTGGGTGCGTTCCAGTTCGACTCCGATGGAGAGCTGACGTTGGTTCCCGCCGCCGACCTCGAGCGGCCCGGTTTCGTCACGGTCATCCTGACCGAACCGGGGTCGAGCGGGTGAGCGGCCCCCAGATCGGCCGCGTGGCCGTCGTCGCATTCGTGTTCGCAGCGGTGCAGACCGCTGCGTTTGACCGGCTTCTGCTGCTCGGCCTGGCCTACCTCGCCCTTCCCCTGTGGCTGTCCATCGTCGTGGGGAGGCGTCTCCCCTGGACCAGCGCCGCGATCGCAGGGTTCGGGTGCGGTTTGGCGTGGGACCTTCTCGCACTCGATCTGTTCGGACGCTACGCCCTGGTCTTGGCGATCGTGGGCGCCACATCGAGCCTCGTCGGTGACCGGGGCATCGGCTTCCGGGCTGCGTTCCTGGCCGCCGCCAACGTGTGCCTCTGGGTCGTCTCGGCCGCGGTGGGAGAGACGTTGCCGATGATCGGCACCGCAACGTTGGCCGGCCTGGTGCTGAGCGTCGTCGTGGGCCTCCCGCTGGTCGGATCGGGCGGGGTTGTGGCGCGTCTGGCCATACCCGGTCCGACGGTCTGGGATCGCACCGATGCACGATCGTCGGACTGGGTCGATCGTCGCGCCGGTCTTCACTCGGCCCCGGCGACCGAACCGGTCGGCGACGAGCATCGAGCCGCATGAGCGGTGAACGGCGGCTATCGGTCCTGGGTTGGCTTGCGGTGGGACTGTTCTTCGTCCTCATCGGGAGGCTGTGGTTCCTGCAGGTGATCTCGAGTCCCGAACTCACCGAGGTGGCTGCCGGCAACCGCGTCCGTGAGGTTGTGTCGGAGTCGCCTCGGGGCCGGATCCTCGACACCAACGGTGAGGTGATCGCCGGACGGCGGGAGTCTCTCGTCGTGACACTCGATCGGAGTGGGCTGCGTCATCTCGACTCCGATGAACGGGCCGAAGTCCTGGCCGACGTCGCCCACGAGATGAATCTGGGCGGGGTCAAGATCAAGGCCGAGCGCCTCGAACGGGTCTACCAGCGGGCCCAGGAGCGGTCAATGCAGCCGGTCATCGTCGCCGATGACGTCTCGCCGCCGTTGTGGGTCACCCTGCAAGAGCGCGCCTTCCCGGGGGTTGTGGCCGAGCGACGATCACTTCGCGAGTACCCCTTCTCCGAGGTCGCGTCCCATCTGATCGGCTACGTCGGAACGGTCCAGGATCAGGCCGAAGCGGATGCCCTCAACGAGATCGACGATGCCAAGCCGTACCGACCGGGTGACGAGATCGGTCGTTCGGGTATCGAAGCCGAGTTCGACCGGGTCTTGCGGGGCACGCCCGAACGCCGCCTCGTCGAGGTGAATGCCTCCAACGAGGTCGTCCGCACGATCGAGGTGACCCAACCGGGCGAGCCCGGTTCGGACGTTCACTTGACGATCGACATCCAGCTCCAGGCAGAAGCCGAGCGCATCGTCCAGTATGAACTCTTGCTCGCCCAGCGCCGCCCGCCATGCGAGGACTGCCCCGAGCACGCGGCCAACGCCGGCACCATCGTTGCCCTGGACACGACAGACGGGTCTGTCATGGCGGCGGCGTCATATCCCGGTTTCGAGCCCGGTGAGTTCCAGTTCGGCATGACCCAGGCGCAAGCCGACTACCTTTTCCAAAGTCCTGATCAGCCGTTCGTCAATCGAGCGGTGTCCGGGCTCTACCCGCCGGGGTCCACCTTCAAGCCGTTCGTGTCCTATGCCGCCGTCACCGCCGGAGTGCGGGGGGTTGACGACATCTGGCTGGACGAAGGCCGGTATCGCCTCCTGTCCTGCGGCGACACGGCCAACCGGTGTGTGTTCCGAAATGCGAAGTCCCAGATTCTCGGCGAGGTGGATCTGGTCGACGCCATCTCGCGGTCCTCCGACACCTACTTCTACTCCCTCGGTGAGGAGTTGTGGCTCGATGCGGATCGCTTCGGTGCGACGCCGATCCAGGACAGCGCCGAGCTCTTCGGGTTCGGTACGTCGGCGGGTATAGCCATTCCGTCGGACCAGGCAGGCCGGGTACCCACACCGCAGCGCCGGAGGGCGGATCACCGTGAGAACCCTGAGGCGTTCCCGAATGATGGGTGGTACGCCGGGGACAACGTGAATCTGGCCATCGGGCAGGGCGATCTGCTGGTCACACCCCTCCAGCTGACCAACGCGTACGCGATGATCGCCGGCGAGGGTGTTCGCTACGAACCGCGCATCGTCAAGACGATCACCAACGGCGTGAGCGGCAGATTCACACGTTCGTTCGATCCGCTGGTCAGCTCGGCTGTGCAGCTGGATCCGACGGCGATGAACGCAATCCGGACCGGGCTGGCCAAAGCGACCGTCGAGGGGACGGCCCGCGACGCCTTTGCCGGCTTCCCGGAGAACGTCGGGGTGGCCGGCAAGACCGGAACCGCCCAGGTCAGCGGGAAAGCTGACTTCTCGCTCTTCGCCGGCTACGCACCTGTCGCCGATCCGAAGTATGCGGTGTCGGTCGTGCTGGAACAGGCGGGCTTCGGCGCCGAAGCGGCCGCGCCGGCAGCCCGCCGGATGTTCGACTACCTCCTCGGACTCGAACAGTTGCCTCGCCGCGAACCCTTCTCGGATCCCGACCCGATCGTCCTTCCACCCTTGCTGGACGACGCCGGCAATCGAATCGACGAGCTGGGACGACGTATCGATGACGACGGCAACGTCCTGACCCCCGAACAGATCGAGGCGATCGACGCAGCGGCAGCTGCGGCCGCCGGCACGAACCCAGAAAGTGACGCGGGTGATGAATGAACTGATGACCGGCTTCCACGAGCATTCGATCGTCCTGTTTCTTCGCCGGTTGGATCCGGTGCTGGTGATGGTGACCTCCGCGCTCGTAGTGGTCGGCTTGGGAGCGATCGCCAGCACGACCGGCGCCGCGAACGGTTCGACGGGATATCTCGTCCGTCAGCTCGTCTTCCTCGCACTCGGGGCAACGCTGTTCGTGACGGTCTCCGGCGTCGACTATCGACGACTGCGGTCCCTGGTGCCGTTTGGTCTCGTGCTCACTGTCGTGCTCCTCGTACTGGTGTTGGGCCCGTTGGGTTCCACGGTCAACGGGACACGGGGCTGGATCCGGATCGGCGGCCTGTCGATCCAACCCGCCGAGTTCGCCAAGCTTGCGGTGATCTCCACGCTGGCGGCACTACTGAGCCGCCCGGAGGGCAAGCGATTCAGTCGGATGACCGATGCTGCCATCGATCCTCGACGGCTCGTCACCGCGCTTGCCATCCTCGGGCTGATCACCTTGCTCGTGCTCGCCGAAGGTGAAACCGGTTCTGTTCTCGTCTATTGCATGGTCGCGATCTGCGTCTTCTTCGTCGCCGGATCTCCGCCTCGGCTGCTCGGGCTGCTGGTCGTCTCCGGCGTTCTGGCGTTTGTGCTCGCCTTCGGCAGCGGCCTGCTCGGCGACCACGTGGCCGATCGGTTCACATCGTTTCTCGATGCCGACGCCGATCCGCAGGGGGCCGGCTACAACCAGATCCAGTCGGTCACCGCCATCGGATCAGGAGGACTCATCGGCCAGGGGATCTTCGAGGGACCTCAGACCCAGTTCGGGTTCCTTCCCGAGCAGCAGACCGACTTCATTTTCGCCGCGGTCGGTGAGGAGACCGGTTTCTTCGGTGTCGTGATCGTGCTCGGTCTGTACGGGCTGCTGCTGCGCCGGATCTTCATGACGGCCCGTTCCACGGACGACCGGTTCGGTCGACTCATTGTCATCGGCGTGTTTGCCATGGTCCTGGTTCAGGTGGTCCAGAACGTTGGTATGACGATACGACTGCTGCCGATCACCGGCATCCCGCTGCCGTTGGTGTCCTACGGCGGTAGCTCGCTGCTCACCACACTGCTGGCGCTGGGCCTGGTACAGAGTGTCCTGATCCATCGGACCGAAACGGCGGGAGAACCGCCGGTCATCCTGGTGAACCAGCCCACCGCTACCATTGTCCGGAGATGACCCGTGCAGCGCAAGTGACCGGTGGTGGCGATCGAGCCACGGTGTGGCCCGCGCTGGAACGACTCCTCCCACAGGTGCAGAAGCCGGCCCGGTACATCGGCGGTGAGGGCGGACGTTGTGCCAAGGCTCCGGATCCGGCCCTCGTGAGCTGGCTCTTCGTCTACCCCGACACCTACGAGATCGGTCTCCCGAACCAAGGCCTGCAGATCCTCTACGAGATCATCAACGAACGGCCGGATGGGCGCGCCGACCGTGCCTATGCACCGTGGACCGATCTCGAGAAGCTGATGCGGGCCAACAACATCCCCCTCTTCAGCGTCGAACACCACACGCCGGCCCACGCCTTCGATGTCCTGGCGTTCAACCTCTCCGCGGAACTGACCTACACAAACCTGCTCAACTGCATCGATCTCGCCGGTGTACCCGTGCGAAGCCGAGACAGATACGGCGACGACCCCCTCGTCATCGTCGGAGGTCACTGCACCTACAACCCCGAACCGATCGCTGACTTCGTCGATGTCGTCGTACTTGGCGACGGTGAAGAGCCCGTCGGTGAGATCACCGACGTGATCGCCGGATTCCTGAGCTCGGGGTCTTCCGATCGCACCGGCCTGCTGCGAGAACTGTCCCAACTCGACGGTGTGTACGTCCCCTCGATGTACAACGTCGTCTACGACGGACCCCGGCTCGTCGGAATCGAACCACGGTTCCCCGACGTGCCCGGCGTCATTCGGAAGCGGACCGTCAGCGATCTGGCCGATTGGCCCTACCCCAAGAACCAGCTGGTGCCGCTGACCGAGGTCGTCCACGACCGTCTCAGCGTCGAGGTCTTCCGCGGGTGCACCCGGGGCTGTCGGTTCTGTCAGGCCGGCATGATCACGCGGCCCGTCCGTGAGCGCCCGGCGGACCAGATCCGAACGATGGTCGCCGAGGGACTGCAGCGGTCCGGCTATGACGAGGTCACACTCACGTCGCTGTCGACCGCTGACTTCTCCGGGGTCGAGGACGTTGTCACCGGCATCATGAACGACGCAGACGGTTGCGGAGTGGGACCGCTCTCGGTCTCCCTTCCCAGCCTGCGGGTCGACGCGTTCGGGGTGGACATCGCCGCCCAGATCCAGCGGGGCCGGCGGACCGGCCTGACCTTCGCCCCGGAGGCCGGCACATGGCGCATGCGTCAGGTGATCAACAAACTCATCAGCGAAGACGATCTCTACTCCGCCGTCGAGGCTGCGTACAGCCAGGGCTGGAAGAGGATGAAGCTGTATTTCCTCACCGGCCTGCCGTCCGAAACCGACGAGGACACCCTCGGCATCGCCGAGCTGGGCAGGAACTGCGTCGAGATCGGACGCCGGTACACCAATCGGGCCAGCACCACCGTCTCGGTGGGCGGTTTCGTTCCCAAACCCTTCACCCCGTTCCAGTGGTTCGGGCAGAATACGGTGAGCGAACTTCAGCGCAAGATCAACCTGTTGAAGGACGCCACCCGCCGCGCTCACGGCGTCAATCTGAAGTGGCACGATCCCAAGGCCACCCTGGCCGAAGGCATCACCGCTCGCGGCGATCGGCGACTGGGCGCGGTCATCGAGGATGTGTGGCGCCGAGGCGGCACCTTCCAGGAATGGTCCGAGCACTTCGACCTCGACCTGTGGCTGGGGGCGATGGAGCGGGCCGGGCTGTCGATCGAATGGTACGTGTACCGTCACCGCACCGAGGACGAGGTCCTGCCGTGGGATCACCTCGACGCCGGCCTCCACAAGGACTTCCTGTGGACCGACTGGATGGACGCCCTCGAAGAAGTGGGCCTACCAGATTGTCGATGGACACCGTGTTATGACTGCGGCGCCTGCACCGGCTATGGCATCGAACACGTCGTGGCGTCGGCATCACCGCCTGCAGGTGGGTCCCAAGGCACCCCCGGGCCCCGCCGACCCGGGACCGGTATTCCCGTACGGCTGGGAGCGAGCCGATGAGGGTCCGAGTGCGGTTCTCCAAGAACGGACCGATCCGGTTCATTTCCCATCGTGACGTCGCTCGTATCTTCGAACGAGCCCTGCGGGCAGCAGGCGTCGCGGTCGCCTATTCCGAGGGGTTCTCCCCCCGGCCCAGGATCAGCTTCGGACTCGCCCTTTCCGTGGGGTTCGAATCCGATGCCGAATACCTCGATGTCGTTGTGGCTGCTCCCGTCGATCTCGAGGCCCTACCCGGTCGGTTGACCGCGGCCCTACCCGACGGCCTGGCCGTCGAGGCAGCGACGCCCGTCGCCCCGGGTACTCTCTCGCTTCAGCAGGCGATCGTCTGTTGTGAATGGGAGATCGAGGTTCTGAACCTCACCGAAGCAGCACTAGCCAGGTCTGTGACCGCACTCCTCGAGCACCGCCACGTGATGCTCGAGCGTGAGCGGAAGGGAAAGCAGACCACCGTCGATGTCCGCCCGGCGTTGTTGTCACTCAACGTCACCGGGCCGACGGCCGATGGGGTACGGCTGGCCGCCACGCTCTCCACCGACCTGGTGACGATCCGACCCGATGAGGTCATTTCGTTGCTGGGACACGATGCCCGACTGGGCCGAGCTCGGCGGTTGAAACAATGGACGATGGCCGACGGCCAGCGGTTGGAACCGCTTGCCGCAGCCGCACTACGAAGGGAAACCACCCATGTCCGAGACCTCGGACCACCAGGATCGCCAGCGGCCCAAACTGCCGCCGCCGGTCGCTAAACCCAAGATCGGCGACTCGAGACCGGCGCCCAAGAGCGACAAGAAAACCAACGACAAGGGCAGATCAAAGGACAGCTCGGGCCCGACCAAACGTCGTCGGCGCCGACGACGCACGAAGAAGCCGAGCAACCGGCCGGTAGAGGCGATCATTGGCGATGCCGTCGAGCTCGACGACGAGACGATGGAGGCTCGCCGCGGCGAATCGCGCAAAGGCCGGCCCGTCGGTAGGTACTCGATGATCGTGTCCAAACGCGCTGATGGCGCCCACATCGCGATTCTCGAAGGCCGCAATCTGATCGAGTACTACGTGTCGAGGCCGACCGACGACGAGACGCAGATCCACGGCAACATCTATCTGGGTCGTGTCAAGAACATCCTTCCTGGAATGGAAGCGGCGTTCGTCGATATCGGCACACCCAAGAACGCAGTGATCTATCGGGGTGATGTCGCGATCGAAACCGACGATACCGACGCCAAACCCGTACGGCGCAAGGACAAACCGCGGATCGAGGAGTCCCTTCGGAACGGCCAACAGGTCATCTGCCAGGTGATCAAGAACCCGATCGCCCACAAGGGTGCCCGACTGACGACCGAGGTGTCGCTGCCCGGTCGTTTCGTCGTGCTGGTGCCGAACTCGAACACCTACGGCATCTCCAAGCGACTGCCGGACAAGGAACGAAAGCGTCTGCGTCAGGTGCTCGACCGGGTCAAACCCGCCGAACACGGGGTCATCGTTCGAACAGCCGCCGAGAACATCACGCGCGAGGAAATCGAGCGCGACGTGCTGGCGTTGGCCGAGCAGTGGAAGCAGATCGAGGCGTTGGCCAAACGCTCGAACCGCCCCACCAAGCTGTATCAGGAACCGGAGCTCTCGACCCGTGTGATCCGTGAGGAGTTCAACAAGGACTTCAGGTCGGTCCTGATCGACGACGCCGAGATGTTCGCCGATGTTTCTTCGTATGTGAAGGCGATCACCCCGGCCCTGGCCGAACGTGTCAAACACTACGACCCCACCCGGGAGAAGCTGCCGCTGTTCGAGCGCCACCACGTCCACGAGCAGCTCCACAAGGCTCTCGACAGGACCGTGTGGCTCCCGTCCGGAGGATCACTCGTGATCGAGAACACCGAGGCGTTGTGGGTGATCGACGTCAACACCGGGAAGAACGTCGGCTCGTCGTCCCTCGAGGACACGGTGTTCCACAACAACATGGAAGCGGCCGTCGAGATCGCTCGGCAGGTCCGGTTGAGGGACATGGGCGGCATCATCGTGATCGACTTCGTCGACATGGAGGACAAGAAGAACCGAGACGAGGTCATCAAGACCTTCCGCGAAGCCCTGCGACGGGACAAGACCCGCACCCAGGTGTTCGAAATCTCCGAACTCGGGCTCGCCCAGATGACCAGGAAGAGAATCGGTGAAGGCCTGGTCGAGTCGCTCAGCACCGCCTGCCCCCACTGCGGGGGCCGGGGCCTCGTTCTCGACGAGGCCGCCATCGCGAAATAGCCTCGAGAGGTACAACGGCGCTGCGGCGTAGGTATGCTTGTCGCTCTTATGTACGCAGTGATCGCCACCGGGGGCAAACAGTACCGGGTGACCGAAGGCCAGAAATTGGCCGTCGAGCGCCTCGGTGAACCCGGAGCTGCTGTCGATCTACGTCCGGTGCTCGTCGTCGACGGTGACCGCGTGCTCGCCACCCCCGATCAGCTGGCCAAGGCCAAGGTCTCCGCCAGGGTCATCGAGGAGATCAAGGGCAAGAAGATCAACGGATTCACCTACAAACCCAAGACCAACCAGCGTCGACGCTACGGCCATCGCCAGACCCTCTCGACGATCGAGATCACGAAGATAAAGGGCTCCTGACATGTCAAAGACCAAGGGTGGAGGCTCCACCAGAAACGGCCGGGACTCCCAGGCCCAGCGGCTCGGCGTCAAGGTCTACGACGGCACCGAAGTTTCCGCCGGGTCGATCATCGTCCGCCAGCGTGGTTCCAGATTCCATCCCGGTGTCAACGTCGGCAAAGGAAGAGATGACACGCTCTTCGCCACCGCAGACGGGCAGGTCAAGTTCGGATTCAGAAAAGGCCGCCGACTCGTCGACGTGGTGACACCCGACAGCTGAAGGGTTCGTCCGGAAGCGTCTCCACGAAGCGGCCCTGGCGGCCTCTTTCGAACTCCTCTGGGTAGATCTCCCAGTTCGTCAAGTGTGCAGCGACGCCGTCCGATAGGACGGTATGGCCGCAATGCCGCAACCCTCTTCGCGTTCGAGAGAGCGTGGTTCAACTCTCGTGGAAGCAGCGTTCGTCACGTTTCCGTTCTTCCTGTTGATCTTTGGCATCATGGAGATGGGATTCCTGTTCAGGAACTACCTGACCATCAGCAACACGGCGGCTCAGGGGGCGAGGGCGGCGTCGGTCTACGGCGACGACGAACTCGCCGACTACCAGATCATGGAGGCCGGCCAACACGGCATCTCCGCCATGGGTCTGGACAAGCTCAGCTTCATGGTGGTCTGGGAGGCGACCGGTCCCAACGACACCGTCCCGGCCGCCTGCAAAACCGGCGGGCAGAGCACCGGCGTGCTCTGCAACCGGTACCTGCCCGGCGACTTCATCCTGAGCCCCTACGACGATCCCGAGGACACCAACGGTGACGGGGACCTCGAAGAAAACGACAACTTCGGCTGCGTCCCTGGCGTGTCGGTCGATCGGTTCTGGTGCCCGACCGATCGGGAGGACAGCGTCAGCGCAGGAACCGACTACGTCGGGATCTACGTCGAGAGCGAGCACGTCTACCTGACAGGGTTCCTTCAGAACTCGAGCACCCTGAGCTCCACCAAGATCATTCGAATCGAACCGGAGAGAAACTGATGTACTGGATGCGCAAACGGCACCGGGACACCTCCCAACGGGGCTCGGTCCTCGTCGAGCTCGCCATGGTCGTGTTCCCGCTCATGACGATCGTCCTGGGCATCGTCGAGATCGGCGGCGCATGGAAAGACAAGTCCACCGCCGTGCAGGCCTCCCGCCAGGGGGCCCGTGTGATCTCGTCTTCTGCCATCGCCAACCCCGCCTCCGGAGATCCGTATCTCGGTGATCAGCAGGCGTTGCTTGCCGTGCTGGCTGGCGTGCCCGTCAATCCCAGCGGGGGTGCCATCGTGGAGGTCCGCAAGGTCGTGATCTACGACGCATCCATCTCCGACGCCGACTACCAGGCGTGCCTGGCGATCGGTGAAGGTCCCGGCATCGGGATCGAAGATGCACCGAGCTCGGCGACCAAAGGCCGCTCGGGTGACTGCAACGTCTACCTCGCCGGAAACCCCGCTGACCAGAACTCCCTCGACCTCGTCGAGATCCAGGACAACAGCAACTTCGGCGGGAGCGGCGGGGACTGGGACTCCGAATTCGCCCCACCCAGCCGCAGCAGCGTGCTCGGATCAGCCACCGAGGTCGGCGTGTACGTCGAGTTGTTCCGACCCTGGATCACCGGCCTCATCCCGGGAGAAGGCATGAAGATCTCCGGGTTCACCGTCATGCGGCAGGAGCCACCGGGGCTCTAGTACTGTCCGCACTCCTGGCGTCGTTCGGCTCGCTGTCGCTCGACCAATGCTCCATGTAGTGCGTGCTGCCCGCCTCCGGCGGTCCAGCCTCACGGAGAGGTTTCATTGTCCTGACCCCCGGCGCCGTTCGTCTCTTCTGTCGTCTCCAACCCACATCCAGAGGCAAACGACGTTTCCAGCCCACGTATTTGGTGGACTCCACACGGTTTTTCGGCGGGAGCGGGGGTTGGGAACGACAGAACGGCGCTCATCCCTCGGGAGCATCCGGCCGGCATCGCCAAGTGGCGGGGCGGGCGGCACACTGGGTGCCTATGTCCAACTTCGTCGATGAAGCCAACCTGTGCGCCCGCGGCGGCGACGGCGGTGCCGGTTGTGTCTCGTTTCGTCGAGAAGCCCATGTGCCGCGAGGTGGGCCCGACGGAGGCGACGGAGGCAGCGGGGGATCGGTCTGGCTAGAAGCCGATCCCAATGTGGCCTCACTCCTGGGGTTCGCTGATCACCCACATCGCATCGGTCAGAACGGCACCAACGGCAAAGGCAGCGGCAAACACGGAAAGACCGCACCCGACCTCATCGTCAAGGTGCCTGAAGGAACGGTGGTGCGGCACCACACGACAGGTGAGATCCTCGCCGAGCTCAACCGGCGCGGCGACCGATGGCTTGCAGCCCCGGGGGGACAGGGCGGTAAAGGAAACGCCAGATTCCTGAGCAACACGAGGCGGGCCCCGGCCTTCGCCGAACAGGGAGAACACGGGCACGAGCAGTGGTTTCGTCTGGAGCTACGACTGTTTGCCGACGTCGCCCTGGTCGGATTCCCCAACGCCGGCAAGAGCACGCTGATCTCGCGGGTCTCGGCAGCCAAACCCAAGATCGCCGATTACCCCTTCACCACACTCGTCCCCAACCTCGGCGTCGTGCGACTCGACGACGTCACCGAGTTCGTGATGGCCGACATCCCCGGTCTCATCGAAGGCGCCAGCGAAGGGCACGGCCTCGGCCTTCAGTTTCTCCGCCACATCGAACGAGCCAGAGTGTTGCTGTACCTGCTCGACCTCACGTCCGTTGACGGCCCCGGGCCGGCGGAACAGTTGCGGATCCTCCGCAAGGAGCTGGGGAACTACGAGTCCGACATGCTCGACCGCCCCAGCCTGGTCGTCGGAACGAAAGCAGACGTGCTCCGCCCCGAGGACTGGAGTGACGAACTCGACGTCGATCTGGCGATCTCGTCGGTCACGGGAGAGAGCCTCCAGCCGATGCTGTGGGCCCTCGTCGACCTCATCGACGTGGCCGAGGAAACCGCCGACGAATACGACCGGTTCGTGATCCACCGACCGATGTCGCACACGGTGACCGTCGTGCGTGAAGACGACGGTGCGTATCGGGTGCTCGGTCGCGCCGTCGAGCGGGCGGTGGCGTTGTCCGACCTCACCAACTGGGAAGCGTTGAACTACGCCCGTGACCGATTGGAGCATCTCGGTGTCAACCGATCCTTGCGCCAGGCAGGGATCCGACAAGGCGATGAGGTCCGCATCGGCACGTTCGTCTTCGACTACCAAGAAGACCTATGAGCCTGGTCGTTGCCAAGATCGGGTCGTCGTCGGTGACCCTTCCCGACGGGTCGATCGATCATCTCGCAATCTCCAAACTGTGCACCGAAGTAGCCGACTTGAGATCTGCCGGTCATCGCGCCGTCATCGTCACCAGCGGAGCGATCGCGGTCGGGCTGCCACTTCTGGGGATCAGCTCCCGCCGGCCCGTCAAACGGGAGATCCTGCGAGCCGCCGCTGCGGTGGGGCAAATCGGGCTCTACCGAGCTTTCGAAGAGGCTCTCGGCGGATACCACATAAGGGGCGGTCAGGTCCTGCTGGCGCCGACCGACCTCATGGACCGCCGCCGGTACCTGGGAAGTCGAGAAACGTTGAGCGCTCTGCTCGACCTCGGTGTCGTACCGATCGTCAACGAGAACGATGTGATCGCCGACGACGAGATCAGGTTCGGTGACAACGACCGCTTGTCCGCCTTGGTCGCCAACCTCGTCGAGGCCGATCAGCTCGTGCTCCTGACCGACACTCCAGGGCTCTACACCGCTGACCCGAGGGTGAACGCCGACGCCACCCTGATCGAAGAGATTGCCGCCATCGACGCCGAACTCGAGGCGGTCGCCGGTGGCGTCGGCTCAATCGTCGGTAGCGGTGGGATGGCGTCGAAGCTGGCGGCGGCCAAGATGGCCACCTGGTCGGGCGTGAACACGGTCATCGCCAGTGCAGGACGCGCCAACGTCCTCCAGGACGTGCTGTCCAGAGTCCCGAGGGTCGGTACGTCGTTCCCGGCTCGCAAGTCCCGGCTGTCGGCCCGCAAGGTCTGGATCGCGTTTGCCCTTCCATCGGTCGGGCAGATCGTCGTGGACGATGGTGCCAGAACCGCAATCGCCGAGCGTGGTCGGTCGCTTCTGGCAGCAGGCGTCACCGCAGTGGAAGGTAACTTCGACGTCGACGACGCCGTGGAGATCGTAGACCTGGCCGGAGTGGTCTTCGCCAAAGGCCTCGCGTCGTGGCCCTCGGTCGTGGTTGGTGAGAACGCCGGGAAACGCACCTCGGAAACGCCGGACGGGCTCGCCGACGCCGTGGTCCACCGGGACCGAATGGTGCTGCTCCCGGCTCGGTGATCCGACCGTGGGCAAGGCGGTAGCGCTCCCACTACGCTCAGTTCCATGATCAAGCTCTTCAAGCGCATGTGGCGATACATGACCGCCCGCGGCAACGCCGCATTCAATGAAGCCGCCGACCCCAAGATTCAGCTCGAGCAGGCAATCCAGGAAGCCCACGAGCAGCACCGACGGCTCAAAGAGCAGGCGGCCAACGTGATCGCCAATCAGAAGCAGACCGAGATACGGCTGAACCGCACGATGGAGGAGTACGAAAAGGTCGGCAACAACGCCCGACAGGCGGTCCTGATGGCCGACGATGCCCAGAAACGGGGTGATGCCGTCAAAGTGACGGAGTACACCAGTGCTGCAGAAGCGTTCGCCAACCGGATGATCGCCCTCGAAAACGAGGTCGAGGACCTGAAATCGCTCCACCTACAGGCGTCACAGGCTGCGGATCAGGCGAAGTCAGCGGTCAACCAGAACAGCAATGCGCTCCAGAAGAAGCTGGCCGAACGCCAGAAACTCATGAGCCAGCTGGATCAAGCCAAGATGCAGGAGCAGCTCAACAAGGCGATGAGTTCGCTCTCGGAGACGGTCGGTGACGAGGTTCCGAGCTTCGACGAGGTGCGCGAAAAGGTTGAGGCGCGCTACGCCAGAGCGAAGGGCGCCAGCGAACTGGCCGAGGCGTCGGTCGAGGGTCGGATGCTCGAGGTGGAGCAGGCGGCGCTCAATGTCGAAGCACAGAGCCGCTTGAACGAACTTCGGGCTCAGCTCGGTATCGAATCCGGAGCAGCGACCGAGGCGGTTCCTCAGACCTCGACCGCCGAGGCCCCCGCCGAAGGTCAGACCGCCGAAGGCTAATCCGCCCACACATCGTCATCGAGAGGCCATTGCGCCGGCCGAGGGAGCGTCGATCGGCTGAGAGGCCCCATTCCGAGCCATGTGAGCGTGCCGATATAGGCCCCCAGCGCCAGCGGGCCCAGGAGTAACAAGGGAATCGGAGACGGCACGGGGGCGAAAAGGCGAACGACCAGCGCCACGACCGCCACCACCGACGCCCCGGCGAGCACGTTGATCACGATGCCGCTCTCGACCGATGCCATGACACCCTTCTTCAGACGTTGACGTAGCAGTCGAAGCTCGACCCACGAGGCCAGAGCCGACGCCAGGCCCAGGCCCACGGGGCCGAGGTGAGCGAGAGGGCTGCCGGCGTCCTCTCGCACCCGGCTCGGCAGCGCCTGCCATGGCGGCGAGTGTGGAAAGCCGTCCACGGCGATCGTCCCCCAAGGACCATCGTCGAGGTCGACACCGACGCTCCGGGCCCAGTCGTCGAGCGAGTCGTCAGCCGCGGAGCGAACCGCTGCTGACGCGTCCGCCGGTAGATCGACCACGGGCAGCGCCAGATGATCGAACTGGATCATCAGCACGAAGCCGGCGATCGCCGTGACCAACAGGCGAACCGCCGCAACGCGGGCCGGTCCCTTCACGTCACCCAGCGCGAACAGCGCATTCTGGGTCACTCGGGCCTGCATCGCAGCGGGGAGGCCGAGAGCGAAGGCCGACAGTGTCAGCGCCGTGACCGTGATCCCGCCGTCGTCGAGCGTTGCGAAGGGCACCAGTCGGCTCAACCATCCGTAGAGCCCATCGACGACGATCGGCGATCCGACGATCAGGATGGGTGCCACGAGGCCGGTCGGTAGGAGGACACGCCGAAGCCCGATCCTGACCCTTCTGCCCACGGCCCCATCGAGAAGCCCGGAACGGGAAATCTCGGTCAGCTCTGCCGTCGCCACACTGAATCCGAAGACGCCGATGCTGATGAGGTAGAGCGGCATCACCATGCCGAGCGTCGCCACGGCGCCGGTGACCAGGAAGGCCGCCAGGGCCAGATCGAGGAAGCTCGACAACTGAACTACGCCCCGGGTGCTGAGGGCGGGCACGAAGCGTCGGAGAACGTCGGTCACAAGGTCGTCTCGAGCCAGCGTCGGGCGGAATGTACCGACCACCCGGGCCACCGCCGGCAGCTGGATCGCCAGCTGCAGGAACGCTCCCACGACCGTGGCGGCGGCGAGTGCCCGCCTCGCCCCGTCGCTGATCTCAGTGGCCCCGGTCTGGGCGTCGAAGACCAGGATCCCGAGAAGCACCACGATCTGTGCTCCGCTCCACAACATCGGTGCTGCGTACGGAAGAAAGTACTGCCGATGGCTGTTCAGAATCCCGAGGCACAGCGCCGCGATCACGAGGAGCCCGGCGCCGGCGGCGGTGATCCGGGTCAGTTCGATCGCCCATTCGTAACGGTCGCCGCTCCAACGCCCCACGGTCACCAACCAGACCAGGGGGCGGGCGAAGACGATCGTGAGGACGACGAGCAGGCTGACCAGCGCGGCAAGGTGTCCGAGGATGCTCGCCGCCAGCCGATGACTGTCCTCCTCGCGATCCTCCTCGACCAGCCCGGCGAAGACGGGGACGAAGCTGGCTGAGATCGCCCCTTCGCCGAGAAGGTTCTGGATCATGTTCGGCACCCGCATCGCAGCGCGAAACGCGTCGGCTGACGCCGATCGTCCGAGGATCGAACCGATCAGGATCTCCCGAACGAGGCCTACGACCCGGCTGGAGAAGATCCCGGCGGCGACCCGGCTCGAACCGCTCACGCGCACCTCATCCGGTGAGGGCGTCGTGCCCGGGCAGGGGAGGCGGTGGCAGGTCGTGGGGGGTGAGCCGCATCAGGTCGTCGTCCGACGGGTCTTTCACGTCGACCAGCCGGGTGGCGTGGCGGGCGACCATCGCTTCGAACAGGTTCCGGGCCAGGCGTCCGTTTCCGAAGCCCTGACCGCGCTGGTGAAGACCGAACCAACGTAGACATGCATCGCGAGTTGCCGAGGCCAGGGTGTACTTGCCCTTCTGACAGATCAGCTCGAGAATGGCGACCAGTTCGTCGTTGTCGTAGTCGGGGAAGAGGATCGTTTTCGGAAAACGGCTCGAGAAGCCTGGGTTGGTCGCAACCAGATCGGCCATCTCTTTCGGGTAGCCGGCGAGGATCACCACCATCGAGTCCCGCCGATCCTCGACGTTTTTCACGATCGCATCAATCGCCTCGCGACCGAAGTCCTTTTCTCCGCCCCGAATCAGGCTGTAGGCCTCGTCGATCAGCAAGACCCCTCCATCGGCCTTGTCGAAGACGTCCGCAACCCGCTTGGCGGTCTGGCCCACGAAACCGGCCACGAGTCCGCTGCGGTCCACCTCGGTGAGATGGCCTCGTTCCACTACGTCGAGGCTGCGGTAGATCCTGGACAGGAGCCGGGCGACGGTCGTTTTGCCGGTCCCCGGGTTGCCGCTGAACACCAGATGTTTCGTGCTCTCGATCACCGGAAGATCCCGGTCGGCCCGCATCTTCTGGACCCGCAACATGGCCGACAGGAGCCGCACCTCCTCCTTGACGGCGTCGAGTCCGATCAACTGGTCCAGTTCGGCCAGAACGTCGTCGAGCGGTTCCATCGGTTCAGGTTCCCGGGCCTCCTCTCCGGCCGCCGCTTCGGCAGAGGCGGCCGGCCCCCCGGCCGCAGCTGCGGTGGCGTGAGCGGACGGCAGGTTGTCCCGCAGGAGCTTCTGAAACCCGACGATCGCCTTCAGCTCGGCGTCGGACGGGAAACGATCCAACGACCCGACCATATGGGCCAGCTTCATCGCCTCGTCGTAATAGGTCTGGGCCAGCTGAGTCCCTCGCATCTGATCGACCCGGGCCAGGAGGGTGAACATCTCCGACGGTTCCTTGAGCCACTCTTGGCGCCCGGCCAATGCCCGCTCCCGGCGCACGACCTGGGGGGTCGTGGACGGCGGCAACATGTCGAGCCGACTGAATGTGGCGATCAACGGCCACAGTTCATCGTCGCTCAGGCGAGTGTCGGAGTCCATGATCGCCGTCGTGAGGTTGTAGGCCTCGATCGGGACGTTTCGTTCGAGGAGGTCCAGATCCATCGACGTCCCCGATGCGGCCATCCGCATCGCACCACCAACCCGTTCGACGAACTGATCAACAGCTCGTGTCAACCCCTTGTCCACCCGATCGATCGTAGTCCGCCCGCCGATGGCGCCACGCGACGCCGCAGTCGACCGTGCGGTCACGGGAACGATATCGTCGGGAGCGTTATGAGCGAACGTTTCGAGTCAGTGGACACCGTGCGCAACGGCTTGAGAGGTGCCTCGTACCTCGCAGACGAATCGATCGCTGGCGTGGTCTTCCTGGCTGACCGGTTGGAGAAGCCGGTCCTCGTCGAGGGGCCTGCGGGTACCGGAAAGACACAGTTGGCCAAGTCGGTGGCCGAGATGCTCGGGGCACGGCTCATCCGTCTGCAGTGCTACGAAGGTCTGGACGAGTCCAAAGCGCTGTACGAGTGGAACTACAAGAAGCAGCTGCTGCGCATCCAGTCCGAGGACGAGGGATCCACGTGGGACGATGTCCAAACCGACATATTCTCGGATGAATTCCTGCTCACCCGCCCGTTGTTGGAGGCGATTCGGGCCGATGACCCGGTCGTGCTCCTGATCGACGAGGTCGACCGGGTCGAGGTGGAGACCGAGGCCTTGCTCCTCGAGCTTCTGAGCGACTATCAGGTGTCGATCCCGGAGCTCGGCACCATGTCGGCCAAGCAGATCCCGCTCGTGTTCCTGACGTCGAACAACACACGTGAGCTCTCCGAGGCCCTCAAACGCCGATGCCTGTTCCTTCACCTCGACTACCCGACGCTGGAACGCGAAAAGGAGATCGTGCTGACGAAGGTGCCAGACATCAACGAGAGGTTGGCTGAGCAGGTGGCCAGAATCGTCCGCAGCATCCGCACGATGGAGCTCAAGAAACACCCCAGCGTCTCCGAGACCCTCGACTGGGCCAGAACGCTCGTACTGCTCGGTCGAGAGAGCATCTCCGAAGAGGACGCCAGGCAAACGGTGAACATCCTTCTCAAATACCAGAGCGACATCGACAAGGCGACGAAAGACTTCAGCACCAACTCCGCCGCGCACTTCGCCTCTGCTCCGACCTGATGAGCGACACCGGAGCGCTGGCGTCGACGAACCTCCCTCTGTTCGAGCTGATCGAGGGATTCGTGTCCGAACTCCGGACTGCAGGTCTGCCTGTCTCCCTCGTCGAGAACATCGACGCTGTCGAAGCGGTGCGGGAGATCCCCCTGGGAGATCGTGATGCGTTCAAATACGCCCTGGCGGCAACCCTCGTCAAGAACCAGTCGCATTGGAAGACCTTCGAGACCTTGTTCGAGGTGTACTTCTCGATCCGGGGCGCCGAATACCTCCTTGATCCCGAAGCCGAGAGTCCCTTCGGCGACCTCGATCTCGATGAACTGGATTTCGCCGGCGAGCAGCCCCCCGGCCAGGGCGGTCAGGGCGCCGGCTCCATCACGCCGGAGGAAATGGCCGAGCTCCTGTTCCAGGCCATGCTCAACAGCGATCAAACCCTGATGAAGGCGATCGCCAAGCAGGCGGTCAAGCGCTTCGCCGGGATGGAACCGGGTCGCCCCGTCGGCGGCACCTACTACCTCTACCGCACCTTGCGAAACCTCGACCTCGACGGGCTCATGGAACGGCTGATGGACCAGGCGCGCAACAGCAAGCCCGACCACCAGCTCTCACCCCTCGAGGAACGGCTCGAACGGGACGAGTTCGATGCGCGGGTCGAGGCCCTGAAGAAGGAGATCGAGGCCGAGATCCGCCGCCGCCTCGTGGCCGATCGGGGGGCGGAGGCCATGGCGAAAACGCTGCGGAAGCCGCTACCAGAGGACGTCGACTTCATGCATGCCAGCAGAGAGGAAATGGTGAAGATCCGGCATGCGATCTATCCGTTGACCCGCAAGCTGGCCGTACGGCTGGCCCGCAAACGTCGCCACAATCGCAAAGGGCCGCTGGATTTTCGCAGCACCGTGCGGCATTCGCTCAGCTACGGCGGCGTTCCCGCCGAGCCCAAGTTCCGCCACAAGCACCCGAGCAAGCCCGAGATCATGGTGATCGCCGACATCTCCGGGTCGGTGGCGGCGTTCGCCCGTTTCACCCTGCACCTCGTGTATGCCATTTCGAATCAATTCTCCAAGGTGCGCAGCTTCGTCTTCATCGACGGCCTCGACGAGGTGACCGACTTCTTCGACAAGACCGACGACATCAACGACGCGGTGCACCGAGTGAACACCGAGGCCGACGTGGTGTGGGTCGACGGGCATTCGGACTACGGCCATGCGTTCGAGGTCTTCTGGGAGAATCACGGGCAGGAGATCACGGCCAAAACGACGATCTTGATCCTCGGTGATGCCCGAAACAACTATCACGCATCGCAGAGCTGGATCGTCAAGGAGATGGAGAAGAAGGCTCGCAAGGTCTTCTGGCTCAACCCCGAACCGAAAGCGTACTGGAACACCGGCGACAGCATCGTCGGCGAATACGGCGCCTACACAAACGGGCTGTTCGAGGTGCGCACCCTCCGGCATCTGGAGAAGTTCGTCGACAACCTTGCCTAGAACAGCGTTCCCCGGTTGAGCGAGGAGACTGCGCAACTGCGGGCGGTGCCGGCCAGGATCTGGCTGTACCTGGCCTCCCGTGTCCTCGACACCGCCGCCACGGCCGGCCTGGTCACGATCATCGGCAAACAGGTCTTCGACATGACGGGGAATCTGCTCAGCCTCGGGATCATCGGGTTGGTGCAGTTCGTGCCGACCTTCGCGTTCGCGCCGTTCTCGGGCTCTGTCGCCGACCGCCTCGATCGCCGGATCGTGAGCATCGCCGGCATCGGTGTTTTCGCACTCCTGTCGGCCGCCCTGTACCTCTACATCCGGACCGATCCGGCCGACACCCTTCCGATCTATGCACTCATGTTCGCCCATGGGACCACAGAAGCGTTCCAGCGTCCTGCCGCCCGCGCCCTGCCCATCGACCTCTCGCCCGAGGACGTGCTCACACGCGTGATGGCGTTGAATGCAGCTACGTGGCAGGCGGGCACGATCGTAGGTCCCGTCCTGGCCGGTTTCCTCTTCACGATCGCGATCGCCGCCCCCTATGCGGTGTTCACCGGGCTGTTCGTCACGGCTGCGGCGGCGTTGCTCGTCGTTCCGTCGTCGGGGGTCGAGCGGTTGGTCAGTGGCAAGGCAGGGGGAGTGCAGGCCCTACGGGACGCACTCGAGGGTTTCCGTTTCATACGAAGAACCCCGGTCCTCGGCGCGGCGATATCCCTCGATCTCTTCGCGGTTCTGTTCGGCGGAGCGGTGGCACTGCTCCCGGCGATCGCCGAGGACCGGCTGGGCGTCGACGCGGTCGGGCTCGGCTGGCTTCGCGCCGCCATCGGCATCGGTGCGTCGATCGTCACGGTCGGTCTGGCTCTCCGGCCGATCGAGCGGAAGGTTGGTCCGATTCTGCTGTGGTCGGTAGCGGTGTTCGGGCTGGGAACGATCGCCCTCGGTCTCACCAGGAACTTCGTCGTTGCGATCCTCGCCCTGCTCGTCCTCGGGGGCGCTGATTCGATCAGCGTGTTCATCAGGTCGACGCTGGTACCGCTGGCCACGCCGGCCAACATGAGAGGGCGGGTCCTGGCGCTCGAAAACGTGTTCATCGGCGCCAGCAACGAACTGGGCGCCTTCGAGTCCGGCGTGACCGCCGCCTGGTTCGGTCTGGTCGGCGCGGTGCTCCTGGGTGGATTCGCAACGATGGGTGTGGTGGTCGTCTTCGCCTTCGTGTTCCCGGCGTTGAGACATGTCGACAGATTCTCCGACGTTCGTGCGACCTGAGGCTGCCGGAAGCTCAGAGTAACTCGGCGACCCGGAACGCCAGCTCGATGCCCTGGCTGGCGTTGAGGCGGGGGTCGCACATCGTTTCGTAGCGCCTACCCAGGTCGGTCGTTTCCACCACTGCAGAGCCGCCGATGCACTCGGTCACGTCGTCGCCGGTCAACTCGACATGCAGACCTCCGGGATGGGTGCCGACCTGGCGGTGTGCGATGAAGAACCCTGCAACTTCGGCCACGACGTGTTCGAAGTTGCGGGTCTTGTGACCGGAGTCGGCGGTGAAGGTGTTGCCGTGCATCGGATCGCAGGCCCACACCACTGGATGGCCCGAGTCGCGGACCGCCTCGAGCAGCCGAGGAAGGGCCTCGGCAACATTATCGTGCCCCATACGGGAGATCAGCGTGAGCCGTCCGGGGGAGCGTTCAGGATCGAGTGCATCGCACAACCCGACGATCTGCTCCGGCGTCGTCGACGGTCCGATCTTGCAGCCGACCGGATTGTTCACCCCCCGAAAGAATTCGACGTGGGCGCCGTCGAGTTGGCGGGTGCGTTCCCCGATCCAAATCATGTGTGCCGAGCAATCGTACCAATCGCCGGTGAGAGAGTCCTTGCGGGTCAGCGCCTCTTCGTACTGCAGGATCAGCGCTTCGTGGCTGGTGTAGAAGTCAGCCTCGTGGATCTCCGGATGGTTCGACGAGATCCCGGCAGCTTCCATGAAGCGGAGCGCTCGATCGATTTCTTCGGCGAGGTTCTCGTAGCGCTTGCCGGCGGGACTGCTCGCCACGAACTCAGCGTTCCATGCGTGGACCCGGTGGAGATCGGCGAAGCCGCCCTTGGTGAAGGCGCGCAACAGGTTCAGCGTGGACGCACTCTGGTTGTAGGCCTGGAGGAGCCGATCGGGATTGGGGCGTCGGTCGGTATCGGAGAACGGCAGGTCGTTCACCATGTGGCCCAGGAAACTCGGCAGTTCGGTGCCGTCGATCGTTTCGGTCGGCCGGGACCTCGGTTTGGCGAACTGCCCGGCGATGCGGCCCACCTTGACCGCCGGGACCCCCGAGGAGTAGGTGAGCACCACCGCCATCTGGAGGATCACGCGCAACTTGTCACGAATCTGGTCGGCGTTGAACCCGTCGAAGCTCTCAGCACAGTCGCCCGCCTGGAGCAGAAACGCTTCGCCTCTGCTCACCTGGGCGAGGCGTTCACGCAGATTGCGAGCTTCACCGGCGAAGACGAGAGGAGGAAGTGTCGACAGTGTCTTCTCGACCCGTTCGAGCGCATCCGCCTCGGGCCAGAGGGGTTGTTGCCGAGCTTCGAACGCTCGCCATGAGTCGGGTGTCCAATGCACCCCACCATCCTCGCAGCCTTTCGGCCAGAGCGGACATCACAATCGTGTGACGGAGCGTTGTGCCGTCCTTGCGACGGGGCCCGAAAACGCGTCTGAGGCCACCGCTGGCGGTGGCCTCAGGATATGGAGCGAGAGTGGGATCAGGCGGCGTCGAAATCGGCCATGACATCGCCAGCTTGGTCGCGCACCGCGCTGACGGCCCGTTTGACCAGTCGGCGGGCGGCCTCGGCGGTCACTCCGAGTTCCTCGCCGACCTCGCGGTAGCTGCGCTTGCGACCGTCGTTGAGGCCGAACCGCTGCTCGACGGCGTAGCGGGCACGTTCGTCGAGGACGTCGAGTAGACCGGTGACCATCGTCTCCTCGGCTTTGGCCATGACCTCCACCTCGGGTCCGGGGTTGGCGTCGGGTAGCAGGTCGACGAGTTCGTTGCTGTCGTCGTCGCCGATCGTACGGTCCAGCGAGGTGGGTGTGGTGAGACGGTGCAGACGGGCATGTTCGTCATCGAGTTCGTCGCCGTCGCCGGATACCTGGCGCAGGGCCGCCCGGAGTGAAGC
>JAHEJO010000027.1 GCA_024638805.1 Acidimicrobiales bacterium
CACGCCCGATCAGGGCGTCGAGGGCACCGATGGCTTCGTCTACGAAATCTGCGACACCGAGGGCGCCTGTGCCACCGCCTCGGTGAACATCACCATCAGCACAGCCTCGATCGTTCGGGTTCCCGAGGACTTCCCATCCATTCAGCCGGCCATTGACGCCGCTCAGGACGGCGATGTGGTTCTTGTGTCTCCGGGGACCTACACCGGATCTCTCACGCTCGACAAGGCGGTGACCCTGGCCTCCTGGTACTTCACGACCGGGGATGAGGAGTACATCGCCAGTACCATTCTCGACGGTGGTGGCGGCGGCTCGGTCGTCGATATCCCTTCCGGCACACCGGAGCGGCCGACGATCACGGGCTTCACGATCCAAAACGCCGAGGACGGCATCTTCCCCCGCGCCAAGTTCGACTTTCTCCACAACGTTGTCCGCGATACCAGTGACGGCATCGACTACGAATCGGGCAGTGGCGGTCTGTGCGCCCACAACGTGTTCGAGCTCAACAGCGACGACGGAATCGACCTCGACGGGTCCACCGAAGTAACGATCGAGGACAACCTCATCGCCAACAACGGCGACGATGGCATCGAAATACGCCTGCAGGGCTACACGGGGCCCACCCTCGACATCATCATCCGAAACAACGTGATCTCCGGAAACGACGAGGACGGCATCCAGATCATCGACTATTCCGGTCTGTCCGATCGGTTCTTCCTGATCGAGCACAATCTCATCGAGGGCAATGCCATGGTTGGGATGGGCTTGATGGACGGCGCCGATACGACTGAAGACTTTCGGGCTGCCAGCATCCCCGAACCAATCCACCTGTTCAACAACACCTTTGTGGGTAATCCCTACGGTCTCACCGGTGGGGACAACCTGGTCGCCCTCAACAACCTGTTCGTCGATTCGCTCAACATGGGGGTGAAACAAACCGACGGTGGGTCGATCGTCGCCTACAACTTGTTCTGGAACAACGGTGTCGACCACTCGGGCAGCATCCTGGACGCTTCGACCAACGTGTACGCTGACCCGCTCCTAGGGGCGGACTACCGGTTGCAGTCCCCTAGTCCGGCTGTCGATGCCGGCACCGCCCTCTTCGAATGGCGAGGCGAAGTCGTCCTCAACCGACAGGCCAGCTCCTACGGCGGGACCAACCCAGATCTCGGGGCTTACGAAACCGGCCTCGAACCGGGCGATCAGCCGCCGGTGGCGGTTGATGAAGGCTCTGGGGTGGATGAGGACGGGGGGTTGGGGGTGGCGGCTCCGGGGGTGCTGGGAAATGACAGTGATGGTGATGGGTTGGATGCCGGTGGTCAACCGCCGGCGACCGTTGAAGTGCGGGTGGCGTCGGGGTCTGATGATGCTGAGGAACGAGCCGGTGGCGGTATGCGGCTCAGCAGTTCCGATCTGGAGATGGTGTCCGATGGGGGCGGCAACCAGACCGTTGGGATGCGGTTCGTCCCGCCGAATATCCCTGCGGGATCGACCATTTTGGACGCCTATGTTCAGTTCCAGGCCGACGAAACCCCGTCCACTCAGACCACTCTGACCATCTGGGCCCAGGCAGCCGACAACGCCCCCACCTTCAGCACCGCTTCCAACGACATCTCCACCCGACCCAGAACCAACGCCTCGGTGGGATGGTCACCAGCCCCCTGGCCCACGGTGGGGGCAGCCGGTCCCGACCAACAAACCCCCCCACTTGCCACCGTCATCCAAGAAGTGATCAACCGCCCGGGGTGGGTGGCTGGCAACGCGTTGGTTGTGATCACCAGTGGGAGTGGGGAACGAGTCGCCGAATCGTTCGACGGTGACCCCACCGCCGCCCCACTGCTCCACATTCAATACCAACCCCCCAACTGAACCCCACCCCGACCGGGGCGATCGCGCCTGGTTTTGACGGGCAAGCTCCGCCCCTTCACGACCGGCGGGGGTCTGGGGTTGCGACCAACGAGATTCCCGGAACGCCGAGCCAACGACGTCCGTGCGCACTAGCCCAGAGCCAACGCCACCGCCGCCTCGGCGTGGAGCCGGGCCGTCGCGAAGTAGGGAACGGTCAGATCGTCGGGGCCGACGAGCAGTTCGATCTCGGTGCAACCGGCGATCACGCCCTCGGCGCCGCGATGGAGGAGCCGGCTGATCGCATCGAGATAGCCGGCCTTGGATTCGGGCCGTACCACACCTCGGACGAGTTCGTCGTAGATGACTCGGTGGACCATCGTGAGATCGGGTTCCTCGGGTACGAACACGGTCAGTCCGTGCCGCTCCAACCGTCCCCGGTAGAAGTCCTGCTCCATCGTGTACCGGGTGCCGAGCAGGGCGACCGCACCCAGCCCGGAACCGACGACGGCATCGGCGGTGGTATCGGCGAGGTGAACGAAGGGGACCGTGATGGCGGCCTCGATGTGCGACGCCACGGCGTGCATGGTGTTGGTACACAGAAGGATCAGATCGGCTCCGGCGGCCTCGAGGCGGCGCGCATCGGCGGCCAGGAGACTTCCGGCCCGATCCCACCGGCCCTGGGCTTGCAGCGCTTCGATGTCGGCGAAGTTGTAGCTGCGAATTATCAGGTCAGCCGACGCCACGCCGCCGAGTCGGTCGCGGACACCTTGGTTGATCATCCGTTCGTACTCGATCGAGCTCTCCCAACTCATCCCGCCGAGCAGGCCGATCGTCCTCATGCTGCACTCATCTCCGACGTCGATTCTCGCAGGAACCGGGGCCGTTCGGACGGGTGGGGAGGGTAATCATCTGCAACTAGTTCCCACGGGCGCAAACGCTGCCACAATGGTTGAATGGCTTCGCGGCGGACGTCTACTCCCGGCGGGTTGGGCCGTACCCGGCTTCCGGCGGCGGCGTTGTTGTGCGTTGTCTTCCTGGCCCCGACCCTGGGGACCATCGGACCTCGATCGGCGCTGGCAGCCCGATCGCCGTCGAGCGCCAGACAGGTCGAGCCGCTGCCACGGGTCATTCTGGGCCCGGCGACGGTCGCCATCCGGTACGCGTCGGTGGCTCTCGATATGCGACCGGCACCGGTACCCGTCGAGCTCGGGATCCCAACCCAGCAGCTTGCCGACCGATCGAGGACCGAGGTCTCGAACGAGGTGGTTGCGAGCCTTGCGGCCGCTCCGCCGTTGCTGCTCATCGGCGACTCGATCCTGCATGGCGTCCGATTGCGCAACATCCCGATCGGGGACAGCGACGTGGAATGGATGACCCAGGAAGGGCGTCAAGCGTCAGCGCTACCCGAGCTGATCACCGAGGCGACTGCGAACGCACGGCTGAGCGAAAACGGCGCGATCGTGATTCATCTGGGTACAAACGGGTGGCTGGCGGACTTCGAGCAGATGGTCGCTGCCGAGGTGTCCCGAGTCGGCTCGCGGTCGGTGTACCTGGTGAACGTCGGAGCCGACCGCGGTTGGGAAACGGCGGCGAACGAGTCGCTGGCCCGTATCGCCGACAGCAACCCTCATGTCACGTTGATCGACTGGCACGGCGAGGTGGTCGCCCATCGGGAATGGCTCCAACTCGACGGCGTGCATCCCACCGCTCAAGGGCTCGACGGTCTTGCGGAGCTGATCGCTCGGCACGTCGATCAGACGTCCTGAATCGAGACCGTTTCGCCGCGCTTGACGAATCGGGCGATCACGACGCTGGCGGCGAAGAGCAGCATCGAGGCGGTCAGCACCAGCGGATCGGCACCGGAGGGTCCCTCCTCGAGGCGTTGACGAGCGGCGTCAACCTCGACCCGGACCCCGATTGACCGCACTCACGACGACGAAGACTCCGGCGATCACGAACAGCCCACCGACCACTTCGACAAGCCCCAGGGATTCGTTGCGGATCAGGAAGCCGAACACCACTCCGAACAGTGGGATCAGGTAGGCGGTCGAGGCGGCGACGGTCGGTGTGGCTCTCCGCACGACGGTGGCGAGGAGCGCAAAGGTCAACGCGTTCGCCGGTATCGAGGCGTACAGCAGGGGAACCAGGAGGTCCACACCCCACTCGGTTTGATCCGTGCCTTCGACGATCAGCGCGAACGGGATGAGGAGCAGGGCCGAGAAGACCAGCTGGACGGCGACGAGCATCACCGGTGTGACCCTGCTGAAATCCTTCCACTTCATGTACACGTTGCCGAACGCCCAACACAGCGCCGACATGAGCAGCGACAGGATTCCGATGAGCTGGCTCGAACCGCCCAGGCTCGGGGCCGCGAGAACGATGGTGCCGCCGAAACCGACGACGAGGCCCACGAGGGCGATGCGGGGTAGCCGCACCTGGAGCAGAACCAGGGACAGGGCGGCGGTGAAGAGCGGCATCGTGCTCGACATCAGCGAGCTGACGCCGGCGGCCACCCGGTTGACCCCGTACACGAGCAGGCCGCTGGAGAAGGTGGTGATGCTCAATCCCACGACGAAGATGTTGAGCAGGTCGTCCCGGCGCCGGGGGATTCGTTCGCCCCGCAAGAGGGCAAACGACAGCAGCACCGAGCTGGCGATCAACGTGCGCAGTCCGGCGACCAGGAACGGTGTGCTGTGCTCGAGGGCGAACTTCAGGACGCTGAAGTTCGCACCGATCAGCGCCGCCACGAGGAAGACCGTCAGCAGCGTGACGCGCTCACTCATCCCGGCGTCCCCGGCGATCGTCGCCGGCGATCGAGCGGTCACGGCGGCGGATCCTCTAGTTGATGATGTTGCCGTAGCGGTGCGTCGTACGGCTGATCGCCTGTTCCCGCAGGTAGTGGAGCAGCTCGATACGACCGTCGGTGGTGACCGGGTCGTCGGAGTAGTGCACACCGGCCTCGAAGGCTGCCGAGCGGAGGTCGGGTTCGGTACCGCCCAGGGCACGGACCCGGTCGACCGACTCGTTCAGGAGCCGCTGCTGTGCCACGTCGACGCTCTCGTCGAGGGCTCGCGACTCGATCGATCGGACACCGACGGTCCTGGCCGCCAGGCGAACCCGTTCGAGCTCCCGGGTGGCGGTCCCTTCACCGATACGGATCAGCACAACGCTGATCGGGCGATAACGGAACACGTTGGATTCGAACGCCAGTCCGGTCGGATCGTGTTCGACCGAGAACTCCGAGGCCCACGCCGCCGCGTCACCGGTTGTGGCGGCAGCCAGCCAGCGCTCATCGTCCAAATCGTTGTCGGTCGGCAGCCACCTCCCCAACTGGGTCACGTAGTTGGGGCCTCCGGCCTTGGCGCCGGGACCGACCGTCGAACGCTTCCACCCGCCGAAGGGCTGGCGGCGCACGATCGCTCCGGTCGTCGCCCGATTGACGTAGGCGTTCCCCACCTCGACCCGGTCGATCCAGTGATCGACCTCTTCGTCGTCAAGGCTGTGAATCCCACCGGTCAGCCCGTAGCCGGTGCTGTTCTGGAGATCGATCGCAGCGTCGAGCGACGGCGCCTCCATGACCCCGAGGACCGGTCCGAAACACTCGGTCGTGTGGAACCATGAGCCGGGGCTGACACCGATACGGATACCCGG
This sequence comes from Acidimicrobiales bacterium, assembly GCA_024638805.1. Taxonomy (GTDB): domain Bacteria; phylum Actinomycetota; class Acidimicrobiia; order Acidimicrobiales; family SZUA-35; genus JABDIY01. Next base: position 5,498 of record JAHEJO010000027.1, read on the forward strand.
GGTCCACAACCCGTCATCGCGTCGTTCGGGCCGCAGGAGCCACTCCTCGCCCGGCTCCAGCTGGGTCAGGCCGCGCCGGAGCTTGCCCTCCGGTGCGCCGATCGTAGGGTTCATTGCGGTCGTGAGGTCGGTCGCCTGACCGACCGCGAGCGTGCGGGTTGCGTCGACGAGCTGGCGGCGGAAGCGATCCGACTCGCCGACATCGCCCACGCAGATCGCCAGGCTGGCCGCTGAACACTTCTGACCGGCATGACCGAATGCGGAGTAGACCAGATCGGCGACGGCCAGGTCCAGGTCAGCATTGGGGGTGATGACGAGCGCGTTCTTGCCCGAGGTCTCGGCGAAGAGTCGCAGATCTGGTCGCCACGACCGGAAGAGTTGCGCGGTGTCCCAGGCACCGGTGAGGACGACGGCTCCGATGTCGGGGTGGGTGATCAGATGACGACCTACGGCGTCGTCTGGGGTGCGAACGAAGTGGACGGCGTCGTCGGGCACTCCTGCCGACCAGCAGCACTCGGCCACGATCTCGGCGCAGCGGGGGGTCTCCGGGGCGGGTTTCAACACGACGGTGTTCCCGGCCGCCAGGGCCGCTAGGACGCCTCCAGCCGGAATGGCGACCGGGAAGTTCCACGGAGGGACAACCGCGACCACTCCGAGAGCCTCGAAACGGGCCGAGGCCGACGCCTCGGTATCACCGGCCCGGTCTGCGTACCAGCGGGCAAAATCGATGGCCTCGGACACTTCGGGATCGGCCTGGGCAACGGTCTTGGCACCCTCGTGCACCATGGACGCAACCAGGTCACCGCGGCGACGGGCCAATTCGTCACCGACCCGGCGCAGGACCGAGCGGCGCTCGTCGACGGGCCGGCCGGCCCAGGCAGCGACGGCCGACCTCGCCGATGCCACCGCCCGATCCACATCTTCGATCGTCGTGGTCATCGGGGTCCTGGGCGGCTCCGGCTCCCGCCCGACCAGCTTGGCCGCCCACCGACGGTTGGCGGGCAGGACCGGGTCGGTGTCGGGTTCGTTCTCGAAGGGTTGGTCCTCGTCGGCCGGTTCGGCCGGTTCGGTCCTGTCCTGGGTCCGCCGTGGCCTCGTCGCAACCGACCACCGGTGCTGCACCGCCGTCGCAAAACCTTCCACTTCGTCGTCGAACGCCGTAGTCCCCGCCTTCAGGTTGAACAGATGGCGTATGAAGTTCTCATCGGCTGCGTTCTCCTCCAATCGGCGGAAGAGGTAGCTGATCGCCACATCGAAGTCTCGTGGAGAAACGACCGGCGTGTACAGCAGCAGACCGCCGCTGTCGTCCCGAACGGTTCTGGCCACGGCCTCGGCCATCCCCTGGAGCATCTCGAAGTCGACACGTTCAGTGACCCCGCGGCGGCGGGCGACCAGAAGAGCCCAGGCGACGTCGAAGAGATTGTGGCTGGCGATCCCGACCCTCACCGCCCCGAGCCGTTGGGGGTGCAGCACCCAGTCGACGCATCGTTTGAAGTTGGCGTCCACCTCGGCCTTGCTGGCGTAGGGGGCTTGCGGCCAGCCGTGGACCTCGGCCTCCATCTTCTCCATGGCCAGGTTCGCTCCCTTGACCAGTCGGATCTTGATATCGGCACCCGGTCGGCCACCGACGATCCGTTCCTTGCGGCGCTGGGCCCACCCCGCAAGCGAGCAGAGGGCGTCGAATGAGTCCGGCAGGTACGCCTGGAGGACGATCCCGGCGGACAGGGTGTGGAATTCGGTTTCGTCGAGCAGTTCGGTGAACGCGTCGATCGTGGTGTGGAGATCCCGGTACTCCTCCATGTCGAGGTTGACGAACGCCGGTGGTGAGCTCGCCGCCGCATCGCGGTACAACGGCCGGAGCCGGGCCACCACACGCTCCACCGCTGCGTCGTGGTCCCAGTGGGGCATCTGGGCGACCACCGACGAGGCTTTGACCGACACGTAGTCGACGTCGGGCAAGGTGAGCAGACGACGGGTGGACGCCAGACGACGGTCGGCTTCTTCCTGACCGAGGACGGCTTCGCCCAGCAGGTTCACGTTGAGCGAGTAGCCCTCGCCCCGGGATGTGGCCAGGTGCCGGAGCATCGGGTCGGGTCGGGCGTCGACGACGAGGTGCCCGACCAGCTGCCTCATGCGGCGAATCGCCAGCGGCATCACGAGGCGGGGAAGGCGAGGGGCCAGCCGAGCTCCCGCCACGATCAGCACACGATCGATCGGCGACAGGAAACTCGGCAGCTGGCGACCCTTCACCAAGGACGCAAACTGGTGAGCTGCCACCGCCGGGTCCTCGGGCCGGATCACCCTGTCCACGAAGCGCATGGCGAATGCGGTGCCGTCGGCATCGTCGAGCAGACGATGCAGCTGGCGCTGGGTACCGCGTTCCTGACGGGTCTCGCTCTTGGCTGCGAGGTCCAACCATCGGCCCACCAGCGCGATGGTCTCGGACACCAACAGGTCCTCCGACCTGTCGTCCATGGGCCCAGCAGCCGTGGAGGTCGATGACTCAGAACTCATGCCTCAGTATGATCCGGGACGCCTCAGTGAAGGAAAAGCTGGTGGGTTGCACGCCTCCCACAGACGACGCTCCGCATGGCGGGTAGGGTTTGACCGATGGCCCCGATCGCGGTGTTCGACATGAACGAGACCACCCTCGATCTGGGCCCTGTCAGGGAGGTCATCGATCGCCGGCTGGGCCACCCGGGGGCGTCGGGCATGTGGTTCGGGCGCCTCCTCCAGTTGTCGATGGCCGTGTCGGCGACGGGCGCCTACCGGTCGTTCTCCGAGCTGGCCAGGGCCGCACTCGGGACCGTCGCCGATTCGGTTGCCGACCGCAGTTTGACCGACGCCGACTGGGCCGAGGTGGCCGCTGCGATACGGACGCTCCCTCCCCATCCTGACGTGGCCGAAGGACTGGACCTGATGAGTCGCGACGGGTGGCGGCTCTTCGCTCTCACCAACAGCGCACAGGACGCCGTCGATGCCCAACTCGCCAACGGTGCCATCGCCGACCGCTTCGAAGCCGTCGTCAGCGTCGATGCGGTCCGTACGTTCAAGCCGGCTCCGGCCCCGTACCGCCACATCGCCGAGGTGGCGGGCGCCGAACCGCAGGACATGTGGATGGTCGCCTCCCATGACTGGGACCTGGCCGGCGCCAAAGCGGTCGGCATGAAGACAGCGTTCGTCGCCCGACCCGGCGCACGTTTTCTCGACATCTTCCCGCCTGCCGATCTCGTCGCGACCGACTTCGTCGACCTCGCCCACCAACTCAGCTGACGAGCCGTCGCAGACCTCCGGTCCCGTGGGACACTGAGTCGGTGGCCACCGACAACACTCTGACCGGCGAGACGGTGGAGCTCCTGCAGCTCATGATCCGGAACCGTTGTGTCAACGCCGGCACCCCCGAATCCGGGCAGGAGGTCCGCAACGCCGATACGTTGCAGGCATACCTGGGAAACTCGGGGCTGGACCTCCAGCGTTTCGAGCCTGCGCCGGGCCGGGTTTCACTCGTCGCCAAGATCGAGGGCTCCGACCCGAGCGCACCGAGCCTGTGCCTCATGGGCCATACCGACGTCGTGCCCGCCAACAGCGACGGTTGGGAACGCGACCCCTTCGGCGGTGAACTGGTGGACAACGCCGACGGACTAGGCGAGGTGTGGGGTCGAGGTGCGGTCGACATGTTGAACATCACCGCGTCCCAGGCGGTGGCCTTCCGTCACCTCGCCCGCACCGGCTTCACACCCCGTGGCGATCTGATCCTCTTCGCCGTCGCCGACGAGGAGGCCGGGAGCGCCCACGGCGCCCGTTACATGGCCGACCATCACGCCGACGCCATCCGGGCCGATTTCGTGCTCACCGAGAACGGGGGGCTGCACTCCGGGACCACGGACGCACCGATCATCAACGTGAACGTCGGCGAGAAAGGCGTGGCGTGGCGCCGGCTGCGGATCAAGGGCACACCGGGTCACGGATCGATGCCGTTCCGCAAGAACAACGCGCTCGTCAAGGCGGCCGCGGTCATCAATCGCATCACCGACTACCGGCCACCGGCGAAGTTCACCGAACTGTGGAGGGAGCGGGTGGAGACTCTGGGCGTGAGCGACGAGGAGAAGGCGGTCCTGCTCGACCCCGACCGCATCGACGATGCTCTCCGGGAGCTTCCCAACGTCGGCGCGGCGAGCTTCCTGTACTCGTGCAGCCACACCACCTTTTCGTGCAACGTCATCCACGGTCACGATGACGGGATGAAGACCAACGTCATTCCCGACGACGTGATCCTCGAGGTCGACATTCGGACGCTTCCGGGTGAGAGCGAATCGGAGGTACGTCAGCACCTCGCGGATGCTCTGGGCGACCTGGCCGGTGAGGTCGACGTGGAGCCGATGATGAACGACAAGGCCACCATGAGCCCCGTCAACACCCGGCTCTGGGATGCCCTCCAGCGCTCGATCAGCGATTCGTTCCCCGACGCCCGGTTGTCACCCCAGATGGTGGTGGGATTCACCGACGCACGCATCTATCGCGAGATGGGAGCGGTGGCCTACGGGGCCGGTCTCATGAGCCCGTCACTCGACCCGAACGACTTTGCGCTCCGCTTTCACGGCCACAACGAGCGCGTCGACGTGGAATCCCTGGCGCTGTCGACCAAACTCTGGTTGGATGTCGCCACCGACGTCCTGGGCTGAACGCCAACCGGGTGGGTGCCCGGTCACCGCAGACCTGACCCGAAACCCGAACGGTCCTCGGGCCGGGCATCCTGGAGCGGTGGCCCGGCCCGCTCATCTTCACATCTTCGGGTTCCCGGTCCGTTTCGAGTTGTGGTTCTTCCTCGTCGTCGGCTTCATCGCGTTCACCGCCAGCGCCCGCATCGAATACACGATCGGCTGGATCGCGATCATCACGGCTTCGGTTCTCATACACGAGCTGGGGCACGCCTTCGCCTATCGCTACTACGGCGCCACCCCCTCGATCTCGATGCACGGCTTCGGTGGACTGACCTTCGGCCACAACAGCGACCATCTGTCGACCGGTCAGCGGATCGTGGTGTCGGCGGCCGGTTCAGCGACGACGATGCTTCTTCTCGGAGGTCCGGCGTGGGTGGCGCTCCGGTTGTTGGACCCGGTCGGTGATGCCCGCCTGATCCTGGATTGGATCTTTTGGATCAACCTGATCTGGGCGCTCATCAACCTGGCCCCCGTCTGGCCTCTCGACGGAGGACACATCGTCGACGATGGCCTACTGCTCATCAGCGGGAAGAGCCGCCGGCGGTTCGTCCACTGGATCTCATTGGTTGCCGCCGCCGCCATCGCCGTGTTCTTCTGGTTCCAGGGCTCGACGTTCGCCGTGATCATCTTCGGCTTCATGGCCTACATCAACATCGGTCAGCTCGGTCTGGTCGGCGGCGGGTCCCGTACCGATTCGGTCGATTCGGTCTTGGCCCCCAGCCCACCACCAACACCACCCGATCACGTCCGCGGCGTGCACCCCGACTCCGAGAACGACACCGAACCCGACACCGAGAACGACCCCGACCCCGACCCCTCCCCGGGGCGCTGAAACCGGACGAGGTGCGTCACGACCTCGTGGAACCAAGCTTGCCGGAGCCGTCTTCTGGCACACTGGTGACAATGGATTCGCACCCGTCGATCGATGATCTGAACGCCGGACTCGACCACCTGCGTGCATCCCCGTCCGAGCGAGGGACCGTCGAGATGATCGTGGCCAGACCCGACGTCGATCAACGACGGCTCGTCTCGCACGGGACGCTCGTGACCGGAGAAGGACTCGTCGGCGACAACTACCTCGAACGACGAAGCAGCACGACCGAGGACGGCCGGGCCCACCCCGAGGCCCAACTCAATCTCATGAACAGCCGGGCCCTGGATCTCTGCGCCCGCGGCGATCGGGATCGATGGCCACTGGCCGGCGACCAGTTGATCGTGGATTTCGACCTCTCGGTTCACAACATCCCGGCCGGCACCCGTCTGCGGATCGGATCGGCGGTCATCGAGGTCTCCAAGAAGCCACACAGCGGCTGCGCCAAGTTCGCTCAGCGCTTCGGCATCGACGCAGCCCGCTGGGTCAATTCCGATCCTGTGCTACGGATCCGGGGGATCAACGCGATGGTGGTCGAGGACGGCACGGTCCGACCCGGTGATCGGATCTCGAAACTCGAGGAGAGTTGATCCCACCCCTCAGCGCTGTGTCGGCGGTGGAAAGAATCCATCGGGAATGACCACATCGTCAGGTACGAGGTCGTCGGTCGACGCCTTGCCGAGTCCCAGCAGCGTGGCGTCGATGCCGTTGCGGAGAACGTCGATCACGTTCTCCACGCCTGCCTGGCCGTTGGCGGCCAGACCCCACAGGTAGGCCCGGCCGATCATCACCGCCTTGGCCCCCATGGCCACCGCCTTGACCACGTCGCTTCCCCGGCGAACGCCTCCGTCCATGACGACCTCGATGTCGTTTCCGACCGCCGCCACGATCTCGGGCAGCACCCGGATCGGCGCGACCGCCCCGTCGATGTTGTTGCCGCCGTGGTTGGAGACCGAGATCGCCGTCACCCCAGCCTGAACCGCACGTTGCGCCTCGTCAGCGCGGTGGATCCCTTTCACCATGAACGGTCCGTCCCATTGTGAACGCAACCAGGCCACATCGTCCCACGTCGGCGGTGCCGTTCCCATCCAGGTTCCGTACGCCTCGAAGAAACCGGGAAGATAGCCCTCCTGAGTCTGGAAATTCGGCACTCCCAGCTCGGGGAGACCTCCCGACCGAAGCCATTGCAGGAGCCACAGAGGTCGCACCACCACCTCGGGAGCGTGTTTCACGACCGTCTTCAGATCGATCGACTGCGGGATGTCCGGGCTGCCCCAATCGCGGCCGTGGGAAAACGACCAGTCGAGAGTGAGGATCAAACCCACCGCACCGGCCCTTCTGGCCCGGTCGATCCGGGCCAGGATCGAGTCACGATCACCGGCCCAGTAGATCTGGAAAAAGGTGTGAGGGTTGGCCTCGACCACGCGTTCGATGGGCATCGATGCAAATGAGCTCAGACCCATCGGGATACCGCGGGCGGCGGCGGCACGGGCGACGGCGACCTCACCGTCGGGATGGACGGCCTGGACTCCCGTCGGGGAGATCACCACCGGTATGGCAGCGGCCTGACCCATGACCGTCGTCTGCATCTCCCGCACCGGGGGTTGGCCGGCGGTCACGGTCCTGAATCCCAGCTCGTCGAAGGAACGCAGGTTCTCGTTCATCGACACGCCCGCCTCGGCACCACCGATGAGGGCGCCGTATACCGACTTGGGCAGTCGGCGTCGAGCCCGCTGCTGGGCCACCGCCACCGTTTCAAACCATCCACTCATGACGGACCCCCCTCGAGACCGGCAACGGAGGCGAGACCCCCTCGGGGCGATCTTAGAAGCCCAGCGGATCGTGGGCTCAACCCGTCCAGCTGCGTCGCCTACTCCTGCCAACCGAAGCGGGCGGTGTGGAGAGCCTGTTGGACCATCCGCAGATTGGTGAGATCCAGACCACCGAGATCCCCGAGGCTGACCAGGATCTCGGGGTCCGCCATCGCACAGCAGAGTCGAAGGACGAGGCGCTCGCCACGCGAACAGCGTGCCCGGGCGGAGAAGTCGTGGGCGGCGAGCCAGTCGATGCCGGGCCGCCCACGGTCGTCTTCGATGACCGCAACGTCCATGAAGTCCGGTCGACACAACCAGATGTCGGTTTCGACCAGCAGCTCGACCGCCGCCTCGGCGCCGCTACTACCACTCGCCCAGGCCGCCAGGGCGTCGACAAGGCCCTCGTGATCCACCCGGGCAGGACTCAGGTGATCGTCTTGGCGATGTACACCGGGCACGGAGCATCACGAAGGATGTCCACCGCGATCGAACCCAGCACACGACTGAGGCCTTGGACCCTCCGGTTGCCGACGACGATCACGTCCGCGTCGATCCTCTCGGCGTACTCGACGATGGAGCGGGCGGCAGGTCCGACCATCACGGTGGGGACGACGGTCAGTCCTTCGTAGGCTCCGTCGAGTTGTGAGGCGATCTCAGCAGCACGCTTGCGCAGTCCCGCCGATCGTGCATCGACCGCATGCACCGGTTCACCCTCCATCACCTCGATGTCGATCCCATGTTTGCCGGGGTCGTCGGTCACGACGGTCACCACGTGAAGGTCGGCACCCATGGCGAGTGCGAAGGCGGCCGCTTCGTCCGCCGCCTTCCTCGCCGAAGCGGTTCCGTCGAAGCCAACCACGATCTTGTCCATGCACACGTTTCTAGCGCACCCAGAGGCGGTGGACACGCCGATCCGGCAGGTTGACCTCGATGCGGCCGCCCATCTCGAGCTGGGACGACGGGGGCGGCCGCTTTCGACCTCCTGCGTCGATCCGTTTAGCATCGGCGGTGTGCAGACACGGCTGGATCGGATGTTCGAGCAGATCCGATCGTGGCGTGGCGGCACCGGCGACTCGTTTCCCCGACTCGGTCCTGATCTGCCCGGCCGTTCAGCTGAGCGGATGCGATCGTTGCTCGACGACACCAGCGCCGGCCGCGGCGGAGAGATGGCCTCCAGGAAGAGGGCGACCGAGATCGGCGCATGTTTCCTCGAGCTGAACCCGGCCGGTCGACGACGGTTCTTCGAGATCCTGGCCAACGAATACGGGCCGGACAATGCCGAGGTCGACGCCGCCATGGAGCGGGTGCACACCGCGGTCGGTCGAGATGCCCGGGCCGTCGCCGAAAGCAATCTCCGCAACGCCCTGCGGCCCCGGCGGGAACGGCTCTTTCGACGTTTCGTAGGACTCGCAGGTGGACTCTCGTTTCTGGTCGACCTACGCGAGGAACTCCTGCCCCTGTGTGAGGAGTCGTCGGCGATGGATGCGCTGGACCAGGATCTGCGCGATGTGCTGGCTCATTTCTTCGACGTCGGACTGCTCCGGCTCGAACGACTGACATGGGATTCGCCGGCTTCGGTCCTCGAGAAGTTGATCGAGTACGAAGCGGTGCACGAGATCCAGGGCTGGGACGATCTCAGGGGTCGCCTCGACACCGGACGCCGTTGTTATGCGTTCTTCCATCCAGCGATGTCGAACGACCCGCTGATCTTCGTCGAGGTGGCGTTCACCAACGGCATTCCCACGGCTCTCGCACCTTTGCTCGATCATTCACTCGACCGGACCGACCCGTTCTCGGCGGATACGGCGACGTTCTACTCGATCTCCAACTGTCATTACGGCCTGGCGGGTGTCTCCCTCGGCGACATGTTGATCAAGGGCGTCGTCGACGAACTCGTGAAGGAGTTCCCGAATCTCACCAACCTCGTGACGTTGAGTCCGATGCCGGGTTTGCGGGCGTGGATCGACGAGACCGCCGCTCACATCCGCGCCCTCATACCCTTTGGCCCGCCCGCCGATCCTGCCGATGTCGAAGATCTCAGACAAGAACTCCTGCGACTGGCTGCCCGATACCTCACCAGCGAGCATCGCGAAACCACGACCAGTTCAATCGGCCCGCCCCGGGCGATTGATCAGGTCGGCCACTTCCACCTGTCGAATGGCGCCGAGATCGAGCAGATCAACTGGTGGGCCAACCCGACTCGGGTCGGTTGGGAACGAAGTCTGGGAATGATGGTGAATTACCGGTACGAACCCGCTCGCATCGAGGAGCGTCACGATGCGTACGCGGCGACCGGGCGACCGGCGACATCGCCACGGATCAAACGACTGCAGGGTCAGGAGAAGTGATGATCGCACAAGCTCACAGAAGCCGTTTCCGTCAACTCCACGAATCGGGTTGTTTCGTGATGCCCAACGCATGGGACGGCGCCTCGGCCAAGATTCTGGCCGCATCCGGGTTCCAGGCGATCGCCACGACGAGTTCGGGCCATGCGTTCACCCTGGGCCGAGCAGACCAACAGGTCTCGGCTGATGAGCTCCTCGCTCACGCCGCTGCCATGGTGCGCTTCGTCGACGTGCCCGTCAGCGTCGACGCCGAGCGTTGTTTCGGCGAGACCCCGGCAGAGGTCACCGACTTCGTCGAGGCGATCGCGGAGACGGGCGCAGCGGGCTGCTCGATCGAGGACTATGACCCGACCTCGTGTTCGATCGAACCACGGGCGGTTGCGACCGAGCGCGTGGCAGCAGCCGCCGATGCCGCCCGGCGGGAGGGGATGGTCCTCACGGCGCGGACCGAACAACACCTCTACCTGCCCCACCCGGACTTCGACGAGAGCCTCACCCGTCTCAGCGCCTTCATCGAGGCGGGGGCCGACTGCGTCTACGCCCCCGGGGTGACCGATCCCGAGCAGATCCGGGCGATCTGTTCGCTGACCCGACCGGCCAACATTCTGCTCTCGGCGGCGACGCCCACGATCGACGCCCTGGCCAGCCTCGGTGCCCGCAGGATCAGCACCGGTAGCGCTCTGGCCCGGGTCGCCCTCGGGGCCCTCCACCGGGCGGCCACGGAACTGGCCGCCACGGGTACGGCCGGATTCCTCGACGACGCCTTTCCCGGCGACGATCTCGAGCGCCTCTTGCGTTGAGCGCTGTCCTTCTGGCAGCTACGCGGCGGTGGCCGCCACGACCGTGTCGAGCGCCATCCGCTGCCCGCCAGGGGTGTCGACAAGCCGCTCGACCACCTGGGCGACCGTGACGGTGAGCCGATCGAGAGCGGCAACGGTCTCGGCCAGGTCGTAACACACCGCCGGATCCGGCGGTCCTCCGTACCCGGCGCTGACGTTGGTCTGATCGTGGGCGACGATGAACAGCGTCCCCCCTGGTGCCAACCAACCAGATGCTCGTCGCAGAACCTGGGTCCGGTCCGGATCCGGTATCTGAAGGTAGGCGATCACGACCAGGTCGACAGGATTCTCCGGCTCCCAGGTTCGGGCATCACCCAGGACCAGGTCGAGATCGACTCCTCGGACCTCGGCCATCTGGCGTGCCTTGTCGACACCGACCGTGGAGAAGTCGACCGCGGTGACCGTCCACCCCCGTTCCGCCAGCCACACGGCGTTGCGTCCTTCGCCGGCGGCGAGGTCGATGGCGAGGCCCGGTTCCAGATCGCTCAGGTGGGTGACGACGAACTGATTGGCCCCCCGTCCCCATACCAGTTCGGTGTCGCGGTAGCGATCGTTCCAACCTTCGGCTTCCATCGACTCCAGCGTCACACAGAGATCGTGGTGGACCAAATGCCGGGCGATCGGGTCAGCCGACGGTGGCCTCGACCACCGCCGCCGCCGCCGCTGGGTAGTTCCACACATCCAGGGCGATGCCATCGGGGTCGACGACATCAGTGTGAACAACCGCACGGGTCGTGGCAGAGGAGGCAGCGTCAGGGTCTTCAGTATCGTCTGCTCGCTCCTGGTCGCATCGACGTCGGCACCCGCCCTGGCGGGGCTGATCGGTGAGGACACCCCAGTCGGTATCGGGCAGCCGGACCAGGTCACGCCGGTCGAGGCCGGCACGCCGACCCACCGCTAGGACCGGGGCCTCGAGCCAGTCCGCCGCCGCGCGGTCGAGACCTCCGCCCACCGCACGGCACGCTAGGTTCTCAGGTATGGACATCGGACTGATGATCTTCCCCACCGATCTCACGATCGATCCGGTGACGCTGGGTCGGGAGGTCGAACAACGGGGTTTCGAGTCGCTGTGGTTCCCCGAGCACTCCCACATACCGACGAGCCGGAGCACCCCCTGGGGTGGGCGGACAGGCGCCCCGCCGCTGCCCGAGGAGTACTGGCGCACACACGAACAATTCACCGCGCTGGCTGCCATCTCCTCGGTCACGACGAGGTTGAAACTGGGAACCGGGATCACGCTGTTGGCTCAGCGCGACCCGATCTGGACGGCCAAACAGGCCGCCACACTGGACCACCTGAGCGATGGCAGGCTCCTGTTCGGGGTGGGCTACGGGTGGAACAAGGAGGAGTTGGCCAGTCACGGTGTGCGGTACACCGAGAGGCGGGCACGTCTACGGGAGTGCGCCCTGACGATCAGGTCGTTGTGGACCGAGGACGAAGCTTCCTTCGACGGGGAGTTCATCCATCTCGAGCCGAGTTGGGCCTGGCCCAAACCCAAGTCCACGCCTCACCCTCCCATCATCATGGGCGGCAGCGCAGGACCCAGGACCGCACGGGACATCGCCGAGTTCTGCGACGGCTGGATGCCGATCGGTGATCGGACCCTGGCGTCGGGGTGGGCCGAGATCGTGTCCGCCTGCGAGAAGGTCGGACGGGATCCGGCAACGATCGAACGCGGGATCTTCGCCGCCAAGCCGCACGCAGGGGCGCTCGACCGGCTCGCCGAAAGCGGCGTTCACCGGGCGATCGTCTCACTTCCCCAGGCCGGGGCCGACGAAGTCATGGCCGCACTCGATCTCTACACCCCGCTCCTCGAGCGCTAGCTGACCCGGCGACGACGATGAACCGGGTCTTCATCGCCACGAGTCTGGACGGCTACATCGCCACGTCCGACCACGGCCTGGACTGGCTCGAATCGCTCCCCAATCCCGATGGGAACGACTACGGCTTTTCTGCCTTCATGGAAACCATCGACGCCGTGGTCATGGGCCGTGGCACCTTCGAGGTGATCCGGGGGTTCCGGCCCTGGCCCTACCCCAGACCTGTCGTGGTCGCCAGTTCGTCGCTGACCGACGTGCCCGAGGACCTCGATGGGCTCGTCACCATCATGTCCGGCTCACCCGCAGCACTCGTGGAGCGGTGCACCGAGACCGGATACGCCAACCTCTACATCGACGGCGGTCGTCTGGTGACCTCGTTCTTGGAGGATGGTCTGATCGACGAGCTCACCATCTCATGCATTCCGGTCGTGCTCGGTGAGGGAATCCCGCTGTTCGGCAAACTGACAGCACCCAGCTGGTGGACCCACCGGCGGACCACGGCATTCCCCAGCGGTATCGTCCAATCGAGTTACAGCAGACGACCAACCGGGGGCGATGACAACACCCAACCTCGGGGTTAGGGCAAGCTTCACCAATGACCTATCGCTGGGTGGCCGTTCTGCTGACCGCGGCGGTGGTGACCGCCGCCTGCGGAAGCGACGATGGCGACTCCAGCGCAACGACGGTCGAGAGTTCGGCCACCACCGTGTCGCCTTCGACCACGTCGTCCACCATGCCTCGCACGACGGCGACGATCGAGGTGACCACGACGAGTTCCACGATCCCGAACCCGGGGCCTCTCCAAGCGGCCGTCGGCCCCCGCACCGGTACCGGTCTTCCTCGGACCTTCCTCGCGGTCACCGACGAGTTCGTTGCAGTCGAGGTCGACACCGAAAGCGGCGAGATCATCAGGGAGATCGGTACCACCGGCAATCCCGGAACCGGATCGGCACTTGACGGCAACGTCATCGTCGATGCCTGGTGGGATCCGGCCGGCGGTCGGTCGGCGGTGTCGACCTGTTGTGAACCCGCAGCCGGGGACCTCACGTTCCTCGACAAAGGGGCGGCCTATCCAGCTCGCCCGACCACAGAGCGGACAACGGTCGGTTGGGACGTGTCGATCAGCCCGGACGGAGGGATCTTCCTCATCACGGGATACTCCGTCGTCATCACCACCGCCGGGGACCGCACCGACGAGGAGATTCTGGCCGACTCCTTCGACGGAGCGGGACGCCGCCCTGCCTGGCTACGCGATCGGCGGGGCATCGCCGTCGCCCACCCGTGGGATCCCTCGACCACACCCGGATCGGCATGGATCGACGTCATCGGACTCGACGAGGACAACCAGGTCATCTCGACGGTTCGACACGAGATCGATGAAGGTATCGCCGACCTCGAAGTCCGGGCCGACGGGAGACTGGTGGTGTTGGTGGGAGGGTCGGCCGCCTACGCCGACGATGGTTCACGGGCGATCCTGCTCGACCCCGACACCGGCGAACTCATCACCGAGTTCGCTCTCGAGCCCGGTTCCTTCAGCTTGAGCTACGACAACACCGGTATCTACTTGCTCTACGTCACCGGCGCCGGTGAAGTGCGCTGGCAGGGCGGCGGTCGCTCCGGCTCTCTCGGCACCGGGTTCATCTCGGCGGACTGGTAGAGACCAGAACGCGGGTCGACGCAGACGGCCGGTCGGGTCGGCGGGGAGGGTGGGGCACGGTCCCGGTCACGTTGCCCGTGTCCCGCAACGCCGAACGCTGCATCTGACCGAGGAGCACCCGGACCTGGGCACCGAGCCATCGCAGCGACCGGATCGGATGGGATAGACCTCTGCCCACACGGACAAGGGGATTCCCGATGCCGCGCAGCGGCCACAGCAACTGGCCGACGACACCGCTCGGGATGTACTCATCGACACCATAGGTTTCAGGCCGACGGTTGGCCGGCATGAAATAGGTCCCGAATGCGATGTCCCAGATCGGCAGGAAAACCGAGTAGTTGGAATGCATCGCCGTCGGTTCGTTGGTGTGATGCCAGTGATGGAATTCGGGCGTGATGATCAAGCGATGGAGGGGTCGCAGACGCCACCGCACGTTGGCGTGCAGGAAGAGCCCGCTCAAGATCTGGATCACAGTGATCGCACCCGCGTACTCGGGGCTGAAGCCCGCCGCCAACAGGAAGACGAAGGCGGGGGCGAGGATGACGCCGTCGAAGGGATGGCCGCGGAGCCCCGATACCCAGTCGAGGGTTTCGGTGCTGTGATGAATGGCGTGGAACCGCCACAGGAACGGCACCTCGTGGCTGAACCGATGGGTCCAGTAGATGAGAAGGTCGAACAGGACAAGCCCCAGCAGCATCTGAGCTAGTGAGGGGATCTGGCCGACGAGGGGGCGCAGTGCCAAACCCGGGAGCCAGGCGAGACTGAACACGCCGAGGGCCCCAGCGACGACCAGACCCGCAGGAGCGACGATCGGCGTGACCAGGCCGTGGGCCAGATCGGTCCCGATCGCAGGCCGACGCACCCGCTGGCCTTTGTGGCGGGGCATCGCCTTCTCGAACGGCACGACGAGAACGAACAGTACCGCGATCAGGAATACCGGCTCGACCGAGACCGACAGCGCCACGCCGACCAGCACCAGGGCGGCCGCCGCCGCGATCACTCTTGTCGTGTTGAACCTTCCGCCTTTGCTCATGGAAACCGAGGTTGGCACGCCGAGCGCTGCCCGACATCGGCCGAAAGTTCACGATCGACCTGGCCGAAGGTCCTTGTCCGGGCCGAGAGATGGCGTTCTCGGTCGGCAGGGTTGGATGGTCAGCGCCGCTGACCGGTGGCAAGATAGCGCCACAGCGCCCGATAACTCGGGTGGGTCAGCTCGGCGGTGATCCACCCGGCCCGCTCCAGCTCGGCGTGCAGGACCCGGAGCTTGTTCCAAGGGACGCTCGTATCGACGTGGTGGGCGAGGTGATACCCGGCCTGATAAGGCGCCAGCATGAAGCCGGCCATCGGCCCCGGGGTGACGACATGGGTGGTGACGCGACGATCGTTGCCGGCCTCCATACCGCCGTGTTCGGCTATGGCTCTGAGACGGTTGGTGACCTGCCAGGTGGTCAACCAGGGCAGGAACCAGACCACCAGCCATGCCCACCAGCGGCCGGTCACCGCATAGGTGATGACGAACATCGCGAGTTGGCCGAGCAGGATCCGACGGCGAATGACCATCGGCGCTCTGCTCACACCGACGAGGAGTTTGAAACCCGAGATACCGACGAGGTCGCGTCCGAGTCGACGGGCCAGCCGCCACCGGCCGCTCGGGTAGGGCGCGTACATCGAGACATCGGGCTCATCAGGCCCCAGCTCCACCTTGTGATGAGCGAGGTGGGCCTTGCGGTAGCCGTCGAAGTCGGTGAAGGCCACCGGCGCCAGCAGATACCGGGCGATCGTGTCGTTGAGGCGACGGTTGCTGAACAACAGCGCATGGACCGCCTCGTGGTTGAGGAGGTTCAACATCGACAGGCAGCGGGCGCTCCAGATCAACATGGCCAACCAGCCCAACGGATGGTCGATCCGGGCGGCCAAGACGAGCGCACCGAAGAGCTGGAAGTACACCGAAACGAAGGCGACGGCATTGCGGCCGTCGGGAATGTCGCGCAGTCCCGGCGTGGTCCCCGGTTTGACCTTGCCCGACGCGAACAGCCTGTCGGTGGGCAGCACGTCGGAGAGCTGATCCGCGGTCGGTGCCAGCGACCGGTAGTGCGGCTGGGCTGTGAAGGTCATGTCTCCTCCGGGTGCAGGGTGAAGAACAGCGAGATCACCGCTTCTGCGGTGGTCGGGTCCGGTCCGTCGGGCGAGGCCGCCCGCTGGAGGGCCACCCCGATCACGATCGCCCAGAAGGCGCGGGCCTCGGTGTCGGGGGCGGCCCGCAGCGTCCAACCGTTCCGATCGCAGACCTCTGCCACCGCCCGGGCACCCTCACGATGGAGCCGTTCCAACGTCGTGTCGATCTGGCCGCTGAGCTCGGGATGGAATCGGGCGACGGACATCGCCTCCGCGAACAACAGCAGCGATGGTGCACCCAGGGCGGCGGTGACGATCGACGTGACGTATTCCGACGAGGTGCCTGCCCCGGCCCCGGCCTTTTCGACCGCGGCGCCGATGTGGAGAACCTCGCGGCACGCGGCTTCGACGAAGAGGGCGTCCTTGGTGCCGAAGTAGTAGGTCACCTGGGACGGGAAGACATCGGCGGCGTCGGCCACCGCCTTCACCGATACACCCGACAGGCCGCTTTCTACGAACAGTGCGGCGGCGTGGTCGAGCACCCGCCGCCGCGTCGCAACCCCTTCAGCCCTGGTGGCGCGCACTTCGCTCTTCGGCGACATCACCCCACCCTAGCATCTGTTTGTACGTTGTACAAACAAACGAGGTCAGCGCACCCATCGGTTGACGAGACGTTCGAGATAGCCGTCGTCGACGGCGAGATTCCGATCGAACAGACGAAAGTGGACCGGCGCCATCAATTGTTCGACCAGTTCCGAGGGCGGTCCGGGCGGCACTCCCTCTCCACGACGCTCGGCCCTCTCGATGACGGTGGCAGCGGACTCGAACCGTTCGACCCAGAATCGATCTCGGAGACCGGCGATCTCCGAGTCACCCCGGACCGTCCGACTGGCGGCCATGAGGGCCCTGCCCAACGGGAGTTCGAGGGCGCTGCGCACCGACCGGCACAACTCCAATAGATCGCCCCGAAGTGACCCCGTGTCCGGAATCGGGACCTGCTCGTCGGCGTGTCGGAGAACCGCCGCCAGAACCAGTTCATCGCTGTCGGCGAACCGTCGGTACACCGTCGTCTTGTTGACGCCGGCCCGTCGGGCGACCGACTCGATGCTGATCGACAACGATCCCAGCACGGCGATCTCCTCGATCGTTGCGGCCAGAATGGCCTCGTCCACCGCCGGTCCTCGGCGATGGGAGGGTTGGGCGGTCATGTCCCGCCACGGCCACCGTCTCGAACCTCGACGACCCGGTCGGCGAGGGCCCGGTTGAACGCCTCGAATCCCTCCTCGGTCTGTCGTAGGAGGCGCCCCAGCAATGGAACGAGCAGACCTCCGAATTCCTCGGAATGGACCAAGGTTGTCCCACCATCGGTTGGTCGCAGCTCGAACGAATGGGTGCCGTCGAACACGCCGGGCACCACGAGGCTACCCTTCCATTGCAGCAACTGTCCGGGATCAGCGCGCAGAACCGTCGGTTTGAATGAGATGCCCTCGCCGTCGCCCTTGCGGCTGACGACCGCCAGTCGAGTGCCGACTTCGGCTCGTCCCTCGATGCGAGCGAAGAACGGATTCCACTCGTGGTGGCGAGCGAAATCGACCAGGACGGACCACACCTCCTCCGGTCGGGCGTCGATGTGAATCGCGGTTTCGATGCGCTTCATGAATGCTCCTCATACATTGCAACTAGCTGTTGTGATAGCAACGTAGTCTCGATCCAGCCTTAACGCAACTTATAGTTGCATTATGCTTCTTCCCCTCTGGTGCGATCTGGGCGGCCTGGCCCAAAAAGGCATCGAAGGTGCCCACCGACATCACCGAGGACACGGTGCGGGAGATCGCCTTGCCCATGGCCTGGTCGACAACAAGGTGTGCGCCATCGACACCATCTGGGCGGGACTGCGGGTCGTCTGGCGCAAGGATCGACGAACCTGACTCTGGAGAGTCGGTCTAGGCTCGCACCCCATGAGCTCGCACCCTCCGAGAGAGCCCGCCGAACTACTGGCGGCGATCCTGGATCTGCAATCCGATCAGGCCTCACCTCGGCGACGACTCGCCTGGAGGGTCGGAAACGCGTTGCGGGAGATGATCGAGCGCCTCGTCTCCACCCAGGCGACCGATGACGACCTGACCCGGATGGCCGAACAGCTCGAGGAGATCGTGGAAGTGCTCAAGGGTTTTCCCCACGGTCGACGCTACGAGGGCATCAGCGAAGCCTCGACGAGGCCGATGCCATCCGGCCCCGGTGAAACGGCTGACCACAGCGACTTCAGCCCCGTCGTCGGGAAGGCCAACCCACTCGCACCTCCGCTGAAACTGGGCGCTGACGGCAACCTGGTCACTGGCGAGGTGACCTGCGGGTCGGCCTATGAAGGGCCACCCGGCCATGTCCACGGTGGGGTCACCGCCGCCCTGTTCGATGAACTGCTCGGTGCCACCCAGGTTCTGAGCGGCAACCCGGGGATGACCGGCCGACTCGAGGTGAGCTACCGCGCCCCCGCGCCGCTGCACACACCGCTGAGAATGGCAGGCCGGCTCGTGAAGGTCGATGGCCGCAAGATCTTCACCGAAGGGACACTCCACGCCGGTGAGACCCTGTGTGCCGCAGCCACCGGACTGTTCATCAGTATCGACTTCGAGAAACTGGCTCGCATGGTGGCCAAACGCGACGCATAGCACACCATCCTCGGCGCTCTCGTCGAGACGATGACAGCGGGTGCGCAGGACTAGTGTTGGCACCATGACCGACGATCGCTGGGACCCGCCCGATCCGCCCGGGGAAGAGGGCGCGCCACCGAGCCCGGGCCGGTTCGACCCCCCACAGAGTTCCGGACCGCCCGGCTCCGCTCCACCGTCGGCGGATCCACCATCGGTCCCTCCCTTCACCCAGCCCCCACAGGAGCCCCCCGGATACGACCCGACCACTCCCCCGCCCTACGCCGATGGCCCCGGGCAGGCCCCGCCTCCCGGTTATCTGGCTCCGCCGTCGTACGGGTCGGCACCCCCGCCGGCGG
>JAHEJO010000028.1 GCA_024638805.1 Acidimicrobiales bacterium
ACACGATCGACATCGTGCGGGAAGTCGCCAATCGTCTCGGGTTGGAGTTGGAGCTGCCCACCGTCGACTTCGTCGCCGAGCTCGAGGGCCTCTCCCAAGGTCTGTATGACATCGCCGATTCGGGCATCTGGCCGACCCCGGAGCGTCAGGAGAGCTTCCTGTTCTCCCGTCCGATGACGTCCACCGGCATCGTGGCCCAGGTGAGGGCCGAGGACGCCGACACGCCCGGCCTGGCGGACCTGACGGGCAGGAACGCCGGCGGCATCCAGGGCAGCTCCCAGGAGGCGTATCTCCTCGAGAACGAAGCTGAGCTGAACTACAGCAGCTACTCCGGATTCTCCGGCGCCGGTGAAGGGCTCACCGCCCTGAAGCAGGGTCGGGTGGACGCCCTGAGTCAGGACACCTTGGTCGCCGGCTTCGCGTCGGTCAATGACCCGGAGTTGGCGGTGGCCGGTCCCACGGTGGCGGCCCATCCGCTCTCCCTCGCCTTCCAGTTGGGTAACGAGGGCAAGCGCGACGCGGTGGATGTGGTGCTGAACGAACTGATCGCTGACGGTACGTTGGCGGAGATCCAGAAGACGTGGTTCAACACGTGTATCCCGGTGCCCGGCGACAACAACGCCGAAGGCCCCTATACCGAGCTTCCCGCAGGTGACTGCTGATCCCAGGGTTCAGGTCCGGTATCGACGGGTGCCTGAGCGCATCCGTCGATACCGAGCGCTTGTGTCCATGACTCGAGGGCTCGTCGCTGATGGGTGAGTTCGACATCGTCTGGCGATCCCGGGCGATCTTCTGGAACGCGTCCTGGGTCACGATTCAAGTCTTCATCCTCTCGCTGATCCTTGCCACCGCGGTCGGTCTCGGGCTGGCGCTGATGCGGATGTCCGGCTTCCGCATCCTGCGCTGGCTGTCTGCCACATTCGTGTGGGTATTCCGTGGCATGCCGGCTCTCGTGATCCTGTTCTTCTCGTTCTTTTGGCTCGGCAACAACCTCGGCTGGAGTCCCTTCCAATCGGCGATCATCGGGCTGGGAGCATCCTCGGCCGCCTACAAGGCGGAGATCATTCGGGCAGGACTCCTGGCGGTGGATCGCGGTCAGTACGAAGCTTCCGAGGCACTGGGCTTCACCAAGGCGCACTACATGCGAAGGATCATCATTCCCCAGGGGATCAGAGTGATGATTCCCAACTACATCAGCAACTCCACCCTGCTCCTCAAATCGACCTCCCTTGCCGCGGTGATCGGGCTCACGGAGCTGACCGGACGATCCAGGCAGCTGGCCAACTCGACCTTCCAACCGATCGAAATCCTTACGGCGGCCGGCGTGATCTACCTCGTCGCCACCTCGTTCCTCACGCTGTCGCAGGGCTACTTCGAGCGACACTTCGAGCTCAAGAGGTAGCTGGCCGTGGATCTGGGGTTCATCGCCGACATCGTTCCCGAGATCCTCGAGGGCCTCCCCACGACGATCGGGTTGTTCCTCTGGTCGATGCTCTTGTCCACGGTAGGTGGTCTGTTGCTCGCCCTGGCCCGAATGTCCGCGGTCGGCGCGCTCCGGTGGTTCGCCGTTGCGTACGGCTGGCTCATCCGCGGGATACCCCTGCTGCTGATCATGTTCTACGTCTTCTTCGCCCTGCCCGAGTTCAGCAGAACGTTCCTGCTCTCGCCATTCTGGACCGCCGTGGCTGCGCTTTCGTTGTGGACAGCCGCCTATCAGGCCGAGGCGATCCGGTCCGGCATTCTCGCCGTCGACAACGGGCAGTACGAGGCGGCCGAGGCACTCGGCATGACCAGGGCGCACTACATGCGGCGTATCGTTCTCCCTCAGAGTGTTCGCATCATCGTGCCGCCCTTCATGGGCAACGCCATCAACACCCTGAAGCAGACCTCTCTCGCAACCGTGATCACCGTTCCGGAAATGGCGTTGATCACCACCCGTATCATCAGCCGTGAGTTCAATGCACTCGAACCACTGTTGGCGTTGGCGATCATCTACCTCGCTCTCACGACCCTGCTCGTCTTCGGACAGGCCGGGCTCGAGAGAGCATTCAGACTGAAGGTGTGACCATGGCCCCTCTCGTTCGAGTTCAAGGATTGAAGAAGTCCTTCGGAGATTTGCAGATCCTCAACGGCATAGACCTCGACGTCGAGCCGAGCGAGGTGGTGTCGATCATCGGGCCGTCGGGCTCGGGCAAGACCACCATCTTGCGCTGTATCAATCTGCTGGAACGCGCCGACGGCGGCCGTATCGAGGTGGACGGGCAGGTCCTCTGCGACGAGGGTCCTGACGGCGGGATCCGGTTCGCATCCAAGCGCGACATTCGCAAGATACGTGAAGAGGTGGGGATGGTGTTCCAACGCTTCAACCTCTTCCCTCACATGACTGCGCTCGAGAATGTGATCGAGGGGCCCATCGCGGTCAAGGGCATGGACAAGGGCGCCGCCACCGAGCGGGCTCACGAGCTTCTCGCCTCGGTCGGCCTCTCACACCGGGCCGACCACTATCCCCTCCAAATGTCGGGTGGTCAGCAGCAGCGGGTGGCGATCGCCCGGGCCTTGGCCATGGAACCGCGACTCATGCTCTTCGACGAGGTCACCTCGGCCGTGGACCCCGAGCTCGCCGGCGAGATCCTGCTCGTGATGAAACACCTGGCCGAGCAGGGGATGACGATGATCGTGGTCACCCACGAGATGGGGTTTGCAGCCGACGTGTCCGATCGCGTGTTGTTCATCGATCACGGACTCGTCGTCGAGGAGGGCAGGGCATCGCAGGTCCTCGGGGCGCCTGCGGAGGAGCGGACCAAGGCGTTCCTGCGCGCCGTCCTGGAGCGGGCTCCGATGGCCGAAGAGGGAGACGACCCCGACCAGCTCAACGAGGAGCCAACGTGGAGCAGCGACCCGCTGGCGGCCGAGGAAGCCGCCCGGGACTCCGCCGAGCTCGCCCGACTCCGCAATGAGGTTGCCGAACTGCGACAGCAGCTCTTCCGGTCCGGCACCACCCGAAGCGAGGGTTGATCGTGCCGATGACCATCGCCCAGAAGATCATCGCTCGGGCTGCCGGCTGCGAGGTGGTGCAGCCCGACGACGTGCTCTGGGCTGACGTCGATATCGCCATGATGCATGACTCCAGCGGTCCTCGTCGCATCTGGCCGGCGCTCGAACGACTCGGGGTCGGCGTATGGGATCCCGATCGGATCGTGTTGGTGTGCGACCACTACGTTCCTGCCAACAATGTGGCCGCGGCAGAGATCCTCCAGACCACCCGGCATTTCGCCAAGGCCTTCGGCATCACCCGCTTCCATGAGGCGCAGGGCATCGCCCACACGCTGATGGTGGAGAAGGGCTACGCCCGGCCCGGCGAGCTCTATTTGGGGTCCGACTCGCACACTTGCACCGCCGGAGTCCTGGGATGTCTGGCTCTCGGCGTCGGTTCCACGGACATCCTGGGCGTGGTCACCACCGGGCGCACGTGGCTGCGGGTACCCCACACCATCCGCATCCGGGTCGGCGGCCAACTCCGGCTGGGCGTGACCGCCAAGGACCTGATCCTCCACATCATCGGCGACAAGGGTATGGACGGAGCCCTGTATCAGGTCCTGGAGTTCACCGGTTCGGCCATCGACGCTTTGAGCATCCAGGAGCGCAGCGTGCTCACCAACATGTGCGCCGAGATCGGCGCCAAGACCGGGGTGGTGCCCTGCGATGCCTTGACCGTCGACCACTTCGCCTCCCTCGGCGTCGATGTGGAGCCGGGTCCGTTCAGCGACGCCGACGCCGAGTTCTCCGCCACCTGGATCTTCGACGGCCACGCGATCGAACCGGTCGTCGCCCGACCGGATCGGCACGACGACGTGGTACCCATCTCCGATCTGGGCGGACCACCGGTGAGTCGGGCCTACATCGGATCCTGTACCGGAGCGAAATACGAAGACCTGGCGATGGCAGCGGAGGTGCTGCGGGGAAGGCGGGTCGCCGACGGTGTGCTCCTCCAGGTGGCACCGGCGTCGCGGGCAGCGCTCCAGCAGGCGATGTCGGACGGAACAGCCCAAGCGCTCATGGATGCCGGCGCCCATCTGCTCTCGACCGGGTGCGGGGCGTGCCCGGGGATCGGCGCCGGCGTTCTCGCCGCCGGTGAGGTGGCCATCTCCACCACCAATCGGAACTTCCGCGGTCGAATGGGCAGTCCTGATTCGAGTCTGTACCTCGGCTCTCCCTATAGCGTGGCCGCTGCTGCGGTGGCGGGCAGCATCGTCGATCCTCGACAGTTCGTCGGTGGGAACCCATGACGACCAGCCCAATCTCGGGCACTGCCCGGACCTTCGGTGACAACATCGACACCGATGTGATCGTTCCGGGCAAATACCTCGTGTATGACCTCCCGGAGATCGCCAAACACGTCATGGACGGTGTGCGACCGGGGTTCGCCGATGAGATCAGCCATGGCGACGTCATCGTCGGCGGACGTAACTTCGGGACCGGCTCCAGTCGCGAGATGGCACCACGAGGCTTGCAAGCGGCGGGCATCGCGGCGATCGTCGCCAAGTCGTTCGCTCGAATCTTCTTCAGGAACTGCATCAACGTCGGATTGGCCCCCGTCGAATGTGCAGACGCCGACCTGGTGCAGGAAGGCCAGACCGTGTCGATCGACCTCGCTGCCGGCCGGGTCACCATCGTCGACACCGGTCAGGTACTCGATGCGGTTGCGCTGCCCGAGGAGATCGGGGAGATCCTCGCGGCCGGCGGGATGGAGAACTACCTGGCCGCCCGACTGGCGAGGCCCACATCGTGAGCAAGGCCGTACATCTCCGATCGCTACTCGACGAGGCAGCACCGATCGTGGCGCCGGGCGCCTTCAACGCCCTGTTCGCCCGCGTGATCGAAGAGCAGGGCTTCCCGGCGGTGTACCTGAGTGGCGCTGGTGTCGCCAACTCTCTGCTCGGTCAACCCGACCTCGGCATCTTCACCCAGACCGAGATCGTGACGATTGCCGAACACGTCTGCGATGCGGTCGACTTGCCGGTGATCTGTGATGGCGACACCGGGTATGGGGGAGTGCACAATGTGGCCCGAACCATCCGACTCTACGAGCGAGCTGGAGTGGCCGCGGTGCAGCTGGAGGATCAGACCTTTCCCAAGAAATGCGGGCACTTCGAGGGCAAGACGGTCGTCCCGGTCGAGGAGATGGTGCAGCGGATCACCGCAGCCCGGGATGCCCGCTCGGGCGACGACGGCATTCTGATCATCGCCCGGACCGACGCTCGCGCGCCGCAGGGCCTCGATGAGGCGATCGATCGTGCCCATCGATACGCCTCCGCCGGTGCCGACATCCTGTTCGTCGAGGCTCCTCAGAACGAACAGGAACTGCAGAGGGTGGGCTCGGAGCTGGCCGGCAACCGACTCATGGCAAACATGGTCGAGTTCGGCAAGACCCCTCTCCTACCGGCCGATCGTCTGGGGGAGCTCGGGTTCCATCTGATCATCTACCCGGGCGCCCTGACCCGGGCCCTGGTGCCGGTGGCGCGCCAGCTGCTGAGCGACCTCAAGGCCGACGGATCGACACTGTCCTGGCTCGATCGGATGGCGACCTTCCAGGATGTCAACGCCCTCGTCGGACTGGCCGAGGCCAACGCCTGGGAAGCTGACGTCGCCCAGCGAGCAGTCGGAACGGGAAACAATGCATGACGAACCCGGCGTGAAGGCGATCCTCGGCTACGACATCGCGGAGGGGGTCGGCATCGTGGACTACGAGAGATGGCTCGCCGATGTTCACTTCCCCGATCTCCTGGCCAATCCCCACCTCGACCGGATCGTCGCCAACGACATCGTTCGGCCGATCACCGCGTCCAGCTCGGGCTCCACCACAACGTCCGAACCGATGGTGTTCTACCGGATGGCCGAGCTCCACTTCGCCGACCATGATGCGTACCGGCGTTATCTGGACTGGTTCGTGGAGAATCCGATCGACCCTTCACGGGGGCCGGCGGGCCGCACCGAGTTCCGGTTCTACCTGCTGGCCCACACCACGGTCATCGACCGCGACCATCCCTACCAGCCGCCTATCCCACAGGAGTGACATGGAGACTTCGGATCTGACGCCCCGTCAGTACTTCGAGCAGATCAAGGCCAACCCCAACCGGGCCAGATTCGGGTTCGGGGCCAAGGCGGCGCTCGTCAACATCGATCTGCAGAACGCCTACACCAGGATCGATGAGTTCCCGACCGCCTATCAGACCGATCCCAACCAACTCGACTACGTGAATCGGTTGGTGGGAGCGGCGAGAGCTCGATCCTGGCCGGTGGTCTGGACGTACGTGGCCTACATGGAGTCGGGTGAGGATTGTGGCATCTGGGGCACCCGTACCAATACCGAGAACTCACTGCAGAACATCAAGCGAGGATCGCGACGAGCCCAACTCGATGATCGGCTCGATATCGACCGGGTAGGCGACGCGGTCTACGAGAAGAAGATGCCATCGCCTTTCTTCGAGACCCCGCTCCAGAGCCTGCTGGTGTGGCACCAGGTGGACACGGTGATCCTCACCGGCGGGTCCACGTCGGGGTGTGTCCGGGCGGCGGTGATCGACAGCCTGTCCAGGGGGTATCGCACGATCGTCCCCGAGGAGTGCGTGGCCGACAAACATGAGATCCCTCACTTCGCCAATCTCTGTGACATGGTGCTGAAGTACGCCGACGTCGTGTCCTTCGCCGAGGTGCTCCACTATCTCGAAGGGGGCGAGGCCGGTGGCTAGCGGACCATTCTCCGATCCCGCAGACCCCGGCCTGTACGACTACTGGCCGTGGGAGGGCCGGCCCAAGCTCACCTGGCCAAATGGTGCCAGGGTGGCCTTCTGGGTGGCCCCCAACATCGAGTTCTACGAATTGCATCCTCAGTCGAACCCCACCCGCAAGGCGTGGCCACGCCCCCAGCCCGACGTACTCAACTACTCGCTGCGGGACTACGGCAACCGTGTCGGCACAAAGCGGATGATGGATGTCATGGATCGCTGTGGCGTGCGGGGCAGCGTGTCACTCAACGTCGCGGTCTGTGATCATCACCCGGAGCTGATCGAGGCATGCGTCGAACGAAACTGGGAGATCTTCTCTCACGGCATCTACAACACCCACTACTGCTACGGCATGACCGAGGCCCAGGAGCGGGCCATCATCGAGGATTCACTCGAGGCGGTCGAGCGGCATGCGGGTCAGCGCATCGCCGGCTGGCTTGCCCCGGCCCTCACCCATACCGAGCGCACCATGGACCTGCTCGCCGAGTACGGAATCCTGTACACCTGTGACCTGTTCTGTGACGACCAACCCCAACCGGTCAACGTGCGAAAGGGGCGTCTCATCTCGGTGCCGTATTCGCTCGAGATGAACGACATCATCGTCTACAACGTCAACCAGCAGGCCCCCCGCCGATATGCCGACGTGCTGAAGGCGAACTTCGACCAGCTCTACGAGGAGGGCGCCGAGAACGGCACGGTGATGTGCATCCCGCTGCACCCATATGCGGTGAGTCGTCCGCACCGGATCGACGCCTTCGCAGAAGCCGTCGAGTACATCACCGGTCACGATGACGTGTGGGTGACGACGGGTCGAGAGATCGCCGAGTACTACTTCGAACACCACTACGACACGGCGGTGGCGGCGATCGCCGCTGCCGGTGGGAGGTGACGAGATGACGTTGCCAGATTCGTACATGCACTTCTCACACCGCGGCTACGGGATGGATCACTCGCGGTACGAGTGGTCCATGCTGGACCGGCGATCGCCGGTGCGGTGGCCGAACGGTGCCCGGGTTGCTGTCTGGGTGAACGTGGCGCTGGAGTTCTTCCCACTCGATCAGCCTGCCGAGCCGTTCAAGGCGCCGGGTGGGATGGTGACGCCGTACCCCGATCTTCGCCACTACACCCTCCGCGACTACGGCAATCGAATCGGTGTCTTCCGGGTCTTCAAGGCTCTGACCGATGCGGGGATCGACCCGTCGGTGAGCTTCAACTCCAAGGTCGCCCGGCGCTACCCCCAGCTGATGGAGGAGGTCGCGAAACGGGGCTGG
This sequence comes from Acidimicrobiales bacterium, assembly GCA_024638805.1. Lineage (GTDB taxonomy): Bacteria > Actinomycetota > Acidimicrobiia > Acidimicrobiales > SZUA-35 > JABDIY01. The sequence goes on from JAHEJO010000028.1 coordinate 8,057, forward strand.
GAGGTGATCGCCAATGGTGTGGACATGGGCAAGCTCCACCACGGTGACCTCGATCCGGCGGTGGAGGCCGAACTGGTCGATGAGTCGCTCGGCGAGTTGCGTCGCATGTCGGGCCAGCCCGTCACGGGTTGGCTTTCACCGGCGCGATCCGAGTCGGGTGCCACCCTCGACCTTCTGGCATCCAGAGGCGTCGAGTATGTCTGCGATTGGTACAACGACGACATGCCGTATCAACTCACCACGGCCAACGGTCCGCTCCATGCCATGCCGCTGAGCCACGAGCTCGACGACCAGACGATCCAACTCCACTACCAGCAGAGCGAGGCATCGTTCGTCGAGCAGGTGAGCGACGCCATGGCTGTGGTGCACCGGGAGAGCAGCGCCGACGATGGCCGCATCCTCTCGCTCACCATTCATCCCTGGATGTCTGGCCAGCCCCACCGCATCCGGGCCCTGCGAGATGCGCTGTCAGCGATCGTGTCCTACGAGGGAGTGTGGGTGGCCTCGGGTGGTCGCATTCTCGCCGAATACGCGAAGCAAACGTCCTGATGTCGTCGTTGCCGACGATCCCCACCACCGCCGCGACGTGGATGGGATCGAACCTCGAGTCGTCCCCGGAGCGTTGGACCCGTCACTGGACCGAGGAGTTGCTCACCGACCTGTTCGACGTGGCCCGGCGCCAAGCTGACGACGACCTGACCAGGCTCCAGGTGCACGCAGATGCATCGCCCGCACTGCACGAGCTCGCTTCGAGCATTCGGGACGATCTGATCCACGGACTCGGTTTCACGCTGTTGAAGGGCTACCCCGTCGGCCAGGTGGATGAGCGCCTCGAGGCGGTTGGCTTCATGGTGCTGGGCCGCCTCCTCGGCGGGCTGAGGTCGCAGAACGCGGCCGGTCACCTACTGGGGCATGTGAAGAACGTGGGTGGTGACCTCTCCGATCCGAGAACCCGAATCTACCAAACCAACGAGCGGCAGAGTTTTCACACCGACTCAACCGATTGCGTGGGCCTCTTGTGTCGTCGAACCGCGATCTCCGGTGGGCGCTCGCAACTCGCCAGCGCCGAGACCGTCCATCGGATCATGGCCGAGCGCCGCCCCGATCTGGCCCGCTGGCTCTTCGAGCCGATCGCCACCGATCGTCGAGGAGAGATCCCCGACGGCGCCGACCCCTGGTTCGAGATCCCGGTCCTGTCGTGGTACGAAGGGCGCCTGAGTGTGCTCTACCAGCGAACCTACATCGACTCGGCGGCGCGGCTTCCCGAGGCCCCACGACCCGCCGCTGATCACATCGCGGCGCTGGACCTGTGGGACTCGATAGTCAACGAACCCGACGTGCACCTCGTGATGGACTTGGAACCCGGCGACATGCAGTTCGTCTACAACCACACACTCCTCCACGATCGGACCGGCTTTCGCGATGATCCGGACCCGTCGAAACGACGTCACCTGCTGAGACTCTGGATCTCCCTGCCGGGGGATCGACCCCTGCCGCCGGTCTTCGCCCAACGATATGGGCAACTGACCGTCGGCGAGCGCGGCGGGATCGTGATGCCCGACACCACCCTGTCGGTTCCCTTCGACGTCGACGTGCTGTAGCGACGCCGTGCCGGCCACCTGCGCCGGAGCCATGCGACTACGAAAAGGCTTGAATGCCGGTGATGGCATGACCGAGTATCAGAGTGTGGATCTCGTTCGTGCCTTCGTAGGTGTAGACCGACTCGAGGTTGTTCATGTGCCGCATCACCGGGTACTCGAGGGTGATGCCATTGGCCCCGAGAACCGAGCGAGCTTCCCGAGCGATGTGGAGAGCGGCTCGGACATTGTCGAACTTTGCGAACGAGACGTGCTGAGGCGCCAGGTTCCCGGCATCCTTCATTCGCCCGATGTGGTGCGCCACCAGGAGGCCACGATTGATCGCAACCATCATCTCAACGAGCTTGCGTTGCGTGAGCTGGAACGAGGCGATCGGTCGGCCGAACTGCTCACGCTCGGTCGCGTAGGACAAGGCCGATTCGTAGCAGGCTCGCGCTGCCCCCATCGACCCCCAGGCGATCCCGTACCGCGCCTCGTTGAGGCACGACAGCGGCCCGCGCATCGACGCCACGCCTGGCAGGACGGCCTCCGCCGGTAGCCGAACGTCGTCGAGCACGAGTTCGGATGTATGCGATGCTCGCAGCGAGAGCTTGCCCCCGATGTCAGGCGCACTGAACCCCGGCGTGTCGGTCGGTACCACGAACCCTCGAATGCCGTCATCGGTGCGGGCCCAGACAACGGCCACGTCGGCAACGGATCCGTTCGAAATCCACATCTTCGTACCGTTGATGATCCAGTCGCTGCCGTCACGGCGTGCATGGGTGCGCATACTCGCCGGGTCGGATCCGGAGTCGGGTTCGGTGAGGCCGAAGCAGCCGATGGCCTCGCCGGCCGCCATCGCCGGAAGCCACTCGGACTTCTGCTCCTCCGACCCGAAGGCCCATATGGGGTACATGGCGAGTGACCCCTGCACCGAGACCATGCTGCGCAGACCGGAATCGCCTGCTTCGAGTTCCATGCAGGCGATTCCGTAGTCCACCGCTGATCCGCCTGCGCACCCATAACCCTCGAGATGCATCCCGAGCAGGCCGAGGCGTCCGACCTCCTGAGCGAGTTCTCGAGGGAGGATTCCCTGCTCGAACCATTCGGCGATGTTCGGCAGGACCCGGTCCGTCACGAACTTCCGCACGGTGTCGCGCAGCATCGTCTCTTCTGGGGTGAGAAGCTGAGCGATGTCCAGGAAGTCTCGTGGATCCGGTCTTGCGGCGGTTGTTGCCATGTGTTTCATCCTGCGTCGTTGAACGGGACCTCAGTCGTTGAGGTCGCTCTTGATTGTGTCGGTATCGGATCGAACATAGTCTCTCGACTCCCTGCCACCGAGAGTCGTAGGTGTCGGTGCGCGAACACCCGCCCCGTCTGGATAGTCGCTGCAGCCGAAGCTCGGACCCGGATCGAGCCGGTGTCGCTCGCCTCATCCCTGGGCCCGCTGGCCGTTCGCTGCCTTGGTGATGATCGTGTCGATCCGTCGCGCCCGGGTCTCTGGTTTGATCCCGCTGATCACCCACCACAGCATCGCCTTGCGTGCGCTCGGGGGGAACCCGTCCCATGCGGTGCGGGCGCCGGCGTTGGCGTCGAGCGCGGCGGCGAGGTCGTCGGGCTCGATCAAGTCCTCCACCGGGTCGAGGATCGTCCACCAGCCGTTGCCTTTGGCGACCTCGATCGCCCGACGTCCCCCGTCGGTCATCAGCCCCGCTGTTTCCATGTCCGCGGCCCGTTGCCGGTTCAACCGGGTCCACGTGCTCTTGGGTTTCCGGGGCGTGAGGAGCTGCAGTCTCCGGTCGTCGTCGAGTCGATTGACGGTCGAGTCGATCCAACCGAAGCAGATCGCCTCCTCGACCACGTCGGCATATGGGCATGCCGGCTTGCCGGTGTCCTTCCGCCATGAGCACAGCCAGACGCCGGGTGCGGTGTCGTGGTTCGCCTCGAGCCAGGCGCGCCACTGTGTACGAGTCTCGGCGTGGTAGATCGGGTAGCCGAACTTCCACGTCGCTGGATGATCCGACGACGACGGGGGCGTGGTGGTCAGCCCTGTTCGTCGTAGAAGGCGGCCATGCGGCGTTGCATCTCGTCCTCGTCGACGTCCTCGACGTGGCGCCCGATGCCCCAGGTGTGGCCGAAGGGATCGCGGAGGCGACCCCCCTCGTCGCCGTAGAACTGCTTTTCGTACGGGAACACGACCTCGGCGCCGGCATCGAGCGCCCGCTGCCACATGTCCGGCGCTTCGGCGGTGTAGATGAACAGAGCCGAGGTCGACCCGCCGAGCGTGGTTGGCGACTGGGTCGGTCCACCGGGCCATTCGTCTGCGAGCATGACCACCGTGCCGGCGATGTCGAGCTCGGCGTGGCCGATCAGCCCGTCGGGCCCTGTCATTCTCGGTTCGATTTCTGTGGCGCCGAACGCTCTCGTGTAGAACTCGATGGCCTCAGCGCACGGCGTCACCACCATTGAAACGGTGACGGCGCCAAGGCGCCCGGGTATCGGAGAAACGGTCATGACGTCGATACTCATCCATTCCGGTCCCGCGGTCAACGATCGCTGCCGGGCGAGGCCGTTGTGGGCACCACGCCCAGGATGCGGTCGGGTGCGACCAGGACCGCAACTCGGGCGTCTTCGGCCATCACCCGGTCGTACTCGTCATAGTCATCGTGGGTGCCGCCGGCGGCGTGGAACACCTCGCGCAGCAAGAGCCGGAGGGCGTCGGCGTCGATGCCGTCGGGGAGGTCGTCTGGTCCGACGAGGTCGGCGGGCCCGGTGACCGAGAGCCAACTCCAACCGCGTCGAATCGCGATGGTCACCTGGGAGCCTCGCCGGACGTGGTTCAGGCGGGCGGCGCGGCCCCGCGAGACGAGCGCGACACACGGTTTGCCGTTGATGGGGTGGTCGATCACCCCACAGTTGACCACGCTCGACAGGACGCGACCGTCGGCTTGGGTGGTGCTGACGACGGCGAGACCGTTCTCGTGGGTCAGATACGAACCGACGTCGTGTATGTCCGGCATGGCGGATGTCTCCTCTTGTCGAGTCATTCGTTTGGGTCGTGCGGTCTGGCGGTTGCACGGCGTGGGGACTCGGCATGTGCGAGTCCGGCGTGTCGACGTATGTGTGTGCCTTGGAAGCTGGCCAGGTGGGGCTGTGACCACCGACCGTCTCCAGCACCGTCGGCTGTGGTGTACCAACGCGCTCGATCAGCCATCGCCGGCCTCCGCAGGCGGGAGCCCGATCTCTGGAGCGATCGCCCACATCGACGGTGGGACCGGCGAGGTCCGGAACGGTCGTCGTGCCCGAGGGCGCGTCGATGGCGGTCGTCCGACGCGCCGTTTCGGCCAGCTCGATCCGCTGGATACCGGTCCAGCTCGCGCCCGACGCTGCGATGTGGTTTCGGGCTCGCTCGATCCCTGCGGCAATACGGTCGGGCACCGGCACTGGATTATCGGACAGGCTCATGTGCGCCTCTCCCGCTTCGTTTGGGGCGCGGAGTTCGTCGAGGAGCGCTGAGGCGGGCGCATCGGTCCAGGTTCGTCGGTCATGTCGGCTCCCTCGGTTGCCTCACCACGCACATCATTGCAGCACTTCTGCGATCCCCGGTGATCCGAACGGACCCGTCCGGTCGATGAAGACCCAGCGTTGGGAAGAGACATCGTGAACGGGTTCGAGACACACCCTCGCCAACACGACGGCCGAAAAACCGTGTGGAATGCACGTTTTCGGTGGACTGGCGACGCCAGAACGGCCCGATTGTGGGCCTGGCACGCATGTTCCTGAAGATCGTCCTGGAATGGACCGCGCCGGCGAGGGGTAGGTCCCTAATTGTCCGTACATTTAGGACCATCGGATTCCTGATCACGTCATGCGATACCAGCCGTCGATGTGATCGAGCAATGCGTCAAAGACCACGCCACGATCCGGGATCGTGTTGGCCATGCCGTAGATCGGGGCCATTCCCCCTTCAGCGCTCGGATTTGACCGCACCACCGCAATACTGGCGCGCAGATCGGACAGGAATCGCTCTGCGAAACCGGGACTCGTGTGGCGCAGCGTTATGCACAGATGCAGTGCGGCTGGTCGGTGTAGGCCATTGAGGCTCCAACCGAGTCCGGTGAGCACATCGAAGATCCGGTAGATGTCGACGTCGGGGTCGACGCTGCCGAACGCGATCACGTACAGCGGGTCGCCGATGATCTCGAGCTCTGGAAAGTCGCGATCCAACCCTTCCTTCACGGAGTCCGCTGTGGCGAGAATTCGACGGGTGGCATCGAGGTACCCGTCTTCGCCTATCGAGACCAGCGCCGCCCAGCAGGCCGCGCTGAGAGCACCGGCACGGCTGCCGGCGAACGACGGCGAGGCGTACATGCCACCGGGCCAGTCGGTCATGGCGAAGTACTGGAAGCGGCGCAGTGCAGCCGATCGGTAGAGAACCACCGATGTGCCTTTGGCTGCGTAGCCGTACTTGTGTGTGTCGGCGGACATCGAGGTGACCCCTGGCAGCCGGAAATCAAAACCGGGCACCGGGTACCCGAGCTTCTCGGCCCAGGGCAGAACAAAGGCGCCGAGGCACGCGTCGGCATGGAAGCCGATCCCACGGGAACGGGCGAGTTCGCTGAGCTCCTCGATCGGGTCGATCACCCCGTGGGGAAACGACGGCGCTGATCCGACGATGACGATCGTGTTGTCGGAGATGGCAGCTGCGGTTGCCGCAACGTCGGCCCGCCCGTCCGGACCGGTCGGGACGTGCACGATCTTGATGCCGAAGTACTGGGCCGCTTTGTCAAATGCGGCGTGGGCGCTGATCGGCACGATCATGTCCGGCTCGGTGATCCCACGGACTTGCTTCGCATGATCGCGATAGGCCTTCATCGCCAGCGCGATGCTCTCGCTTCCACCGGAGGACATCGTGCCGGCGACACCGGAATCGCTGCCGGGCCCGTCGCCGATATCGCGGCCCCCCAGCATCGTCGCCGTCATCGCGACGATCTCGCTTTCGTATTTGAGCGCGCTCGGCCACAGGTCGGTGTGGAGCGGATTGGACTGGGAGTTGAGTGCGTAGACGTCGTTCAGGAATGCGATGTGGTCCGGATCGCCGTTGTAGACCGACCCTGACGCGTAGCCCTGTCGCCATCGCCCCTCTTCGAGCGAGGCGATCTCGGTCATCTCGGCGAGCACCTCTTCGCGGGAACGCCCGCTAGCGGGCAACGCGGTGAATCGTTGGTATCGCTCGCGGTAGCCCTCGATGCTGGGCTGGTTCGGTTGCGATTGCTCTGTGTCTGCAGTGGTTCTTTCCGTCATGAATGCTGCCCTTTCGACCGGTTGTTGAGTCGGGAATAGATGCCTTTGTTCCTCCTGTGGACGTCGACGAAGGCATCGAAGAGACGGTCGTAGGTGCCCCGGTTTCTCGGCTCTGGTTCGAACGTGTTCTCGATCTTGATGCGTGCCGGTATGTCATCCCAGCTCAGGTGGCCGAGGGTGACAAGAGCCGAAAGGCCCGCACCGCGCACGTTGACCAGCAACGGATCGGCGACTTGGCGTATCGGGCGATCGAGCACGTCGGCCATGATTCGGCACCACAGGAGTGATCGGCCCCCTCCACCCACGATGTTCAGGTACTCGAACGGTCGCTTGGCGAGTTGTTCGACCGCATCCAGCATCCAGCGGGTATTCAGTGCGACACCCTCGAAGACCGCACGGACGAGATCCGCCTGAGTGGTGACAATCGACGCGTTGTACCACCCGCCGCCGAGGTGGGGGTTGTCGACAGGTGTTCTTTCACCGGTCAGCCAGGGAAGAAACAGAACATCGTTGCTACCCGGTGGCGACAACTCGGCGACGGCGTTCAGGCGCCCATAGACATCCTCCGGTGCCGGCCCCAACCCGAGCGGGTCGACCGAGTCGGCTGCGCCCGACGACGGATACAGCACCTTCTCGATCAGCCACGACAGGCTCTTCCCGGCGGTGTCCTGGCTGGCGGCCACCCAGTACCGGCCGGGGATCCCAGACGGCAGGCAGGTGGTGTTCGTCATGAGATTCGTCCTCTTGAACGGCACGTGACACGTCACCCAGGACGAGGTCCCTATATACAGATGGCCTTCATGATCCCGCACCGCTCCGGCGCCGATTCCCGCCGACAACGTATCGGCGAGTCCGGCAACGATCTGGACGTCACGGCCGAGGCCGAACTCCGAGGCCGCCGCCTCGGTGATCTTTCCGATGACCGACCCGGTCGGCACGAGTTCCGGGAGTTTGGCCCTGTCGATGCCACTCCACTCGACAAGCTGGTCGTCGTAACTCACGTTGTCGAGGTCACGGTTGTCGGTGACCCAATGTGAGACGATCGAATCGGTCGATGCGACGGTACGGCCGGTGAGGCGAAGGTTGATGTAGTCCATCGGCTCGAGGAACGTCGCCGTCGCTTCGTAGATCTCAGGTTGCTCGTTCTTGAGAAACAGGATGTGCCCGACAGGATCCTTGCCCGAGCGCTGTGGCACGCCACCGGTGGCGTGCAGCCAACGGCGCAGCTTGCGCGCGTTGTAGCCGACCGTCGGAACGGTCAATCCACCCCCGGTCGCCGCCTGCGCATAGGGCGCGCCCCTCGTGTCCATCCAACTGATCGCATTCCCCAGACTGGAACCATCGCCTCCAACCGCAACGGTCGTCATCCACATCGTCGTGACGGAGACTGCGATGACCGAGTCGACGGGAACAAGGGCCCGACCGAGCAGGCGCCGGGACGCCGTGACGATCGATGTCCACCACTCTTCCGGGTCCTGCTCGACCCCGTTGCCGGGCAACAAGATCAGGCGGTTCGGTTCGTACTCATAGCCCAGCACATCGCCGGTGGCCGACACGAGACCAACCTTGGGGCCACCGGTCCCGAGGTCGATCGCAAGAACGAACACGGCGTCGTCGGTCAATTGGCCCTACCTCTCGATCGAACCGGCTCAGCACAACCTAGGCATGGCCTGTGTCGCTCCGCTCGATGCGCGCTCGGCCGCTTCGCCGAGGTTGCGCGGTGCCGGCGCTGCGGCGCGGTGCTGCCTGATCGCTCCTCGACGGCTCGCATGTCCCTAGGCGGCGCGCAACAGTGCGTCGATCAGTGCGAGCATGCGGTCGGTCGATGCGGCGGCTACCTCGAGTACCTCGAGGTGGCTCAGAGAGCCGGTCAGACCGGCCGCGAGGTTGGTGACCAGGGAGACGCCGGCGACCTCGGCCCCGAGGTGTTTGGCGGCAATAGCCTCCAGGACCGTCGACATGCCGACCAGGTTTGCGCCCATCGCACCGAGCATCCGGATCTCCGCCGGTGTCTCGAAGGCTCCTCCGACCAGTCCTGCGTACACTCCGTCGGTAAGTGAGGCGTCATGATGGGCCGCCGCATCGCGCAGGCGTTTCGAGTAGAGCTCGGTGAGGTCGCAGAACCGACCCGGGAAGCCCGGAGGTGGGTCTGACCCGATCAGTGGCGTCGTGCCGGTGAGGTTCAACTGGTCGCTCAACAACACCGGTGTGCCGGGAGGGATGTCGGGGTCGAGTCCTCCGGCTGCGTTGGTGAGGATGATCGTGCGACAACCCGCCAGGACCGCTGCTCGCACCGTGTGTACGACCTCGTGGGGGCCATGGCCCTCATAGAGGTGGCTGCGACCTCCGAAGATCCATGCCGACGTGCCGTTCACATCGACGGCTCGGACGACGTTGCGATGGCCGGCGACGGTGGGGGTGACGCAACCGGGGATCTCTTCGAACGGCATCTCGGCGCGGACCGCGCCGATGTCGTCAGCCGCAGCGGCCCAGCCTGAACCCAGGACCACTCCGACCTCCGCCTCCCCGAGGCGGTCGATCATCGATGGCGCCGCCGACCGGGCACGTTCGAGAGGATGGGCGGCGTCGGTCATCAGCTCCGTCGCCGTTGGCGTAGCCGTCGATTCACCATGAGCCTCCCAACCTACTGGCGCTGATCGAATCGGTGAGGGATTCAGTCGAGCGCGATGCGATGAAGTTCGCCGGTGATGGGAGTCGATCCCGTTGGGCCGATGACCATCCGCCCCGGTGTGCCCTGCCCGAGCGAGACGTAGAGAGCATCGTCGGACAGGGTGATGTTGGTCGGCTGGTCGAGCTTGTTGGCCAGCACGACCGGCTTACCACCGTCGGCCGGATACAGGGTCACACTTCCGGCAAAGCGCGCATAGCCTCCGGGATCCGGCGCTGCATCCGGATCGAAGAGATCGAAGTTCCGCGGCATCCGGGCCGAGGGCCAGAGGCTCGTCAACTCGACCACGAAGATATTGCCGGTGTCGTCCACCGCGACATCGACGGCGGTCGTCAACCCGGTTATCGCATCCGTTTGGCGCCCTGTCGCCGGATCGACGCGCACAACCTTGGCATCGCCGGGCCAGAAGGAGAGGACGCTTCCGAAGTAATCGCCGATCTGGCCGGAGAACAGCGCGACGAGAACGTCCCCCGTGGTCGGATCGACAGCGACTCCGGCAGGGACCGCTTGTTGCCCTTGCGCGAGTTCGGAGAACTCGGCGACCGAGCGAATCTCACCGTCCATCGTGACCGCGATCAGACGGTTCGCGCCGCTTTCGACGACGTAGAGGGTCTCGGCCGCCCGATCCCACGCGAGGGCGTTCATCGTCGCACTGCGGACGATGAGACTGCGGCCCAGCCCGGATTCGATGTCGAGTTCGACCACATTGATTCCCGAGGGGCTGCCATCGGCCACGTAGCCCTCCGAGGGGTCATCGCGTGTCAAGAACATCCGTCCGTCGCCCAACCAGACGATGTCGCCCAAACCACCAACTTCATCGTGTCCGGTCCCGAACTGCGTCAGCGTGTTGTAGCTCGGAATCTGCGAGATGATCGGCTCGATCTCGCCAGGGTCGTCGTAGTCGCCGTCATCATTCGTGTCTTCGAAGACGCTGACGCGCCCGGTCTCCAATGCGGGGTCGTTCGTCTCGATTCCATCGCCTGCCTCTACGACCACGAGCCGGCCGCCCGGCAGCACCACGACACCGCGGGGGTTCTGCAACCCGGTGGCCACTCGCGTGGCGGCGACTCCGGGAGCAACCCCGCCTGGATTCTCAATCGCAACCGCGGGACGGGGGTCCGCCGGCTTGCGTAGCTGAGCGACGACGACCATTGCGAACGAGAGGGCCAGCAGACCGAATCCGAGCCACAAATACCTCTTGCGGGGGTGGGCACTGAAAAAGGATGCGGTGGGGATGAGTCCTCGTGCGCCAGCCGGATCCTCCTGTCCCTTCACCCTTCCAGTCTCGTCGAGAACCCGTGCCAACTGCGACCTGAGCTGTTCTCTCGACCGGCGATGTGATGAATCGACGCGTGGTTGTCGGCGCCACCCCGGTGGTTCTGACGGGCTTGAACGGTTCGGGCTCAATATCATTGCCCTCGTGGTCACCGCTGCTGAACCGAGCCTCGATACGGTGTCCTGGGTTGCCGACGCGGTAACAACGTTCTCCACATTGCTGCGCGGGCCGTATGCGGAGGACCGGTGGCGCTGACCGCGACGCTCGATCGCCGTGCGCTGGTGCGTCGCGGGTCTGTGCTGGCCTGGTTCACGATCGCCTGGAACAGCTTCGAAGGGATCGCCGGCATCGTGGCGGGCATCGCTGCGGGGTCGATCGCATTGGTGGGCTTTGGTATCGACTCCTATGTGGAGGTCTTCGCCGGGTCGGTCATCGTGTGGCGGTTGTCCCGGGAACGTCACGGCCGCGAGCTGTCCCAAGCCGCCGAACGCCGTGCTGTCCGCCTCATCGCGATCACGTTCCTCGCCCTCGCAGCTGGGGTCGGGGCCGAGTCGATCCGCAAACTGGCCGTAGGCGCCGAGCCCGAAGCAAGCCCCTTCGGCATCGGGCTCGCCGTCGTGTCGCTCATCGTCATGCCGCTGTTGGCCCGTGCGAAGCGCCGGGTCGGGGAGCAGCTCGGGAGCCGTGCCGTCGTCGCCGACGCGACCGAGACGACGCTGTGCGTCTGGCTCTCGGGCATCCTGCTCGTCGGACTCGGAGCAAACCTGTTGTTCGGTTGGTGGTGGGCCGATCCGCTCGCCGGACTCGGCATCGTCTATGTCGCTGGGCGCGAGGGAATCGAGCACTTGCGTAGCGAGCAGCTCGACGAATGCTGCTGAAAAGCGGACCTCGACCTGGCCGACCACGTCCGTTCGACCACCCTCGGTGAGTCCCGATCGATCGATTGCACAGCCGAAGGAGCTGTGCGAACATGCGTTCGATTCGATGTGCGGGAGGTTGCGTGGTGATCGACTTCGGAGGTGGTCTGCAAGTCGTTGCGGCCAGGAACGGATGGCACCTGCTCGCCGCACCCGCCGGCGCAGTCCTTGCGGCAGTGCGGGTGGACGAGACCAACGCCCGCTGCCATCTCGGTCTGGCGTTCCTCGGCGGGAGTCGGATCGTCGATGTGTCCATCGACCCGTGTGCGTGGGTGCGTCGCCTCCGTTTCGCCGCGATCGGGGTCCATGAACATCCTGAGCGTTGGGCCGCGGCGGCTGGGGTCGGGTTGGATCGGTTGGGTGTGGAGTGTGGCTGGTGGCGAGAGCGACTGTCACGCGAGCCTGAACGGGCGAGCGCAATGGCGGCGTGGCCGCTCTGCCGGCCCAGCCTCGTCGGTGATGCGCCGGTTCGAACCATCCCTCGATGGGCGGCCGGTCTCTTCGCCGGCCCTTCGCTCAAGGACGCGGTCCGCCGTGAGTTCGGCGAACGTGCCGACCGTCGGGTGGTTCGGCACGTCGGCCGGCAGCTGCAAGGACCAGTCGGGTGGTGGTCTCTTGCGGTGGCGCTGGCCCTCGGCCAGCTCGACCGTGGGCGGACCGCAGACCTTCTGGAGAACCTCGGGGACGAGTACCGCTGCAGCGAATCGGAGTTCGCTCTTCTCTCCGCGGTTCTGAGCCAAACCCCGACAGATCGTGCATTTCGACTCATCACCTCGGCGTCCGATGAAGGCGGGCCGCAGCGCCTCCTCGCCGGTCTCGACAACTGGATCCGCGCTGACCAGATGTTCGCACCGGTCCCTGCGACCGTGACCGCGCTCGAGGAGGCCACCGCAGCGGTTCTGCGCCTGCAACCACCGGATCGTCCAGTGCCGGCACGACGTGCGAGGGCGCCGCGTCGCCGTCAACCCCGCCGCCGGTTGCGCCAGCGTCTTCCTGCGAATGAGGTGCCGCCGGAACCCCGACGGGCAGATGTGCGGGCACCTCAACCGGCACCGCCGGCTCCCGAGCCACTGCCCGCACGTTTCGAGCATCCCGCTCTCTGGCGGCAAGCCGGCAGGGCGCAGACCGGCGACGTCGAACTCGTGCTTCCAGTAGACCCTGCGGAGCTCGAAGCCTGGGGCCGGGCTTTGCACAACTGTCTGGGTGGCTATGCGAAGGCGGTCCGAACTCATCGACGCCTGGTGCTCGGCATCCGCGTCAAGGGTGTCCTGACCGGTGCCGTCTCGGCCGATCCCGTCAAGCAGACCATCATCGAGATCAGCGGAGGGCGCAACCGTCCTCTTGAGGCGCCCCTTGTAGCCGTGGTGAACGCGATGCTTCACGCCCGAGGAATCATCCGATTCAGGTAGGTACCGGGAGAGCTGACCCCGGTGCAGGCGTTCATTCACCTGATCGTTGCCTTCGGGCCCGATCCGAGGTTTGGCATCCCACGGGCTGAGCTCCGGGGTGCACGGAATCTCACTCAAGTGACCTGCGACCTCCGCCGAGAAACTGATGCTGATCCCAGTCAGGGATCGCGGATGGTTCACGATGAACGGAAACGAGAGTTAGATGATCCAACGACTTGCAGCCCTTGGATATGCACTTGTTGTTGTCGGTCTGGTGTTCGTGGTTGCAGGCGGCGTCGCCTACACCCGGGTCCAGGACGGCTACGGCTCGCTGCAGGCCTTCAGCGAGGCCCAAGACGTCCAGTTGAGCTACAACGACGAAGGCCAGTTGACCGATCGAGGCACCACCGAAGGGGCCGATGCGATCATGGCCACGCTGAGGAACGACTGGAACTACCCCGTTGTCGAGGCAGACCTCGACCCCAACGATCCACTCGTCAACACCGCCACCGAGTACATGTACCAGATGGCCACCATCAGCTACCACGTGCTCAACGGCACCCAGACCGTCGTTCTGCCCGAGGACGTTGAGTACAACGGCGAGCTGTTCACAGCTGGGGTCTACAACTTCGATGTCGGCGGCAGGTACTGGACCGACTTCGATCGCCGTCACCCGATCGAAGGCAAAGCCCGGGAACAGGCGTGGTCCGGAACAGTTCACGGCCTGATCGGCGAACTCGGCGTCGGCACGGTGACCCACTCGACGCTGCAGATGGGCCTCGCCCTGGCCGCCTTGTTCGCCGGGCTCGGCGCAACCTTCATGATGATCGGCGGAGGATTGGCCTGGGCGGGTCGAGCGAAGAAGGAAGTCGATATCCCGGACACGGTCCCTGAGTCATTCACCAGGAACCAGCAGTCCAGGGTCCAGGTCTAGTCACAGAAACCCGAACAGAATCCCGGCTTCCCGACAATGGGGAGTCGGGATTCTCGCGTCCCAGGCCGGGGTGAAATCGTGTCTCGGCGTGCTATCACAGCCCCATGGGTCAGGGTTGGTCGCAACCGGGTCGTGCGGGCGCCGTTGTCTACGCTCTCGCCGCGTTGGTCGTGGGAACCCTGGTCACGGTCGTGACCCGTCTCCGCATCGCACAGCACCGGGGTCGAAGGCGGGCCGTTGAACGGTTGCCGGACGGCCCGATCATCATCGTCTCGAATCACGTGAGCTATGCCGACGGTGTTCTGTTGGCGATCGTGTCCCGCCGATTGGGACGGTCGGTTCGGATACTGGCCACCGGTGGTGTGTTTCGTGCACCGCTGCTCGGTTGGCTGGTGCGGCGGCTCGGCTTCATCTCGGTCGAGCGCGGCTCGATTCACGCTGCGGCAGCGCTCGATCGGGCTGCGGAGGCGCTCGCTGCCGACGAGGCGGTGGCGATCTTTCCCGAGGGTCGCACGACTCGTGACCCCGATCATTGGCCCGAGCGGGCCAAGACCGGCGCTGTCCGCCTCTCGCTGCGCACTGGCGCTCCGATCGTTCCGCTGGCGATGGTGGGCACACACCGCGTGCTGGGTCGAGAACACCCAATCCGATCAATCCTCGTCAATGTTGTGCTCCGACCGAAGGTCCTGGTCGAGGTCGGCCGGCCCATCGATGTCCGAGCCCTGGCGGGGGGCGAGTCGGCAACTGCGGAGGAGGTGCGGGGGCTATCCGATGTGGTGATGGGACGAGTCGTGTCGCTGGTGGCCGAGCTGCGTGAGGAGGCGGCCCCGCAACCGACCGGCGTCGAAGCAATCGAGGTTCGCCGGGCGGGTTGAAAGAGATCTGTTGCGCCGAAGATCGGCTGAGGCCTTCGGCGTCGGCCGGGACTTTGCTCTCACTCAGGCCCTGTCCCACCCGATCTCGAGCGGTTCTTCGCTCGGGCGACCCCAAGGAGCCCGGCCGGGCAAAGATCAAAGATCGAGCACGAGATAGCCGTCGAGTTTGGTCAGGAATGGCGAAGAGGGTTCCGGGGGAAGGTCTTTGCCGTGCACCTGGTTGCGGAGTTCGCCGATCCACTTGTCGTGCTGGTACTCGTGATTGATGACGGTGAGCAGCAGGGTGCGGGCGACCACTCGGAGTTGAGCGGGTGCACCGACATCACCCGAAATGATGTTGCTCAGCCGGAAGCGGAGTCGCTCGGCGACAGCGGTGCGGTAATTGACGAGCGTTCCAAAGTCTGGCACCGCACCCCGGTCTCGTTCGGCGGTGGCGGAGTCCATGAGGGCATCGAGTTCGATATCGATCGGTGGTTCTGCTGCGGTCAGGTTCCGCACGAGGTAGTGGGCCACGGCGGCTTGATGGCCGAGGTGCCAACCGATGGCGCTCGCGTTCTCGCCGGCACGCCAACGGACTTCGTCCTCGGTGAGGTCACCGCACAAGGCGCTGGTGTAGTGGAGCGCTCGCTCGTACTCGGCCAGTAGCTCGTCGAGGGAAGGCCTGGTCATGGGGCGGTCTCGTCTCGGTTCGTCACACCGATGTGGACGCCGTGGCGCCCTCCTTTGCCCAATTCGGGTGCGTCAGCCATCCTGACGAGGCTAGATCAACGCAGGCGATAGGACCTCCGAGCGCACCCACGGTCTCTGACGCTCGCAGTCGAGCAGAGGGCAGACTGGTGTCCATGACATCGAGGCCTTCGAGATTCGGCTTCCGCTACGACCGATGGTGCGGCTGGCTTCTCGGCCTGCTGGGAAGCGGCCGAAGCATCAGTCGTGCGATCGTCACTGACGACGATCTCGAAGTTCAGCTCGGAATCGGCTTCCGAGGTGCCGTTCCGAGATCATCGATCCGCTCCGCCCGGCGGTGGAAGGGCCGAGTGTTCGGGTGGGGTGTGCACGGCTGGCGTGGCCGGTGGTTGGTCAATGGCTCGTCCAAGGGAATCGTCGTGTTCGAGGTCGATCCTCCGGCCAAGGGGAGGGTCCTCGGGATTCCTGTGACCGTTCGGGAGTTGGCGCTCAGCATGGAGGATCCCGAAGGTCTCTGTGCCGCGCTCGACGTGCGAATCGACCCGATCTAGCGGACCGTCGAACCTCGTCGAAACCGGCGGCTCCTCCCGAGCAGCCCTGACCGTCGGCCTCCGGCCCGTTATCATCGCGGCCCTGTCCTGGGCTCCGCGCGGAGAAAGGGTCACCGTGAGTCGTTATAACAGAACCTCGATC
>JAHEJO010000029.1 GCA_024638805.1 Acidimicrobiales bacterium
GACATCAGAATCTCTCGTTCCTCAGGCGTGGACAGCTACGGGCGACAGATCGGCAGCACCGATCAGATCGGCGAAGCGACGGACACCTTGCTTAGCACACCAGTTCGTGGTGTCAGCGATCATCCGGAAACAGGTGCGCGGGTCGGCAAAGGAAGCGGTCCCCACCTGGACTGCGGACGCTCCTACCAGGGCGAACTCGACCACATCCTCAGCGGTGCGCGCCCCACCGGCAGCGACGATCGGGGCGGTTGGCAGAGCGGCTCGAACCTCGGCGACCGCTCGTACGGCCAGGGGGTGAATCGCCGGTCCCGAGACACCACCGGAGCCATTGCCGAGGCGGGGGCGTCGGGTCAACGGATCGACGCTGAGTCCGAAGAAGGTGTTGGCGATGGTCAGCGCCTCGGCACCACCCCCCATGGCGGCCTGGGCGACGTCGACGAGCAGCGGGCCGGCGTTGGGACTCAGTTTGGCCCACCGCGGTCGGTTGGCCGAGGCGGTGGCAGCCATGACCGCCTGCGTGGCGTCGACGGAGTGGGCGAAGAGCTCGTTGCCCTTCTCGGTGTTGGGGCAGCTGATGTTGACCTCGACGGCGACGACCTGGGCCGGGAGGTCGGCGACAAGAGCCGCTCCTTGCGCGTACTCATCGACCGAGCGACCCCAGATCGACACGACGACATCGGCACCGGAGCTCAGAAGGGCGGGCAGGTCCTGGGATCGCCAGGTTCGAATCCCGGGGCCCTGCAGGCCGACCGAGTTGATCATTCCGCTCGGGCTCTGATGGACACGAAGCGGTGCATTGCCCGCCCACGGGACCGGAAGGAGCGATTTGACGGTCACCGCGCCGAGCGACGCGAGATCGCCGAAGGCGCCGAGTTCAGCACCGTGACCACTCGTGCCCGACGCGGTCATGATCGGCGCTCTCAACCGGACCGACCCCACCATGGTGGAGAGGTCGACGTCGACCGGTTCGATCCTGCTCACCGCTGGTCCCGGACCGATTGGAGGGAGCGGACCCGCAGAGGTGCGTGTTTCCACTCGGTCAACCCCACGGCGATCGCCTCGGCGGCGGCGACCGTGGTGATCAGCGGGATGTTGTGGATGGAGGTGGCTTTGCGGATGTAGGCGCCGTCGGCCCGCGCCCCGCGCCCACGGGGCGTGTTGATCACCAGCGAGACCTCGCCGGCCTCTATCGCATCAACCGCCGTCCTACCGTTGGGATGCAGCTCTGCACCGAGTTTGTCGAGCACCTCGACGACCGGGACGCCGGCAGCCGACAACGCACGAGCGGTTCCTTCGGTGGCGACGAAACGACACCCGAGGTCGGCGAGCGCCTGTGCGGTGTAGGTCCCCCTTTTCTTGTCCCCGTCGGAGAGCGACAGGAAGATGGCACCCTCGAGGACCGACTCCGGCGACAGTCCCATGCCCGCTCCGAGTTGGGCCTTGACGAACGCGAGTCCCGGTGAGGTGTCCAGACCCATGACCTCACCGGTGCTACGCATCTCGGGCCCGAGGAGGGCGTCGGTGTCGGGGAAGCGATTGAACGGCAGTACCGCCTCCTTGACCGCGAACAAACCCGAGCTCGGCTCACCCGGCCGGGGTGAGTGGACCATCCCCTCCTCTTCCAGTTGGGCCAGGGTCGATCCCGCCATCAGTCGGGCTGCGATCTTGGCGAGCGGCCGGTTGGTCGCCTTGGCCACGAATGGCACGGTTCGCGATGCCCGAGGATTCGCCTCGATCACGAAGATGCCGTCGGAACCATCGGCGTTTCCGCCCACCTGTACGGCGAATTGCACGTTGATCAGGCCGACAACATCCAGTTCGGATGCGATGTGGCGCACGTGGTCCTCGAGTCGGGCAACGGTCGCGGCCGCCAGGTTGGGCGGTGGCAGGACGCAGGCCGAATCACCGCTGTGGACGCCCGCCTCCTCGACGTGCTCCATCACCCCACCGATCATCGTGTCGCCATCACGATCGCGCAGCGCGTCGACATCCACCTCGATCGCCTCGTCGAGGAATCGATCGATCAGCACCGGTCGTTCGGCGGACAGACCACCTTCCCGACCCAGTGAACCGTCAGCGGCCATCGCCGTCATGGCCGCACCGAGATCGGCGTCGGAGAACACGACCTCCATCGCCCGGCCACCCAGGACGTAGCTGGGTCGAACCAGCACCGGATATCCGATACGGGCTGCGATGTCGAGCGCAGCCTCGATACCGACCGCTGTCCCACCCGGGGGCTGTGGGATCTCGAGACGATGACACAACGCCGACCACGTCTCGCGGTCCTCGGCCGCATCGATGCTGGCGGGAGGGGTTCCCATCACGAGTTCGGGTGGGAGCCGGTCGGCCAACTTCAGAGGTGTCTGACCTCCCAGCACCACGATCACGCCAACCGGTTTCTCGACATCGATCACGTTCATCACGTCTTCGTACGTCAGCGGTTCGAAATACAGCCGGTCGGATGTGTCGTAATCGGTGCTCACCGTCTCCGGGTTGCAGTTGATCATGACCGTCTCGTAGCCGGCGTCTCCAAGAGCGAAACTGGCGTGCACGCAGCAGTAGTCGAATTCGATTCCCTGACCGATGCGATTCGGTCCCGAACCCAGGATCACGATGCGTGGCTTCTTGCTGGGCCGAACCTCGGTCTCGTCCTCGTAGGTCGAATAGTGATACGGCGTGAACGCTTCGAACTCTCCGGCGCAGGTGTCGACCGTTTTGAACGTGGGTGCCACGCCGTAGGACAGACGAGCCGCTCGAACCGTCGCTTCGTCGGATCCCAACAGGTCGGCGAGCTGGGGATCGGAGAATCCGAGCTGTTTTGCTCTCCTCCACATCCAACGATCGAGGTCGGTGACCGTGCAGCCGTCGAGGGCCGCCGCCTCCTGGCTGATGTACGCGATCTGGTCCACGAACCACGGGTCGATCCCGGTGATCCGGAAGATCTCCTCGACCGAGATTCCCCGGCTCAGTGCTTCCTCGACCTGAAAGATGCGCTCGGGGGTGGCGATCCCCAAGCGCTTTCTCAGGTCCTGTTCAGAGAGGTCGGCGAATCTGCTCCCATCGGGCCCGTGGTTCAAGCCGGCGTGACCCTGCTCGAGTGACCGGCACGCCTTCTGCAGGCTCTCGGCGAACGTTCGCCCAATCGCCATCACCTCACCGACACTCTGCATCGACGTGCCGAGCACACCGCTGGTGCCGGGGAACTTCTCGAACGCCCACCGCGGGATCTTGGTCACGACGTAATCGATGACCGGTTCGAAACTGGCGGGGGTCTTCGTTGTGATGTCGTTGGTGATCTCGTCGAGGGTGTATCCTACGGCCAGTTTTGCCGCGATCTTGGCGATCGGGAAACCGGTCGCCTTGGAGGCCAGGGCCGACGAACGGCTGACGCGCGGGTTCATCTCGATGACGACCATTCGCCCGGTTTCGGGGTGAACGGCAAACTGCACGTTGGAGCCGCCGGTCTCCACCCCAACCCGACGCAACACCGCAAAGGCAGCGTCGCGCATGTTCTGATACTCGACGTCGGTGAGCGTCTGGATCGGCGCGACGGTGATCGAATCCCCGGTGTGCACACCCATCGGGTCGACGTTCTCGATGCCGCAGATGATCACCTGATTGTCCGAGCGATCCCGCATCACCTCGAGTTCGTATTCCTTCCAACCGGCGATCGACTCCTCGATCAGGATCTCGCCGATCGGGCTGGCGTCGATCCCGTTTCGACAGATCTCGACGAACTGGTCGGGGGTCGTGGCGATGCCGGTCCCCCTGCCGCCGAGGATGTAGGCGGGTCGAATGATGACCGGCAGGTCGATCGTCTCGAGTACGGCGTGGGCCTGGTCCATGTTCCGGGCGATCCCGCTGCGGGGGACATCGAGGCCGATTTCGATCATGGCGTCCTTGAATCTGCTGCGATCCTCGGCGGTGGCGATAGCTGTCGCATCGGCACCGATCATCTCCACACCGTTGTCGCGAAGAACACCCAGCTCCTCGAGTTCCATCGCCAGGTTCAACGCCGTCTGTCCACCGAGGGTGGGCAGAAGCGAATCCGGCCGTTCCTCGACGATGATTCGTGTCAGGATCGAGGCGGTCAAAGGCTCGACGTAGGTTGCGTCAGCAAAGTCGGGATCGGTCATGATCGTGGCCGGATTGCTGTTGGCCAGGATGACCCGGTACCCCTCCTCTCGGAGGACTCGGCAAGCCTGGGTCCCCGAGTAGTCGAACTCGCAGGCCTGGCCGATGATGATCGGACCGGACCCGATGACCAGGATCGAGTGGATGTCGGTTCGTCGTCCCATCAGTGCCCCGTCGTCGAGAGATGATCGACCATCAGGATTCGGAAACGATCGAAGAGGTAGCGGCTGTCGTGCGGCCCGGGGCTGGCTTCCGGGTGGTGCTGCACGCTGAACGCGGGAGCGCCGATCACGCGAATCCCCTCACACACCCCATCGTTGAGGTTCACGTGCGTCACATCAGCTATCCCGGCGAGCGAGTCCGCAGCGACGGCGAAGTTGTGGTTCTGACTGGTGATTTCGACCTTGCCGGTCGTCTCGTCCCGCACGGGGTGGTTGGCGCCGTGATGACCGAACGGGAGCTTGGTGATCCGGCCTCCGACGGCGCGGGCGAGGAGCTGGTGGCCAAGGCAGATGCCGAACACCGGGACCTTGCCGAGCAGCGCGCGAATCGTGTCGGCGGCGTAGTCGACGGTGGCTGGATCGCCGGGACCGTTGGACAGGAACACGCCATCGGGCCGATGGTCGAGTACCGCGGCCACCGATGTCCCGGCCGGCACCACGTCCACCGATGCGAACCCGGCCAGCTGCTCGCCGATCGCCGTCTTCATCCCGAAGTCCAGGGCGACGACGTTCAGCGGTCCGTCACCGATTCGATACGGCTCCGGCGTCGTGACGGTGGCGACGAGGTCCACGCCGTCGGTGCCGGGTTCGGCCTGGGCGGCCGCGGCCAGCTGTTCGGTCGACACCGCATCGGGTCCTTCGACCGGCCCGAATGCGCCGACCATGGCGCCGGTGTCGCGCAGCAGTCGGGTGAGTCGGCGGGTGTCCAGCCCGCTCAGCCCCGGCAGCTGCTGGGCGAGGAGGAAGCGCTCGATGTCCAGTTCGTTCCGCCAGTTCGATGCCCGCCGAGCGAGCTGTCGGACGATCACGCCCCGGCCGAACACCCCTCGACTCTCCGCGTCGGCGGTGTTTGTTCCGTAGTTGCCGACGTGGGGAGAGGTGAACGTGATGATCTGACCGGCGTAGGACGGATCGGTGATGATCTCCTGATACCCGCAGTGGGCCGTGTTGAAAACGACCTCGCCGGATGCGATCCCTCCACGGGGCCGGCTTCCGATGAACTCCCCTTCGAAGATCGAGCCGTCGGCCAGGACCAGCGCAGCCACGGTGGGCCTCCGGGTTGCGTTCACCGGGTCACCTCGAAATCAGCCAGCACCCGTTCGCCCTTCCAGAAGGTGTCTTTCGCCCTGCCGGTCAGCTCCCGACCTTCAAATGGTGTGTTGCGGGCCAGGCTGGCCATTTCCTCACCGGTGGCGACCCACCGGTGATCCAGATCGAGAATCGTGAGGTTTGCCTCACGACCTGCCGCCAGCGCCAACCCATGGCGATCGGTGAGCGCTGCAATAGCGGCCGGCCGCCAGGTCAAGAGGGCGAGCAGGTCTGCCAG
Organism: Acidimicrobiales bacterium; assembly: GCA_024638805.1. Taxonomy (GTDB): domain Bacteria; phylum Actinomycetota; class Acidimicrobiia; order Acidimicrobiales; family SZUA-35; genus JABDIY01. The sequence goes on from JAHEJO010000029.1 coordinate 5,683, forward strand.
CGGCAGGTCGAGCTCATCCAGTGCAACGGCGAAAGCGGTCTCGAGGCCGAGCATGCCCGGCGGCGCATCGTCGAACGAGCGCTCCTTGGATTCGGGAGTGTGGGGCGCGTGATCGGTGGCGATGGCATCGATCGTCCCATCGGCCAGGCCTTCTCTGACCGCAGCGACGTCGTACTCGGTGCGCAGCGGTGGGTGGACCTTGAAGATCGGGTCGAAACCGGCGCAACACGCATCGGTGAGACTGAAGTGATGGGGTGTCGCCTCGGCGGTCACCGGCATGCCGGCCGCTTTGGCGGCCCGGACCATGGCGACGCTGCCCGCTGAGGACAGGTGCTGGAAGTGCACACGGGCACCGGTCATCCGGGCCAGGGTGATATCGCGCATCACCATCAGTTCCTCGGCCTCCGATGGTTGGCCGCCGAGTCCAAGACGAGCGCTCCATTGTCCTTCGTGCATGACCCCGCCCTCGGTGAGCGCCTCCACCTCGCAATGCTGGGCGAGCACGATCGGTCGGTCGTCATCGGGCAGACCCCGTGCGTATTCGAGGGCCCGACGCATGAACCGGTCGTCCTGCACCCCGTTGCCGTCGTCGGTGAAGATCCTGACCCCGGCGCCTACGAGCTCGGCCATGGGTGACAGTTGGTGGCCTTTCCGGCCGACGGAGATCGCTGCCGAAGGCGACACCTCGCAGAGCGCATGACGTCCCGCCGCCAGAACCTGTTCGACGACCGCAGCCGAATCGGTGGTGGGCGTGGTGTTGGGCATTGCGACGACGGCGGTGAATCCTCCGCGTACCGCAGCGCGGCTGCCGGTCAGGATCGTCTCGGCCGCCTCGAGCCCCGGTTCTCGAAGGTGCGCATGGAGATCGACGAAACCCGGGGAGATGACCAGGCCGTCGCAATCGATCTCCTCGTCGGCGGCGAGACCGGTTCCGACGCCCGTGATCAGACCGGAGTTCGGGTCGACGACAACGTCGGCGATGCGATCGCCGGCTAGGTCGATCAGTCGGCCATCCTTGAGAACGATCGTCGGCTTCATCTGACAACCTCCTGCTCGGCGTGTTGTTGGGTCTCATCGTGGGATCCATCGGGGTTGATGAGGTCGAACTCGGCGCTCAGCGCGTAGGTTCCGCTGTCGCGGTCGTCGAACTGGCCCGGTCCGAGCAGTTCGTACAGCACGGCCATGCGGACGCTCACACCGTTGGCCACCTGAGTCGTGATCAGGGCCCGCTCCGAATCGGCCACATCCGGGTCGATTTCGACACCGCGGTTCATCGGTCCTGGATGCATCACGACCGCCTGGGGCGCCATGCGGTCAGCCCGGGCGACGGTCAGCCCGTACACGCTCCGGTATTCACGGAGCGTCGGGAGGGCGGCGTCGGCGATGCGCTCCTGCTGGATCCTGAGCATGTAGGCGACGTCGATCGTAGGGATCACCGCATCCAGATCTTCGACAACCTCGACAGATACACCGAACATCTCGGAGCCGGAATGGGGCGGAAGCAGGGTGTTCGGCCCGCACACGATCACCTCGGCTCCCAGTTTGGAGAACAGCGCGATGTTCGAACGAGCGACCCGGCTGTTGAGGATGTCCCCGCACATCAGTATCCGACGCCCTTCGATGTCACCGAGCGTCTCTCGCAGCGTATGTGCGTCGAGCAGAGCCTGGGTCGGGTGTTGGTGGCGGCCGTCGCCGGCGTTGATGACCGATGCTGTGGTGTAGCGGCTGATCGCGAGTGGGACTCCGGGATGGGGATGGCGGACCACGATGGCGTCGACGCCCATGGCCGTGATCGTCTCGACCGTGTCGCGCAGCGACTCACCCTTGCTCAGCGATGACGAGCCGGCTGCGAACGTGGCGACGTCGGCGGAGAGCCGGCGGGCAGCCAGATCGAAGCTGGCTCTTGTCCTGGTGGAATCCTCGAAGAATGCGAGAACGACCGTCTTGCCCCGCAGGGCGGGCACCTTCGGCACCGAACGGCCGAGCACCGCATCGAACGAGCGGGCCAACTCCAGAAGGTGATCGATCTCTGCAACCGACAGATCTTCGACGGTGAGGAGCTGATTCAATGTCCACCCCGCTGCATCTCGCCGAGCTGTACGCCTTCGAGCGTGGCATTGACGACCTCGCTTCGTCGGGTGGGCAGATTCTTCCCCACGAAGTCGGGTCGGATCGGCAGCTCTCGATGGCCTCGATCGATCATCACCGCCAGTTGAACAGCTCGAGCTCGACCTTGATCGATGAGCGCATCGAGAGCAGCCCGAATCGTGCGCCCGGTGAACAGGACGTCATCGACGAGCACGACGGTTGTGCGGTCGACGTCGAAGGGGATGTCGGTGACCGCCTCGGGCAGAACCGGACGCAGGTTGATGTCGTCCCGATAGAACGCGACGTCGAGTTTGCCGAACGGCACCTCGGTGCCCTCGATGTCTCGGAGTTGGCGCACGATCGCCGACCCGAAGGGAACCCCTCCGGTCTGGAGGCCGACGACGCAGAGGTTCTCCAAACCTTCGTTTCGTTCGATGATCTCGTGCGCCATCCGACGCACGGCTCGGGCGACCGCCTCGCGATCGAGCACCGTGCTTCTCGGCACGAAGACACCCCCGTAGGGAGGTGTGAGCCGTCGTTCGCGTTCAGCCACGGCGGCTTCGGCCCGTAGATACCACCATTACTCCTCCCGTATGGGCCTCTCGGACCCATTTCACGGTTGTTGCCCGGCGCGATCCTATCGGCTGGGAAGTTCAGGCTGACGCGTAGCTGGCCAGGCCGTCGACCACGACCGCCCCGATCCTCAACAGAACCTCGGGGGCCACCAGCACCTTCCGGTCCCGGCTTCCCCCGCCCAGAATCACGCGCCTGCGGTCCATGACCCTCGAGTCGACCCACAGTGGGAGGTCGGCGGGTAGGCCGAACGGGGTGACGCCTCCGATCGACATCCCTGTCAGCCGCTCGGTGTCCTGGCTCGGCGCAAACGACGCCTTGCGCACCATGAGACGTTTCCTCACCGTCCTGTTCACGTCCAGTTTGGTATGGGCGAGCACGATGCATGCAGCGTGCACGGGCGGGTCGGCCTTCCCGGCGACGAGAATCGTATTCGCCGAATCCTCCAGGGCATAGCCATAGGCCTCGCAGAACTGGGCGGTGTCCGCCAGCGCCGGATCGATCGGGATCACCTCGAAGTCCACCCCCGACGAGGAAAGGACGTCCAGTACTCGGTCGCTCATCGGCTCAGGCTACGACGCGACGCCTCCGATCAGCTCTCAGTAACCCGAAGCGGACCCGCCGCCGCTATCGCCGGACCGGACCGCTTCGATCGAGGACCGGGCGAACATCTCGGCCGCCTGCAGATCGCTGGTGACCGTGACCATACGGAAGCCGAAATCGATTCTGGCCGCGCTCATCGCCGGGGTGCTGTGAATGCCCGCAGCGATCCCGTTGGCCTCGGCGGCATCGATGATCTGGCGCGCCGCCGCGACGAAGGTCGGGGCCATCTGCTCCAGGTCGGGGACCAGACCGAGCGATCGGCTCAGATCGCCGGGACCCACGTAGAACGCATCGATTCCCGGTACCCGGGCGATGGCGCCGACGTTGCTGACCGCCTCGCTGGTCTCGATCATCGGGATACACACGATCTGCTGATCGGCACCGGTGGCGTAGTCCGGACCCAGGGCATCGGCGGCGATGATCGGGCCGTTGCTGCGTGAACCGTGCGGCGGATAGCGGCAGGCTCTCACCGCAGCCTCGGCTTCGGCCACGGTGTTGACCATCGGGACGATCACTCCCATCGCACCGGCGTCGAGCACGCGCCCGATGATGCCCGGTTCGTTCCAGGGGACCCTCACGATCGGGACGGCCGGCGCACGCTCCATGGCCATCAGCATCGCCAGCGCCTGGGTGTAGTCGGAGGTGCCATGCTGCATGTCGACGCACACGTAGTCGGCGCCGGAATGGGCAAGTCGTCGAGCCATCAGCGGACTGGTTGACGTCAACCAGAGACCCATCGTGCTCTCACCGCCCAACCACGCCGACTTGAGAGTGTTTTCGCGCACGTGCCAAGTATGGCGCCCCGATCGCCTCTAGCCGTCGGCGGTGCCCAGGTTTCGGGAAATCGTGCCGAGTACGCCGTTCACGAACCGGCTGGACTCCTCGGTGGAGAAGAGACCGGTCAGATAGACCGCCTCGGCGATCACGACGCCGGGGGGTGTCAGGCCGTCGAGCAGTTCTGCGACAGCCATCCGCAGAACGATCAGGTCCATGACCGGCATGCGATGGAGATCCCAGCGTTCGGACGCCCCGTCGATCAGCGCATCAGCTTCGGTGCGATGGTGCTCGGCCCGCCGAAGCAGCTGCACGGTCAGATCGTCCGGACCGACGACCAGACCGGCGAGCAGGTCGTCGGTGTCCAGACCGCGCATCTCCTGTTCGTACGCCAGTTCGACGGCGTTTTCCCGGGCGGCTCGTCTACTGCCGATCTCGCCCCGGACGCGAGCTTTCATCCGGCTCTGGTGATGTACTCGCCCGATCGGGTGTCGACCTTCACGACGTCACCCTGCTCGATGAACAACGGCACCTGAACCACCAGACCGGTTTCGAGGGTGGCCGGCTTACGTGCCCCGGACACCCGATCGCCCTGCACACCGGGCTCGGTGTCGGTGATCGTGAGTTCGACCGCGGCGGGCATCTCAGACCCGACGATCTCGGTTCCGTAGAACTGAATGGTGATCGTGTCGCCTTCCCGCAGGAAGTCACCAGCCGAGCCCATCGTCTCGACCGGCACGGTCTGCTGTTCGTAGCTCTCCGAGTCCATGATGATGAAACCGTCGCCGTCGCGGTAGAGGTACTGCTGATCTCGCTTGTCGATGAAGGCTCGCTCCATCTTCTCTCCGGCCCGGAAGGTCCTGTCGACGACGGCGCCGGTACGCATGTTCCGAAGGGTCGTTCGCACGAATGCCCCACCTTTGCCCGGCTTCACATGCTGGAACGCATTGATCTGGAAGAGACCGTCGCTCCCCAGATCGATGGCCATTCCGTTCTTGAAGTCTGTGGTACTTATCGACGCCATAGCCCTAACAGTGTAGATCGGCCCGGGACCGTCGGGGCCCGCCTCGCTGCGCCTGGCCGGCTTGAGCCGGAGAACAGCCCGAGGCTACAACGACGGCACGAGGCCCTTGGGGAACCGGCTGAGCGCCTCACACCCGTCGGGGGTGACGACGACGAGGTCTTCGACCCGCACGCCGCCGACCCCGGCCAGATAGGCACCGGGTTCGACGGTCAGCGCCATTCCCAACTCGACGTCGCCTTCGATTCTCGACGACAGGATCGGGCGCTCGTGTATGAACAGTCCAACCCCGTGCCCGGTTCCGTGTTGATAGACACCGTTCTGGCCCGAAGCGACGAGATGCCCGTGCGTGTCCCGGTGAATGGACCGCAGGGCGGTACCCGCCTGGATTGCTGCAACACCGACGGCTTGAGCCGCCGCCACGTTGTCGTACCAGCGCCGCTGAACATCAGTGGGCTGATTACCGATCACGATCGTTCTGGTCATGTCAGAGCCGTAGCCGTCGACCGTCGCGCCAAAGTCGATCACCACGAGATCGCCTTCCACCAGTTGCCGGTCCGACGGACGAGCATGCGGCATGCCGCCGTTGGGACCACTGGCCAGAATCGTCTCGAAGCTGGGTCGCTCGGACCCCCTTTCGGCCATCTCCCACTCGAGCTGGCGAGCGACTCGACGTTCGGTCTTGCCCGGGCGGAGCCAGGTCAACGTCGCTTCCAGAGCGGCGTCGGCGATCCGGGCGGCTCGGCGCAAGCGGTCGATCTCCCCCGCATCCTTGATCCGCCGGAGGTCGGCCACGAGCCCTTCGGACCGGGCGAGGTCGACCGGACGACCCGCGTCCCGGATCGCGCTTTCCAGCGACTCCAGTGCGGCGACCGACATGCTGTCGGCTTCGATGGTGAGGGTGGAACCTTCGAGTGACCCCACGATGTGATCGTCGGCGCGGTCCCCGTCGGCGGAACCGGAGATGACCGGTGCGATCCAGGATGGGGTTTGTTCGGCCAGCTGGATCTCGTATCTGCTGTCGGTGATGAGCACGGTCCGGTCCGCCGACACCAACATGAGGGCGTTGGACCCGGTGAACCCGGACAGCCATCGGATGTTCAACAGATCGCTGAGCAGCAACTGGCTCACGCCGTCGGCGGTCATCCTGGAGCGGAGACGGTCGAGACGGCCTGTTCGGTCCATCGGCGGCCGGTTCATCCGCGTCACCGCTCGAACACGTCGAAGGCCGCCAGGAGCACTTCACGGTCCTCGACCATCACGGGTTCGACCCCGGTCGGGCCATCGAGGACGAACGTGACACCGTCCACCGCCTTCTTGTCGCGGCCGAACAGGTCGACCAGGTCGGAGGGATCGATCCCGTCGGGGATTCGAGCGGTCAGGCCGTACGCGTCGAGGACCCTGAAGTGCTCGTCGACGCGATCTCGACCGATGCGGCCCAGCAGTCGTGCGACCTCGGCGGCGTACGGCAGGCCGGTGGCCACGGCGAGCCCGTGCCGGATCCCGAAACCGGTGGCGGTCTCCAGCGCGTGGGCCAGCGTGTGTCCGTAGTTGAGGATGGCCCGCCGGCCCTGCTCCAACTCGTCCTGGCCGACGATGTCGGATTTGAGGCGGACACATGCTGCTACTCGGGCCGGAAGATCCAGCTGGTCGAGATGAGCGGCGCCCAGAAAGTGGTATTTGGCCAACTCGCCCAAACCGGCGGCGAAGTCCTCGGCGGGCAGGGTTGACAGCGTTTCGGTGTCACACAGAACCGCGCTCGGCTGCCAGAAGGACCCCACCAGGTTCTTCCCCTCCGGCAGATTGACGCCGCATTTGCCACCGATGGCCGCATCGATCTGGCCGAGCAGGGTGGTCGGGACGTGGACCACGCGAACGCCCCGGTGATACACCGACGCCACGAACCCGCCCAGATCGGTGACCACTCCCCCGCCGACGGTGACGACGACGTCATTGCGGGTCATACCCCAGCGCGCCAGCTCACCACAGACGTCGGCTACGACCGAAAGGCTTTTCGCCGCTTCCCCGTCGGGGACGTCGAACACCCGATGTTCCCGGCCAGGATCCACCGTCCATGGAAGGTGGGCCTGGGTGAGAATCGCCACTCGCCGGCAGGTGGGCGGGAGCACCTCGGCCAAATGGTGGCGTACGCCACTCCCGACATGCGTGACATAGTCACGCCCGCCCCCCACATTGACCGGTTCGTAGTGGACGTCACCGTCGGTTGCCCGCTTCACGCCAACCGCCTCAGCAACCTCGTCGACCACCTGCTCGACGATCCGATCATCCACGTCGACCACCACATCGGCGGTTCCGGCGTACAGCGGTTCGCGTCGATCGAGAAGGTGCGTCAACGAAGTGACGGCTTCCTCGCCCAGCAACGGGCGGTTCGCGTCGCCGGCGATCCTGGCCGCCAGCTCCACCGGCGACCCTTTCAGGTACACCACGACGGCCCCGGACGATGCAAGAGCATTTCGGTTGACCTCGGAGAGAACCGCGCCGCCACCGAGCGCGATGATGCAGCCGGCGGCGTCGGAAAGGAGTTCGAGCAGGGCGCCCGTCTCCCGAGTGCGAAACCCGGCTTCCCGCTCGCGTTCGAAAATCTCCGCGATCGTCATGTGCGACCGCTGTTCGACGTGGGCGTCGAGGTCGAAGAACCGAGCCGAACCGCGGGCGGCCAATCGCCGCCCAACCGTTGTCTTTCCTGCCCCCATCAGGCCGACGAGCACCACAGGCGTCACCGGCTCAGCCTAACCACACCGCCAGGACGGGCCGAGCCGTCAGCGTCGATCCACCCCGAGGCCGGGAGCCGGTCGGTGCTCGATGTCGACGGGCGCTCCGTCGAACAGCCCGGGATACCTGACCTGCAGGAATTGTCCGGTTCCCGGATCATCGATCGGTACGTAGGTGGCGTTGTGGGCGACCTGTTCGTCATCGAGATGGGCGGTGAAGTCCTTCACGACGGTGCTCGGCACATCGGCCTCGGCGAAGCGGCGTTGCCACTCCTCGGCACTGGCGGTGAGAAGGATGGGCTCCATGACCTCCACCATCGCCGGCCAGATGCCATCGGATCCGTTCCGCTTGATCGAATCCCATTCTCCGAGGTGGTCGATGACCTCGAGCACACCGAGCAGTTGACGTCTCGTGACCGGAACGATGCTCAGCCATCCGTCGGCGGTCGAAAAGGAGGTACGGCGTACGCCGGTGTCGGCAGGACCCGGATCTATCTCCGGGCCGGGAACCCGATGTCCCGTGCTGATGTCGCCACCATAGAAATAGGCGGTGGTGTCGAGCATGGACACATCGCACACCATTCCCCGGCCCGACCTGGACCGTTCGATGAGTGCCGCGGTTGCCGTCTGGGCGGCCATCATCGCCGTCACCTTGTCGGCCACGTTGGAGTTGGCGTCGGCCGGCGGATCGGCAGGGCCGGCTCCGGATCGCATCGCGCCGGATTCGGCGTGGATCACTGCGTCGTAGGCCGGATTCGTGGCTTTCGGGCCGTCCTGCCCATAGCCCGACACCCGGACCCAGATCAGCGAGGGATAGCGAGTTCGTAGAGCCGTGTCGGTGAGTCCGAACGACTCGGCGACACCCGGCCGCCAGTTGGTGAGGAAGACGTCGGCGTCGGCGAGCAGCGCATGCAGGTCCTTCAGTCCCCGCTCATCCTTGAGATCGAGGACCACGCCTCGTTTGTTCTGGTTTACTCCGCGGTACAGCAAGGAGGACTCGCCGTGGACCCGACCCATCCTGCGGTATGTCTCACCGCGGGGCGGCTCCACCTTGATGACGTCCGCACCCAGATCCGCCAGGATCATCGCTGCGAACGGTCCGGCGATGAACGCGGCGGCCTCGATCACTCGGACTCCGGCCAGCGGCGTCATCGTGGTTCAGTTCACGGCTGCGGGAGACGTGGAGGCGATCACCACGACAGCGCCCAGAGCCATGAAGGGACCAAACGGTATCTCCGCCTTTCGGCTCCGCTGGGCGATGAAACCGATGAGCCCACCGGCGACGAGGCCGATGAGAACGGCGAACAGCATGAGTTCCACGGCCACGAACGGATCCTCGGTCAACCAGCCGATGAACAACCCGAGGCTGGGAGCCAGCTTCACATCGCCCAGGCCCATACCCGCTGGATAGATCCGATGGGCGAGGTAGAAGAAGGCGAAGTACGCCCCTGCGGCCCACAACGCCGGGGCGATCCCTTCCGAGAAGCCATTCGGTGTGCTGAGGGCCAGCACCGCGAACAGCCCCAGAGCCAGGGTCGGGAAGGTCAAGATGTTGAGCAACAGCTTGTGTTCGAGATCCACCACGCTCATGACGATGAGCACGGCAAAGAACAGAAGGTAGGGCCAGAGCTGCCAGGACCAGCCGAAGCGCCAGCCGGCGATCCCGAAAAGCACGGCGGCGCTGACATCGACCACGGGATATCGCCAGCTGCGATGGCCTTGCGGGCAGGTGGCGAACCATGACCGCAGCGGTAGAAGCGAGGTCCGGCCGAGGGTCGAGCGGCACGTCCCGCACCGCAGGTGAGGTTCCAGCCGCTCGCGCTCGACACTGCGATCGACCCCCAGCCCGAGCCAAGGTCCAACCACCAGACCCAGGATCACGCACACCGCCGCTGTGAGCGGCATCGGCTAGTTCTCGCTCTGCAGATACTTCATCAGCAGGCTGGCTTCGTCGTCTGCTGCTGCTGACCCGTCCGGATTGATCCCCGGGGGCGGCGGCGGGGGCGGCGGAGGCACCTCGGACAGCGTCGAAGGGTCGTTGCCCGTCTCGCCGAACTGGCGGATCTCATCCGGGCTGGGTGGGGCCGGCGGTGGCGGCGGCACGGCGGCAGACGGTTCGCTGGATGAGCCGGTGCTCGCGAAGATGATCGGCACGGTGTTGGTGTCGTGATCCTCGAGCGACGGCGGTGTGTCCACCGACGCTTCTGCCAGCGCGGACTGCTCCGGGTCGCTCAGCGCCACGCGGCGGGGCAACGACGGTTCGTCGAGCACCGCCAACCCGCGCTCGACGACGGTCTTGATATGCCGGCAACCCTTGAACTCGCCGATCCCCAGGCGCCCACAGGTCTGGGCGACGGTCCTGCCCTCGCCGATGGCGACGATCGTCTCCCACTCCGAGCTGGTGAGCATCACCTGTTCGCTGGGCAGGGTCTTGACCGGGGTGAGGAAATGGTCCAGCGTGCGGATCGCGCCCTCGATCGATTTCCACTCGACGAGGAGTTCTCGGCCCCGTTCGACGAGCGGTGCAACCGATTCTGGTTCGGATGGCGACGGTGCCATGTCGTCGGCGACAAAGGAGAAGTTGCCGCTCTCGAACCGCAGGAGTTCGAACAGGACATCTTCCCAGTCACCGCCTGTGGTGACGTTCGATGCTTCGGCCTGGACCAACTCGCCGTCCTGAACCCACAGCGACCCCGTCCCGCGATCTCCTGTGATCCTGAGGTGCCCACTCTTGTGGGCGCCTGCGAGAAGGCTGAGTACTTCGTCGAGTGTGAAGTTGTCCAGTGATCCCTGAAGCATCGCCATTCACTTTCCTTGTAGAACCGCGTGCTTCATTGCATCCAGTGGGGCCGGGTGTCCGGTCCAATGGGTGAATTGGCGTGCAGCTTGGTGAACCAACATGCCAACGCCTCCGAGAACGGTTGCCCCCCGCTGGTGGGCCGCCACCATCAAGGGGGTTAGCCGAGGCTCATAGACGATGTCACATACTATTTGATCTTCTCGTATCACGTCGGCGGGGAGTGGGATGCCATGAGGATTTTCGCTTCCTGCCATTCCGACCGGTGTTGCGTTGATGACCACGTCGGACCGATGCACCCGCTCGATCGATACCGGCGACGCCACCGGGGAGACCTCGGCGGCCGCCGCAGCTGAAACGGCCGTCCGAGACCAGACATCGATCGCATCAGCACCGCTTCGTCCCAGTGCCTCGATGATCGACCGTGCCGCTGCGCCGGCACCGAGCACGGCGAATCGAAGTCCGGTGACGGCCCGACCGGTCTCGGCGGTGAAGGCGGCGACGAATCCGTCGCCGTCGGTGTTGTCGCCGGCGAGGACCTCGCCGTCCCAGAAGATGCAGTTACACGCACCCAGCGCAACCACCGAGGCCGAGGGCCGGTCGATCGACCTGGCTGCGTCAGCCTTGTGCGGCATCGTCACGCTCAGACCGGCGATTCCGAGCGTCCGCATCGCCTCGACCGCGGCTCTCCCCCGACCGGGAGCCACCTCGAGAGCGACGTAGATCCAATCGATGCCGGTCGCGGCGAACGCAGCGTTGAGAATCGCAGGCGACAGCGAGTGATTCACGGGCGAACCGATCACCGCGGCCAGACGGGTCGAACCGGTGGGGCTGATCGGGTCGAACACTACGTCGTCAGCACAACTCGAGCTCGCGGCACACCGCGACCGCCTCGTTGAACTCCACTTCGGTTTCGACGAAGGTGTGGCGTCCCGTGGGATCGGTGAGCACGTAGTAGAAGAAGTCTGTTTCGGCCGGGTTCAATGCTGCCTCGAGCGATGCACGGCCCGGTGAGTTGATCGGTGTCGGCGGCAGTCCGCGCACGTTGCGGCAGCCGTACGGGCTCTCCTGATCGAGTACTGACCTGGTGAGCTCGACCTGGCGGTCGCCGGCGCCGTAGATGCATGTTGCGTCGATGCCGAGAATCCATCGCTCTCGCAGGCGGTTGTAGATCACCGATGCGACCAGTGGCCGCTCTTCGTCCACCCTGGTCTCGGCTTCGATCAACGACGCGACGATCAGCACCTCGTATGCGGAGTATCCCAGTTTGGTCTCTGCCCCGCCGTAGCCGATGCTGCCGGTCACCCGGGCGAATTCGTCGCTCATGCGCTGGAGGATCTCGGTGGCGCTCGACCTCTTGTTGATGTCATAGGTGTCGGGGAAGAGAAGACCCTCCCACGAGGTCACGTCGTCGGGTCGATAGCGGGTGCTGACCAGGTTGTTATCGAGCGCGAATGCGAACTGACTCTCGGGGACACCGGGGAGTTGTCGTGCGAGTTCGGCGATGATCTCCGAGGTCCACAAGCCCTCTCGGATGATGAACTGATCGACCTCCGGCGGTTTGGGACCGGCGTTCAGCACGGCGATCGCCTCCTCGGCCGAGGAGTTCTTGGCGAACGTGTAGTCGCCGGCCTGGAAGTTACCTTCGTCGTTCCACTCTGCGTAATAGCGAAAGAACGTGCTGTTGGGGATGACCTCAGCCTCTGCGAGTTGGACGGCGATGTCCGACGTGGTGGCCCCACGCGGCACGGTCACGTCGATCGCCTCGCCCGGCTCGCCGACCGGATCGAGCTGGCGATCGAACCACGCCCGCCCCTCCCGTATCGCCACGAAGCCCATGCCGAGGATGAGGATCGCCGAGATGAGACCACCTCCGATTCGCCAGCCGGCATGGCGCACCCGAACAAACTCTTCCTCCTCGTCCCAGCCGAGTTCGTCGGGTGGCTCGATGACAGGAGGCTGTGTGGGGGCTGTCACCCGATCCATGGTACTCATCCCGTCGCGCCCGAGGTCGTCATCTTCGTTCGATGAACACCGTCGTACACCACCGGATCGGTCGGTTGCATGCGATCACGACGAGGGGTGCCGGTCCAGCCAAGTCTGGAGGATGATGGCTGCGGCGATCTGGTCGACGAGCTGTCGACGGCGTCGGCCTCTGACATTCATCTCGGTCAGCCGCCGATCGGCGGTCACCGTCGTCAGGCGTTCGTCCTGGAGGTGGAGCTGACAGGTCTCGGGCAACGCCATCCGAAGCTCGTCGATCTCCTGGAGGATCGCGCCGGCCGCCGGACCGGTGTCACCGCCACTCAAGGTGTAGGGAACACCCACCACCACGAACACAGCTTCGTTCTCGGCAACCAGCTCGGTGAGGCGTCGGTGGTCTCGTCGCCTGTCACCGTGACGTTCGATGGTCTGGTACGGGCTGGCGACTTTGCCGTCGCTGTCGCAGACGGCGACGCCGATTCGCCTGGTCCCCAGATCGATGCCGAGGCCACGACCGGTGCGTCGAGCCGTCATCGGTTCAGGTGTGACGGTCGCTCAGAAGGTTGCGAACGACGTCGAGGGCGCGGTCGAGCCCGGCGGGGTCCTTGCCTCCGGCCATCGCAAAATCCTTGCCCTTGCCGCCGCCACCACTGATCTCCGCGGCAGCCGGTCCGATCAGAGCGCCGGCTTCGATGCCGGCGTCGGGGGTCACGGCACCGACGAGGGCGGCACCGCCGCCGTCGGGAGCCCCGGCCAGGACGACCAGCTCTATCCCCGGCTGATCACGCACGGCGACGGCGAGATCCTTGAGATCGTTCCGGGCCGGGCCGTCGATCCTCGCGAGCACGGCGCCGCCGACCGCACCTGCGGCGAGTTCGGACGCTTGCCCGACAGCGAAACGGCGGCGCAGGTCAGCGACCTCGTCATGCAGAGCCTTGATCTCGGCCAGCCGTTTCCGAACACCCTCCGACACCGAGCCGACCGGCACGTTCAGGAGTTCGGCCGCTTCGGTCAATCTCGCTTGCTCGGACCGGATCAACTCGATGGTCTCGTCACCGGCGATCGCTTCGATGCGCCGGATGTTCGAACCGATCGAGCTCTCCGAGACGATCTTCACCGGGCCGATGCTCCCCAACGCTGTCACGTGGGTCCCTCCGCAGAACTCGACCGAAGGACCGGCGCTGAGCACCCGTACCCGATCGCCGTACTTGTCGCCGAAGAAGGCGATGGCCCCCATCGCTTCAGCCTCTTCACGTGAGACCTCGGGGTGGGTCGCCGGAGCGTTCGAAAGAACCTGGTCGTTGACGAGATCCTCGACCCTGCGGATCTGGGCCGGGGTCATCGCCTCGTGATGGGAGAAGTCGAACCGGAGCCGATCGGGAGCGACGAGCGAGCCTTGCTGTTTGGCCCCCTCGCCCAGAACCTCCCGTAGCGCCCAATGGACGAGGTGGGTCGCGGTGTGATACCGACGGATTCGGTCGCGCCGATCGATGTCGATCGAGGTCCTCACGTGATCTCCTGCCGCGAAGGAACCTGAGACGATCTCCACGATGTGACGTTGCACGTCCGGGACGGCATAGACGGTGTCCAACACCCTGGCCTCGGCGACGACATCGCCGTTCGCATCGATGGCGCGGATACTTCCGGTGTCGCCGATCTGTCCGCCCGCCTCGGCATAGAACGGACTGCGGGACAAGAAGATGCTGGTCGGTTCACCTTCGCCACCGGTGACGGCCACCACCTCGGAGGGCACGTCGCTCAGATGGTCTCGTCCGACGAAGAGTGTGAGTTCGCCCCGTTCGACCAGGTCGGCGACCGCCTCGGCATCGGAGGCGACGCGGGAGACCTTGTGCGCCGCTTTGGCACGATCGCGCTGGCGTCCCATCTCGAGGTCGAAACCTTCGAGGTCGATACCGTAGCCCCGCTCGGCGGCCACCTCGGCGGTGACCTCCTTGGGGAATCCGTACGTGTCGTGGAGAAGGAACACCGTCGACCCTGGAACATCCGAACCCGCCGGGAGGTCGGCCAGCTCTTCGTCGAGGATCTTCAGGCCGTTGGCGAGGCGACGCCGGAACTGCGCCTCCTCGCGTTCGGCCACCGTGCGGACGAGCTGGTGGTTCTTTGCAATCTCGGGGTAGTCAGCACCCATGATCTCGACGACCGCGTCGACCAGCTTGGGCGAGACGATGTCGGTGACACCGAGCAAGTAGGCAAACCGGGTGGCGCGTCGCATGATCCGCCGCAGCACATAGCCACGGTCCTCGTTGCTCGGAAAAACGCCATCGGAGATCAGGAAGGTGGTGGTCCGAGCGTGCTCGGCCAGCACCCGAAGGGCGAGGTCGGAGTCATCATCAGCGCCGAGGGCGTAGCCGGTGACCTCAGATGCGACCTCGATGAGGCGCGCCATCTCGTCGATCTCGAAGATCGAGTCCTTTTCCTGCAGAACGCTCAGGATTCGCTCCAGACCAGCCCCGGTGTCGATACTTGGCCTGGGTAGGGGTTTGGACTCTCCCGCTGAGTTGGTCTCGAACTGCATGAAGACCAGATTCCAGATCTCGACATACCGCTCGTCCGCCTCCGGATTGGCCGGTCCTCCTCCGGGTCCATAGGCGGGCCCCTTGTCCCAGAAGATCTCCGAGCACGGTCCGTTGGGGCCCGTGTCGGCCATCCGCCACCAGTTGTCGTCGTCCAGACGTTGGATGCGGTCGCGGGGAACGCCGACCTCCTCATGCCAGATGTCGGCCGCCTCGTCATCGGTGAGGTGCACGGTGATCCAGAGGCGGTCGGGGTCGAGTCCCAACACGTCGGTGACGAACGTCCACGCATGAGGAATGGCGGTTTCCTTGAAGTAGTCCCCGAAGGAGAAGTTCCCCATCATCTCGAAGAAGGTCAAATGACGACTCGTGCGGCCGACCTCGTCGAGATCGTTGTGTTTCCCACCGGCCCGCACGCACTTCTGAATCGACACCGCTCGCGGTGATGGAGGCTTCTCGTCGCCCTGGAAATATGACTTGAACGGGACCATTCCCGAGTTCGTGAACAGCAGTGAGTCGTCGTGGGGGATCAAACTGGACGACGGGATTGCTTGATGTCCGCGTTCGACGAAGAAGTCGGTGAATGCTTTGCGAAGTTCTTGAGCACGCATGGAGCGCCCAAGTGTAGGGCCCGGGCACGGCTCCGTCGTATGGGAATCACCTCGCTCTTGCACCCAACCCCTCCCGTGGATCTACATTTGTCCTGTGATGACGAGCGACAGTCTCAGCCATCTCGGCGATGCGCTCCGACGGCTGGCGTCAGAACCTGTCCTTCTGGTCGCCACCGACTTCGATGGAACACTGGCCGCACTGGTAGACGACCCCGACGACGCGGTCGCCAATGTCGAATCGATCACCGCGCTCCGAGCCATCGCCGAAGCTGACCACACCTATACAGCGTTGATTTCCGGACGCGGGCTTGTCGACCTCCGAGCGGTTGCGGGCGTCAGCGACAAGGTTCGTCTCGTCGGCAGTCATGGAAGCGAGTTCGATGTCGGGTTCCCGCAGGACCTCGCACCTGAGCAAGCCCAGCTGCGGGAACGTCTGATCGCGGCCGCTCATCACATAAGCGCCGAGACCGCCGGGCGAGTCGAGGAGAAACCGGCGGGTGTCGCATTCCATTTCCGCGGACTGTCCGACCGGCAGTCCGAGCCGGCTCGTGAGGCGCTCGAGGCTGGACCTTCGACCTGGGAGGGCATCCACACCCGCAGCGGCCATGACATCGTCGAGCTCACGATCACGAGCACCAACAAGGGGCAGGCGCTCGAGCGGATTCGGGGTGAGGTCGGCGCAACCGCCGTCGTCTTCCTCGGCGACGACACGACCGACGAGGATGCGATGGCGACGTTGCGCGGTCCCGACGTCGGCATTCACGTTGGCACGGGACCGACCGCAGCGGCGTTCCGGATCGATTCGCCGGCGACGGTCGCTCGGATCCTGGCGCTGCTCTCGGACCTGAGGGCAGCCTGGCTGTCGGGGGCGGGTCTGCTCCCCATCCAGGACCACTCGATCCTGTCCGATCGGCGCACCGCCGCGGTGATCAACCCGAATGCTCGCCTCGTGTGGATGTGCGTGCCGCGCATCGATTCTGGCGCCGTTTTCGCCGAGCTGATCGGCGGTCCCTCGGCCGGATCGTTCGACGTATCACCGATCGACGGTTCAGCGCCGGTCACACAGCACTACCGGCCCGGGTCGATGGTGCTCGAGTCTCGTTTCGCCGATTTCGCCGTCACCGACTACATGGATGTGTCCGGTCATCAGCCCGAACAGTTCGCCAGCCGGACCGATCTCGTCAGAGTCCTGACCGGCACGGGCGAGGTGCTGATCGAGTTCGCACCCCGACTTGATTTCGGTCGCATTCCAACCTCACTCGACGTCCAAGATGCCGGGGTACGCATCCGTGGGGCTGTCGAGCCACTCGCCCTGCGCTGCAGCGGCGACGGATGGGACGACAGCAGCTGGGAGCTGGTGCGCGATGGTCAGAGCGAGACCGCCCGTGCGGTCGTCGACCTCAGCCGAGGTCAGGTCGTTCTCGAGCTCCGTTCCGGATCGGACTCCCTCCAACCCCACCCGCGGTCCGAGCCTGACCGTCAGGCCGACACCAACCATTACTGGACCCAGCGGTCAGATGACCTCGACCTCCCCGAAAAGGCCCGCGATCTCGTACTGCGAAGTGCGGTCACCCTGCAGTCGCTGCAACACGGACCGACCGGTGCTCTCGTGGCGTCGGTCACGACCAGTCTGCCCGAGTATCTCGGCGGCGTCCGAAACTGGGACATGCGGTACTGCCGACTGCGAGATGCAGCCATGTCATGCCAGGCCCTCGCCGAACTCGGTTCGGTGGACGAGGGCCGACGCTTCGTCGACTGGCTCAGGGATGTGCTCGTCGTTCGTCCCGCAACCGACCGTCTCGCCCCGCTGTATTCGGTGACCGGCCGTCACCTTTCACCCGAGGCCGAGATCACGGGACTCTCCGGCTACGGCGGATCTCGTCCGGTGAGGGTTGGCAATGCCGCCGACATGCAAGTCCAGCTGGATCTCTACGGGTACCTGATCGACCTGGTCGATTCGCTCCACACCCGGGGTCATGAACTGACGATGCCGGATTGGCGACTGGTCGAGAACCTTGTGATCTCCACGGCCCATCGGTGGCGGGAGCCGGACCACGGGGTGTGGGAGATCCGTCGGCCCCCCCGCCACTACGTGCACTCCAAAGTGTACTCATGGGTGGCCGTCGATCGAGGGATCCGTGTGGCGCGGTTCTTCTGCGATCGTCCACCCGACTCGTGGCTGGAATTGCGCGACCGCATCGCCGCCGATGTGCTCGCTCGGGGCTGGAACGAGGAGCGACAGTCCTTCACCGCCGCCTATGACGGCACCGACCTCGATGCGGCTGCCCTTTCGGTCGGTCTCACCGGACTGTTACCGGCCGAGGACCCCCGTTTCGTCGCCACCGTCGATGCGATCTGTGGGGAACTGCTGGCCGGAGGCACCGTCTACTCCGCCCACAGCGACGACGGCCTGCCAGGCCGTAGGCACGGCGTCCACCTGGCGACCTCATGGCTGATCGACTCGCTCGTGTTGATCGGCCGCACCGACCAAGCGGACGACATATTCGAACGACAGTCCGAGATGGCGGGCGCAACCGGGCTACTGACCGGACAGTACGACCCGATCGAGGGCCGTGCGCTCGGGAACCTGCCGATGGCCTACTCCCATGCCGGCCTGATCTTCAACGCGATCCACCTCAGCCGCTGAGAACAACGCCCGCTGGGGTTTCAGCCGAGCTTCTCCGCGGCCGCTTCCCATTCAGCCATCGTGCGGTGCAACCGGCGTTCGATCGTCTCGTGCCGGTCGATCAGATCATGCATCAGCTCGGGGTCGGCGTACACCTCGGCGTCGGCAAGCCTGC
>JAHEJO010000147.1 GCA_024638805.1 Acidimicrobiales bacterium
ATGCACGATGAGCTCACCGGTATGGGGCTTGGCGTCGAAGCCGATGAAGCTCACCGTCACGTAGGACAGCTCGTCTCGGTCGACCGGGCAGTCTTCGTTCCAGGTGGATCGCCCCAGGGTTACGTCGTCGAGCGGTGCCACGCTCGATCGAAACACCCCGTCGTCAGGCGGAGCTGGGAGCAGATCGACCGTCGGAAGGTTCCGCTCTCGGAGTAGGAACGGAGTGGCCTGCACGCGAGCCGAACCCGAGGCATCGGTTGCGACAACCCTCACGGGCACTCCGCCTTTGAGGGTCGGTTCCGGTGCGGTGCTGGTGGTTGTCGGCCCGGACGTGGTTGCTGGTTGGCCGGCTACGACGGCTGAATGTGCTGCGCTCGTGGTGCCGTCTGTGTCCGACGCCAGCGTGGTGGTGCATGCCGCGCTCAGCAGCACAGCCGCTGCCAGAAGCCCGGTTGCTACGCGCACGCCACGAGTTTCGCAGCAAAGCGCGGTCGAGTGCGGTCAGCGCGCACAGGTAGTCGTGTTCGAAAGCTCGGTACGAATGTGGCAGGGGCCGATCGGCCACAGGTTTGCCCGCCGCACGACCTGACCGACCCCTGCAAAGGTGGGCGAACATCGGAGTTCGCCGCCCCCCTGTTGTTCGGTTACTACTTGCAGATCATTGAGTTTTCCCTGGAAGAATCTTCGAACGGTCGACATCGTTGTGTTGTGAGTGCAGCTTTTTGGCACGGAGCCTGCGAGACTGCCTGAACCTCGATAGACCGTAGGTTCAGAACCGAAAGGCCCGCAGATGTCGGATGCAACCAACGCCAACTTCAATTTCGATGATGTAGGCGTTGTGTCGTCGGTCCGGATCGAGGGGCACGAGGTCGTGACCTCCGCCGAGATCGACGAACGGCTCGCACCGTTCTATGAGAAAGGCGGCGCCCGCCCCGGTCTGCTCGATCGGTTGGCCGGGGTCCACGAACGCCGCCAGTGGGCGGAGGGTTTCAGCTTCGCCGACGCCTCCGCAGCAGCCGGAGACAAGGCCATCGCGGCCGCAGATATCGATCGCAGCCGTATCGGTCTGCTGATCGACTCGTCGGTATGTCGTGCTCGGCTCGAGCCGTCCACCGCAGTCACGGTTCATCACATGCTCGATCTGTCGCCCACCTGTATGAACTATGACATCTCCAATGCCTGCCTCGGCTTCCTCAACGGGATTCACCTGGCCGGCCTGATGATCGAGGCAAACCAGATCGAGTACGCCTTGGTGGTCGATGGCGAAGGCACACGAGAGATCCACGGGAACACGATCGAACGCCTGAACGCGTACGGTGAAACAGCCGAGGACTTCTCGGAGAATTTCGCTTCGCTCACCCTCGGCTCGGGTGCGGCCGCCATGGTGATAGGCAAACACAGCACCAACCCCGGCAGTCATGCCGTGCTCAAGGGGTTCTTCAGGGCTGAGAGCCGACATCACGAGCTGTGCGTGGGGTCGCTGGAGAACATGCGTACCGATGCGCGCGCCCTGCTCGATGCCGGAACCGAGTTGGCCAAGGTTGCGTGGGACTACGCCGATACTGCCGAATGGATGGACATGGACAGGTACATCCTTCACCAGGTCTCCAAGGTGCACCACGCCGCCATGATCGACGTGCTGGGCATCGACCCCGAGCGAGCACCGCTGACCTTTCCCACGTTCGGCAACATCGGACCGGCTGCGATCCCGTTCACGCTGGCCCACTACGCCGACACCCTTCACGCCGGAGACCGGGTGCTGTGCATGGGCATCGGGTCGGGCTTGAACGCGGGCGTGCTCGAACTGGTCTGGTAGTCCGATCCGTGGCAGCGCCAACCGAACTGGCTGCGTATCTGCCGCCACCGCTGGCTGAACTCGATCCCGCCTGGTCCCGCCTGGTCGCCGTCCCCGAACTCGATGGTGACGGCCGAACCTTCCACGTGCTCGACACCCACGCCGCAGAGCGGTCCGACGATCCGCCACAACTCACCGTGTTGTGTGTCCACGGAAACCCGTCGTGGTCGTTCCTGTGGAGACACGTCATCGCAGCGGCACCCGACGGCGTGCGGGTTGTCGCTCCTGATCATCTCAACATGGGCTACTCAGAGCACACCGGATCTGATCGATCCCTCGCTGAACGGATCGAGGACCTCTGCGCCCTCACCGACGCATTGGGAATTGATGGTTCGGTCATCACCCTCGCCCACGACTGGGGTGGGCCCATTTCGATGGGATGGGCACAGCGTCGCGTAGACCAACTCCGGGGGTTTGTCCTGGCCAACACAGCCGTCTCTCGGCCTTCGACCGGCTCGCCACCCAGACTTATCACGGCCGCAGGGTCAGCGGCTTTCTTGCGCACTGTCACCCAGCGCACGACCGCGTTCATTCGGGCCGGTTTGGCCCTGTCTCGTCCTCGCCCAGCGGAGAGTGTGCAAGAAGGTTTCCTCGCTCCGTATCGAACCGCCGATCGGCGTTCGGGGATCAGAGGCTTCGTGGCCGACATCCCTCTCGACGAGAACCATCGCTCCTTCGGTGCACTCGACGGCGTCGCCTCGGGCATGTCGAAGCTGGCAGATGTACCGGCTCTTCTGTTGTGGGGAGCCAGGGATCCGGTGTTCAGCGAGCAGTATCTCCACGACCTCGAAGAGCGACTGCCACACGCTGACGTGCATCGATTCGTGGCTGCCAGCCATTTCGTCACCGAAGACGCCCCGGTGGCCGAGGCCTTCTGGGAGTGGGTATCCGCCGAGGATCGTCCACCACGTCCGGCACTCATCTCGGACAGCCCGCTCAGGCCAACGGACCTCGCTGCGTCACCGCTGGTGGTGGAACGGCACGGCGACCGATGGCGTAGCATCGACTCGGAAGTCTTCGCCGAACGAACCGGCCGGGTGGCCCGCGGATTGGCCCTGGCCGGCGTCAAACCCGGCGATCGAGTGGCCACCATGATTCCGCCGGGTATCGACCTGACGGTTGTGTTGTACGCCTGCTGGCAGGCCGGATTCACCGCAGTTCTGGTCGACGGCGGATTGGGAGTTGGCAACATGCACAGGGCCATCAAGGCGGCGGCACCGCAGTGGTTGATCGGTATTTCGCCGGCGGTCGCCGCCGCAAAAGCCCTCCGGTGGAAGGGCACAAAGATCGTTGCAGGTGAGATGGACAGCCGGCTGCGGGCAGCGCTCAAGGTCGCCCACTCGCTGGGAGAGATCGAACTGATGGGGGAAGCCGCCGGGGGTGCCCCGAACGGGAATGACCATCCCGCAGTGATCGGCTTCACCTCGGGCTCCACCGGGCCGTCCAAGGGTGTTCAGTATCGAAGTGAACAATTGGCGGCCCAGCGCGATGCGATCAGCGCGCTGTATCGAATCGATTCCGGTGACCGGCTGGTGGCGGCCTTCGCTCCCTTCGCTCTTTACGGACCCGCCCTCGGCATCGCATCGATCGTGCCCGAGATGGACGTCACCCGACCAGCCACACTCACCGCCTCGGCTCTGGGTGCCGCAGCCGCTGAGATCGATGCCACGATCATCTTCGCGTCGCCCGCAGCGTTGCAGAACGTAGTTGCAACCGCCCGGTCGATGACTGCGTCGGAACGTGCTGCTGTGGCCGAGGTCCGACTGGTGATGAGTGCCGGCGCTCCCTTGCGGTTGGACCTCCTCCAGGCGGTGGCTGAGATGGCACCCCACGCGGCTGTTCATGCCCCGTATGGGATGACCGAAGTGCTGCCGGTGGCAGACCTGTCGCTGGTCGACCGTATGGCTCGAGGTCGAGGCGAGGGAAGTTGTGTGGGCCGGCCGATCAAGGGTGTCGCGGTTCGCATCCACCCACTCGATTTCCTCGGTCGACCCGCTGTTGAGCCCGCCTCGGAGGCGAACGTCCTGGGTGAGGTTGTGGTCTCAGCACCCCACCTCAAGGAGCGGTACGACCGACTTTGGTGGACCGAACACCGATCGCTGACCGCCGACGGGTGGCATCGCACCGGCGACATCGGGCGACTCGACGACGACGGGTTCTTGTGGATCAGCGGCCGAGTTCCCCACGTGATCTCTACCGTCGATGGTCCGGTGCCCCCGATTCCCATCGAACACGCCGCCGAACGGGTGGATACGGTCAGTCGGGCGGCTGCGGTCGGCGTTGGCCCTCCGGGGCGCCAGGTGGTTGTGGCGGTGGTCGAGATCGAAGCCGCCGGACGCAGTCCGCTGGCAGGGATGACGCTGGCATCGTCGATCCGAGCGCAGATCTCGGCCGCGACCGGGCGGGAACCGGCGGCGGTGTTGGTGACGCCGCACGTTCCCGTGGACAAGCGGCACAACTCCAAGGTCGACCGGGCACGCGTGGCTCGGTGGGCCGATCGGGTGCTGGCCGGCGAACGGCCGGGACGGATCTGAACGTGAAGGTTCTGGTCACCGGTGCCACCAGCCTGCTCGGCCGTGCGGTGGCAACCGGCCTGGTGGCGCAAGGTAGCAGTGTCGTGACCCTTCAACGCCGGGCCAGCGAGGTGGATGGAACCAGATGTGTTCAGGGGTCGATCCTTGAGCCCGAGATAGTCGCAACGGCAATGCAGGGGTGCGACGCCGTCATTCATCTCGCCGCCCGGGTGGGAATCGTCGGCACCTGGGACCAGTTCCACGACACCAACGTGATCGGAACCGAAATCGTGGTCACGGAGGCCGAGCGGGCTGGAGTCTCCGGGATGGTGTATGTGTCATCGCCCTCGGTGGCCCACGGCGGAGAGCCGCTGATCGGTGCGTCCGCTGGTGAGGCCGATCCAGGTTCGTCCCGTGGCCACTACGCCACTTCAAAAGCCCTGGCCGAAGGGTTCGCCCTCTCTCGTCACGAAAAAGCCATGCAGGTGACCGCCGTTCGACCCCACCTGGTGTGGGGACCGGGCGATACACAACTGGTCGGTCGTATCGTGGAACGGGCCCGGAAGGGCAGGCTTGCGTTCGTGGGAACGGGAGCGGCGCTGATCGATTCCACCTACATCAGCAACGCCGCCGATGCGATCATCGCAGCCGTCGACCGGATCGACCATGCCGGAGGTCGGCCGCTGGTCGTCTCCAACGGGGAGCCCCGCCCGATCGCCGAACTGGTGAACGGGATTCTCAGCGCGCACGGTCTCCCCCCGGTGAGCCTCCGACTGCCCAAGGCCATCGCCTTCGGTGCCGGCTGGGTGGCCGAACGGGTGTGGGATCGAGCCCGCCTCAACGGCGAGCCGCCGATGACCACCTTCCTGGCCGAACAACTTGGCACCGCCCACTGGTTCGACCAACAGGAAACTCGGCGCATCCTGAACTGGAAACCAGCGGTGACTGTTGACGAAGGGCTCGAACGTCTGGCCGCCCACGCCAAGGACAAGGCCACCGAGCAGCGGGCGGGCGAAAGGGCTTCCGGAGGGACGAACAGATAGTTTCTTGTGGTGCAGCTGAATCCTGCGGTTCTGGAAATCGCCACCTCGCCTATCGCGGTTGCCCATGGCTATGTCGCCCATCGGGCTGGACGGCAACCCTTCCTCGACCTCAGCCAGGCTGCGCCCAGCTACCCGCCCGCTCCGCTGGTGGAGGAACGAATCGCCGAGCTGGCCCACGAACCGACCGCAGCTCGGTACGCACCGGTGATGGGTCTTCCGACGCTCCGCGAGGCCTTTGCCGATGCGCTGTCCGCCGACTACGGCGGCACCGTGGCTACCGAGAACGTCCACGTGGTCGCCGGCTGTAACCAGGCGTTCTGCTCGGTGAGCTCCGCGTTGGCGGGTCCGGGCGACGAGATTATCGTCGCCACCCCGTACTACTTCAACCACGTCATGTGGCTGGAGGCGCAGCGGATCGTACCGACGCTGGTTCCCATTCGGCCTGATGGTGTCGTGTCGGTGGTCGACGTGGCCGACCGCATGACCAGCCGAACCCGAGCCATCCTGCTGGTGTCGCCCGGAAACCCCACCGGGATCACGATCGCCCCCGGCACGCTTTCGGAGTTCTTCGATCTGGCCCGGCACCACAACGTGGCGCTGATCCTCGATGAGACCTACCGCAACTTCAGGGAGACCAGCGACCCCGCTCACGACCTCTTCGCCGGGGATCGCTGGGACGACACGCTGATCAGCCTCCACTCGTTCAGCAAGGATCTGGCCATCCCCGGATACCGGGTCGGTGCCATCGTGGCCGGCCAGGCAGTACTCAACGAGGTGGCCAAGATCCAGGACTGCGTTGCGATCTCGGCTCCAACCATCGGTCAGGAGGCTGCGCTCACCGGTCTGCTCGAGGCGGGGGAGTGGCGGAGGCAACAGTCCGAGCGGTTACTCGCCACACTGCGCACCTTCCGGGATATGATGGCGACTGAGCCGGGCGGGTTCGAGCTTGTGCACAGCGGGGCCTTCTTCGGTTGGCTGCGGCACCCGTTCGATGATGCTCCGACCGACCAGATCGTGAAGATGTTGGTCGCCGAACACGATGTACTGATGATCCCGGGGACGGCGTTCACCGACGGTGACCAAGGATTCCTGCGATGCAGTTTCGCCAACCTCGAAGGCGAGGCCCTGGCTGACCTGGCCACCCGGCTCGAATCGCTCTGAGTATCTGCTAGGCCCAACCCAACTCGTGCAGGCGATCGTCGTCGATGCCGAGGTGATGAGCCAGCTCGTGGATCAGGGTGACCCGCACTTCGTGCTCCAGTTCGACGAGGTCGCTCGCCATCTCACACAGCGGAAGCCGGTAGATCGTCACCACATCTGGCAGCTGCATGTCGCCGTAGTCGTAGCGTTCGGTGAGAGGTGTGCCTTCGTA
>JAHEJO010000148.1 GCA_024638805.1 Acidimicrobiales bacterium
GTCGCCGGAAACCGACAGGCGAGCCAGCGGCCTGCCGACCGGGACCTCTTCACCCGGTTGGACGAGGATTTCGGTGACGGTGCCCGTGTCCCATACCTCGACATCGATGTCGGACTTCTCCGTCTTGACCACCGCCATGATGTCACCGCGATGAACGATGTCGCCGACACCGACGAGCCATTCGGTGACGATGCCGCTGTCCATGTCGGATCCGAGGGAGGGCATCGTGAAATCGATGTGGTCGGTCATGACCCGGTGACCGCCAGTGCGGCGTCGACGACCTGATCGACCTGGGGGAGCGCTGCCTGCTCGAGATGGCTCGGGTACGGGATCGGCACCTCCTCGGCGCAGACCCGGCCGACCGGTGCGTCAAGATGATAGAAGCACTGTTCGGTGATCCGAGCCGCCAGCTCTGCGGAGAGCCCGACCGACCGCCAACCCTCGTCGACGACGATCGCCCGGTTCGTTCTGGCGACCGATTCGATGATGGTGGCGTCGTCG
Organism: Acidimicrobiales bacterium; assembly: GCA_024638805.1. GTDB lineage: Bacteria > Actinomycetota > Acidimicrobiia > Acidimicrobiales > SZUA-35 > JABDIY01. The sequence goes on from JAHEJO010000148.1 coordinate 502, forward strand.
ATCGGTCGGAGCGATCGGAGGTCGATGACTTCGGCCGACACGCCCCTGTCATCGAGTTGGGCCGCGGCGTCGAGCGCTTTGGCCAGCGTGCCACTCCAGCCGATGATCGTGAGATCCGTTCCGGGCCTCATCACCTTGGCGGTGTCGAGGTCGACAGGGCCGGCGTCGTCGAGTTCGCCCTTCGTTCCGTAGAGCGTGGCGTGTTCGAACATGATCACCGGGTCGGGATCCTCGAGCGCGGCGGCCAACATCCACCGGGCGTCGTTGATCGTGCCCGGTGCGACCACTCGTAGCCCGGGCACGTGGGCATACCACGCTTCGAGACTGTGGGAGTGCTGGGCTGCGAGCTGTCGCCCCGCACCGGTGGCCATCCGAATGACCACCGGGACGTTGAGCTGTCCACCGGACATGTGCAGGAACGTGGCGGCGGTGTTGACGATCTGATCCATCGCCAACAGGCTGAAGTTGACCGTCATCACCTCCACGATGGGACGCATCCCGCCCAGGGCGGCCCCGATGCCCAGACCGACGAAACCCGACTCGGACAGCGGCGTGTTCCGAACCCGGTGGCGACCGAACTCCTCGAACAGGCCCTTGGTCACCGCATACGTGCCGCCGTAGTCGGCGACGTCCTCGCCCATGATGAACACCCGCTCGTCGGTTCGGAGCGCTTCACGATGAGCGTCGTGGAGGGCATCCCGATAGGTGATGGTCGTCATGCCAGCTCCCTCCGGTAGACGTGGCGGCCGAGATCCTCGATCGGCTCGAGGGTCCCCGCGTCGGCGAAGGCGATCGCCTCCTCCATCTCTTGACGTGCCCGTTCCCACATGTGCTCGACCGCGTCGTCGTCGACGAGCCCTGCCTCGGTCAACCGGCGAGTGAAGGTCATGATCGGATCCTGGATCTTCCATCTCTCGATCTCCTCTTTCTCGCGGTAGAGCTCCGGATCGAACATCGAGTGGGCGCGGTAGCGGTAGGTGCGGAGCTCTATGAACACCGGGGCGCCGCTGCGAACGGTGGTGAGCGCCCGCCCGGCAGAGTCGTACACCGCCGCGACATCCATCCCGTCCACGGTCCATGCCGGGATGCCGTAGCCGGCGGCTTTGACCGAGAGGTTCGTCTCGGACTCGCTGGTCTCGAGTGAGGTCCCCATCGCATACAGGTTGTTCTCGCAGCAGAACAGGGTGGGGATGTCCCACAGGGCAGCGAGGTTCATCGTCTCGTGGAATTCACCCTCGGCCATGGCACCTTCACCGAAAAAACACACCGTGGCCCGGTGCCGTCCCGACAACTTCTCGGCCAGACCCAGTCCGGCCGCTACCGGAAGGTGGCCACCGACGATGGCGTTCCCGCCGTAGAAGCGGGTGCCGGCGTCGAACAGATGCATCGATCCACCCCGGCCACCGCTGCAACCTTCGGCCATGCCGAACATCTCTGCCATGATCGCTTTGGCGCTCACACCCTTCAAGAGCGCGTGGCCGTGTTCCCGGTACGTGGCCAGGACGGCGTCCTCGGGTTCGAGCCGATGCATGACCCCGGTGGCGATCGCCTCCTCGCCGATCGCGAGGTGAAGGAACCCTCGGATCTTGGTCTGCTGGTACAGCTCGGCACAACGTTCCTCCATGACCCGGATGCGGATCATGTCGCCGAGCAGCTGCTTCGATACTTCTGAGGGCGGTAGCTCTGTCATCGGTCGTTCTCGTCTCGTTCGAGTGCCTGGTCCTGGGTTTCCAAGGTCGATATGTCGCCTTCGTCGAGGCCCAACTCCCGCGCCTTGAGCAGGCGACGCATGATCTTGCCGCTGCGGGTATGGGGGAGCGAGTCGACGATCTCGATCTCTCGGGGGGCGACGGCCGCACCGAGCCGCATGCGGGCGTGTTTCATCAGGTCGGTCCGGAGGTCGTTGTCGATAGTGATGCCCGGCCGCAGGGTGACGAAGGCCTTCACGATCTCGCCCACCGTGTCGTCGGGTTTGCCGATGACCCCGGCCTCGGTCACCGACGGATGTTCGATCAGAGCCGACTCCACCTCGAACGGGCCGATCAGATGGCCGGCGGACTTGATGACATCGTCGCCCCGGCCGACGAACCAGAAGTAGCCGTCGTCATCGACGCGGGCCAGATCGCCCGAGCAGTACCAGCCGTCGACAAACGCTTTGTCGTAACGCTCCCGCTGATTGAGGTAGCCGCGGAACATCGATGGCCATCCAGCTCGCAACGCGAGTTCCCCCGAGGTTCCGGTGTCGGTGATCACCGTCGGTTTGCCGTCGCCATCCAGTTCGATGTCGCCGAATTGGTTCCTGGCCAGGATTCCGGCTTCGATGCCGGGCAACGGACGGCCCATCGACCCTGGTCGAACGTCCATCGAGCGGTAGTTGGCGATCATGATCCCACCTGTCTCGGTCTGCCACCAGTTGTCCAGGACCGGCACGCCGAAGGCATTCCGGGCCCACACGACCGCCTCGGGGTTGAGCGGCTCGCCGACGCTGGCCATCAGACGCAGGCTCGCATGGCTGTGAGCTGCGACCGCTTCCTCCCCGACCCGCATCATCATGCGAATGGCGGTCGGGGCGGTGTACCACACGGTCACCCGTTGCTCCTCGAGGGTCGAATACCAACGCTCGGCCTCGAAGTCGCCCTCGTCGATGATGCTGGTGAGCCCGTGGGTCAGGGGCGAGATGATCCCGTAGGAGGTTCCGGTCACCCAGCCAGGATCGGCGGTGCACCAGAACACGTCATCGGGTTGGAGGTCGAGAACGACCGAACCGGTGTAGTAGTGGGTGACGACTGCGCCGTGTACGTGGACGGCACCTTTGGGTTTGCCCGTCGTGCCGCTGGTGAAGTGGAGCAGCGCAGGGGTTTCGGCTGGTGTCGGTGCGATCGTGTACTCCGGGTCGGCGGACGTCAACAACGTGTCGAGGTTGTGGAGACGGGGGTCGTCGAACCCGTCGTCGGTCGTCCCGATGAGGAGGACATGCCGAATCGAGTGCAGTTCGTCGAGCTGTGCCCGCACCTTGCTCTTGAACAGACGGGGTGTGGTCACGAGAACCTCGATCGAGCCGAGGTCGATGCGCTGGCGGATCGGTTCGGGCCCGAATGCAGAGAACAGTGGGGTGAAGACGGCGCCGGCTTTCAGGGTTCCGAGTGCCGCCACGTACAGGTCCGGAACGCGGCCGGCGAGAGTGGCGATCCGCGCGCCGGGACGACAGCCGAGCGTTGCGAGTGCGTTGGCGAAGCGGTTGGTCCGCTCGGTCAGGTCGGCGTAGGTGAGGTCGACCGGGTCGCCACGACGGGGGAGCCACCGCAGTGCCACCTTGTCGCCGCGACCGGCACGCATATGGCGGTCGACCGCCTCATAGGTGATGTTGACCCCTGCGCCGTCGGGCAATCCGTCGAGACCACTCCAGGCCTGGTCCCACTGGAAGCTTTCCCTCGCTGTCTCGTAGTCGCCAAGATTCGGGGCAGGCAAGTGAGGCGCCATGTCCACACTGGAATCGGTTTCTCACCGTCTTGTCAGAGTCATAGGTCACGATTGACGATCGTGGCTTTGGCCTCTGGTCCGATCGGGCGCCAGCTCCGAGGCTTTCCCTGATGGATGACGCACCGCTGCACCAGGAGCTATCGCTGCGCGTCGATGCCCGTGTCGGCCATTCCGGCACCAGGATCGACCTGGACGAGGTGACCAAACGCTACCGGGTGGGGGACATCGACATCACCGCGATCGATGGCGTGAGCCTGCACGTCGACGACTCGGCGTTCGTCGTGATCCTCGGTCCTTCCGGTTGCGGAAAGACCACGTTGTTGAACATGATCGGGGCACTCGACACGCCGACATCGGGTTCGGTCAACGTCGACGGGACCGACCTGACCAATGCCTCGGCCAGGGAGCGTGCTGCGGTCCGGCGCCAGAGCGTGAGCTTCATCTTCCAGACGTTCAATCTCTTTCCAGCGCTCACCGCATACGAGAACGTCCGATTCGGGGCCGACGCGGCCCAACGTTCGGGCGCCAAGGAACGGGCGGTGGGGGCGCTCGAACGGGTTGGTCTGGGAGACCGCCTGTCGCACTTTCCCCACCAGTTGTCCGGTGGGGAACAGCAGCGGGTGGCGATCGCCAGAGCGCTGGCCACCGGCAACCGCATCCTGCTGGCCGACGAGCCGACCGGAGAACTGGACTTTCGGACGGGTGTGAGCATCCTCGAGGTACTGGAACACCAGGCGCGGAGCGGGATGACCGTCTTGGTGGTCACCCACAATCGTGAGATCGCTCGGGTTGCCGATCGGATCATCGAGCTCTCGAGCGGCCGAATCGTCTCCGATCGACCACCGGAAGGTGGGCGGGCACGGATCGCGGATCTGCAATGGTGAAGACGGTGCCCTCGTCGCGCTGGTTCTGGCTCAGATGGTCGTGGCGTGACCTGCGCCAACACTGGGTTGCGGTGGTCGCCATCGCGCTGGTGATCAGCATCGGTACCGGCGTCTACGCCGGGCTCGGCAGCACCGCGACGTGGCGAAGGTTGACCAACGACGAGAGCTTCGCCGCGCTCAACATGCACGATCTGCGGTTGGAACTGAGTCCTGGAACATTCGCCACTCAAGGCGCGTTGATCGACGCGGTTGGGTCGATCGAGGACGCCGACGGGGTTGAGGCGGCTGCCGAACGGCTGATCGTCGAGAGTCAGGTCGAGGTGGCAACCGATGAGGGAAAGGTGATGGTGGTCGCCCGGATCCAGTCAGCTCAACGTCTCGAAGACGCCGACGTCGATGGCATCTGGCTGCGCGACGGCCTCTCACCTTCGGACATCGACGACGAGGCGGTCATACTCGAAGCGAAGTTCGCCGACTTCTACTCCCTGCCGTCCAGCGGCGTGCTCACACTCGCCGGCGGCAGAACCGTGGCCTATTCGGGCCTCGGCATCTCGCCGGAGGACTTCTACTACGAAGGGCCGGAAGGGAGTCTGTTCGGCCAAGGCGAATTGGCCATCCTGTACCCGCCGTTGGCGGTTGGTCAGCGGTTGTCGGGACGACCTGACCTCGTGAACGATCTGGTGCTGAGACTGGGCCCAGACGCTGACCGGGATGCGATCGTCGCCCAATTGGAGGAAACGGTGACCGATCTCGGCGCCAGCGGGATCGTCACATCCCGCGACGACGCGGTGGCCTATCGGGTTCTCTACGACGACATCGAGAACGATCAGCGATTCTGGAACGTTCTCGCCGCTCTCGTGCTGGGGGCAGCAGCTCTGGCCGCCTTCAATCTCGTCAACAGGATCGTTGAGTCGCAGCGCCGGGAGATCGGCATTGGCATGGCGATCGGCCTCAGCCGGTCTCGCCTCGCCATCCGTTCCTTGCTCGTCGGCGTGCAGGTGGCGATCCTCGGGACGCTGCTCGGTATCGGTGTGGGTCTGCTGGTAGGCGACGCGATGGGCGACCTGCTCGAGACCTTTCTGCCGATGCCGGTTCACCGGACACCGTTCCAATTCGGTGTCTTCGCCGAGGCCGCTGCGCTCGGCTTGGGGGTTCCGATTCTGGCCGCCGCGCTTCCTGTGTGGCGGGCGGTCCGGGTGGAGCCGATCGAGGCGATCCGCACGGGCCACCTCACCGCCAAGACGAGCCATTTCACCGACTGGACGGGGCGGATGAGCCTGCCAGGATCCACGCTGGTGCAGATGCCTCTCCGCAACGTCATGAGGACCCCGCGGAGGACGGTTCTGACCGCACTGGGGGTCGGCGCCGCCATCACCGCCCTCGTCGCGGTGCTCGGTGCGCTCGACAGCATCACGCTGGCGATGGATCGAACCGGCGACGAGCTGACCAAGGGCGACCCCGAGCGAGTGGTGATTCAACTCGACACGTTCTATCCGACCGATTCCGACGAGGTCCAGGCGATCCGGACCGCGGGCGGGGTCGATCGCTCCGACGTTGCCCTACGCCTACCGATCACGGCCGGCACCGGCTACTCCGGCGAGGACTTGACGCTGGTCGTCGAACTCGTCAGCTTCGAGTCGTCCGAGTGGGTTCCCACCCTCGAGACCGATGACCGGTTGACCGAATCGAGCGGTCTGATTCTCGCTCGAAAGGCGGCCGACGATCTCGGGGTCGACGTCGGCGATACGGTCACGGTCCGACATCCGGCTCGGATCGAAAGGATTGGATTCGCGATGGCGGAGTCCACATTCGAAGTGGCTGCGATCCATGCCAACCCCATGCGGTTCTTCGCCTACCTGGACCTCGGGCAGGCCGATCGATTCGGGCTCGAGAACATGACGAACT
>JAHEJO010000149.1 GCA_024638805.1 Acidimicrobiales bacterium
AGGGGCGCAAGCCTAATACTTGACAAAATAAACCAAAACTCGTGGTGCCGCCCGACCGGGCTCAAGCGACGGGCGCCGGAACCACCGAGATGTAGACGTCGACCTTGCGGCTGAACATGTCCCACTGCCAGCCGTACTTGTCGCTCAGAGCCGCCGCGGCGAGGATCGCCTCGGTCGGTTCGAGGAACGACGCGACACCAGCCACGTAGGGGCCGCGCACCAGCCCACGGAAGTTACATGGTGCGATCTCGACCCGATCGGTGTGGCGCAGCCGTTTCGCCTTGCCGGAGCTGTCGAAGGTCCCCACCACGATCTGGAGGTGGTCCAGCGCGAACCAGACCGGTGTCGCGACCCGGTCACCGGACCTCCGGAACGTGACCAGACTGATGAAACGCTCGGGTTCGAGGTGTTCGAAAGTCATGGAAGTGGGAGGGTACCGCTCCTCAGGGTCGGCGCCGTTCATCCGCCAGCTGGATCAGTCTCGCCGCACCCTCGCCGTATTGGGCGAAGCGCTCGTCCCGGGTCTGGCCACGGTGCCACCTGATGTAGATCTGTTGGAGGATGCCGGCGAGTTTGAAGGTGCCGAAGACCACGTACCAATCGACGTCGGAAGCGTCGGCGCCCGCACGTGACCGGTAGCGATCGATCGCCTCCCGCCTCGTCATGAAGCCGGGTTGCGTCGTCGGCATGGGATTCAACGCAGACGGCATCTCGCCCTCGTCGTACCAGACCGCCATCACCGTGCCGAGATCGGCGAGCGGATCCCCCTGGGTGCACATGTCCCAGTCATAGACGGCGACGCAGACACCCGGATCGTCCTTCGACACCGCCATGTTGTCCAGGCGCCAATCGTTGTGAAGCAGCGAAGGCGCGGGAGAGTCGGGCATGGTGTCTACCAGCCAGCGTGACAGCTCGTCCGCAAGCGGGTTCTCTTCGTGCTTGGCGGCATCCCACCGGCGCGCCCAGCCGGTCACCTGCCGCTCGAGGAACCCGTCGGGACGTCCGAGCTCGCCAAGGCCGGCGGCCTCGGGGTCCACGGCGTGGAAGTCGGCCAGCGTGTCGACCACGACCTCCGACAGCTTGCGATTCGCCACAGGATCGCCGCCGCCACCGAAGACGTCGGGGACGGTGTTCTGGACGACGACCCCGTGCCGGCGCTCCATCACCAAGAAGGGTGCGCCGATGATCTCGTCGTCGTCACAGAACGCGTACGAACGCGGCGCCAGCGGGAAGGCTCTCCACAGCGTGGCCAGCACCCTGTGTTCGCGCCCCATGTCGTGAGAGCCGGGTGCGACGGGCCCCAGCGGCGGCCGTCTCAGCACGTACTGGCTGCCGTGACCGAAGTCGAGCAGGTACGTCAGGTTCGCCTTCCCCCGGGAGAACTGAGACACCTCCGGGGTGCCCTCGGCTCCCGGCAGACGTCCCTCCAACCAACCCATCAGGCGCTCGACGTCGATTCGTTCGTCCGGTCGCACCGGAATGGTCTCGGGCAGCACCTCGCTCATGGCCATCGAGGCTACCCCGCATGTCCGGCTCACCGACGGGCTGTACGATCTCGCGTCGTGACCACTCCCTTCGACATCTCGGCTCGATATGTCGATGAGCTCGTCGCACTGTCACCGACATTCGCAACTGCGCTCGGTGTGGCCGGTCACGACGCCCGATGGGACGACCTCTCTCCAGACGGCGAGGCGGCCAAGGCAGCACTGGCGGAACACGTCATCGCCGATCTGGCTCCCCACTTCGAACACCCCGATCCCAACCAGCGGCTCGCCGCCCAGGTGGTCAGTGAGTACGCCGCTCACATCGCCGACGCCCACCAGAACCTGGACCATCTGCGGGCACTGGCCCATACCGAGAGTCCGTTCCAGGTGTTCAGGGAGATCTTCGAATTCGTCGACCACACCGACCCGGAGGCCGCAACGGACGCCGCTCGTCGGCTCGAAATCGTCGGAGCGCCACTCGGCGGCTACCAACAGACGCTGGCCGAGGGGCTCGAACTCGGAGAGATCGTCGCACGCCGTCAGGTCGAATCCGTGCTCGCACAGATCGAGCGCCTGATCGGCCCTCGTTCGGCATGGCATCTGCTCGAACAGGACTCCCCGATCCCGGTCGAGATGTCGCAGGCGATCAACGTCGCCAAGCGGGAGATCGCCGAGTTCGGAGCGTTCCTCAGCGAGCGGTACCTACCGAACGCGCCGGCCGAGGACGGTGTGGGCCGGGAGCCGTACAGACGTGCGGCCAGAGCGTTCCTCGGCATCGAGATCGACCCCGACGAGCTGTACGAGTGGGGTTGGCAGGAGATCGACCGGCTGCTCGGCGAAATGCGATCTGTCGCCGCCTCCATCGATCCGTCACTCGACCTTCAGGGTGTCATCCTGCGGCTCGAGACCGACCAGAGTCTCGCTGTGGACAGTCCGGACGAATTGGTCCGATTCGTGGACGCCCGTCAGCACCAGGCGATCGATGAGCTCGATGGCTCGCACTTCGACCTCGCCGAGGAGTACCGGGATGTGACGGTGGCGATCGCGCCCCCCGGCGGTGCGCTCGGCGCCTACTACCGCCAACCGTCGGAGGACTTCACCCGTCCCGGCGGGATCTACTACTCGATCGGTGACCAGCGGACCTTCCCTCTCTATCAGGAGGTGTCGACCGCCTACCACGAGGGTTTCCCCGGGCACCATCTCCAGATCGCCACGGCGATGGCGGCGAGAGAACGGCTGAGCCGGGCTCAGCGGGTCCTGATCTGGTATTCGGGCTACGGCGAGGGCTGGGCTCTGTACGTCGAGCGCCTCATGCACGAACTCGGATACTTCGAGCGGCCCGAGTGGGTCTTCGGAATGCTCGCCTCTCACATCTTCCGCGCGGCCCGGGTCGTCACGGACATCGGACTACACCTCGGCTACCCGATACCGGCAGGTTCGCCATTGTTCGCGGGTGAGCCGTGGGACTTCGATCGGGCGGTCCGTTTCATGACCGAGATCGGACTGCAGCCGCCGGACTACGCCGAGAGCGAAGTGATTCGATACCTCGGATGGCCTGGTCAGGCCATCTCCTACAAGATCGGGGAGCGGGAGATCCTGCGTCTCAGAGAGAGTGAGCGTATGCGGCTCGGAGAGCGTTTCGATCTCAAGGACTTCCATGCGCGCGTGCTGGGTAGCGGCGAGATGGGGCTCGGGCTCCTCGGCCGCGTCGTTGCTGGAGAGTTCGACTCGTGAAACACGGCTTCGATCCCGCCGATCATGACGACGTCGACATCTACAAACTCCTGATCGGGCTCGTCGTTCCCCGGCCGATCGGCTGGATCGGCTCGGTGTCGGAAGCCGGCGTACGCAATCTCGCCCCCTTCTCGTTCTTCAACGCCGTTGCCGCGTCGCCGCCCACCGTGCTCTTCTCCACGATCCGGGCAGGCGGCTTTAAGAAGGACACGCTCCGAAACGTCGAAGCGACTGGCGTGTTCACCGTGAACGTCGTCACCGAAGAGATGGTGGAGCCGATGAACGTGACCTCCGGCAACTACGAGTCCTCCGTGGACGAGTTCGACCTGGCCGGGCTCACCGCCGTGGCGGGCAGCGTCGTCGAGGCGCCCATGGTCGCCGAAGCCAAAGCGAATCTCGAGTGTCGGCTCATCCAGGTCGTCCCGATCGGGACGGACGGCCCGATGGCTGCTTCGATCGTGATCGGGGAGGTCGTCCGCGTCCACGTGCACGGATCGATCCTGGACGGAACCAGAATCGACCAGGAGGCGCTCCGAGCCGTCGGCCGCATGGGCGGCCCCACGTACACCCGCACCCGCGACCTGTTCTCGCTGGAACGGCCCGGGTAGAGGCGCGGCTTGCCTCGCCCGCAGCTCGAGCCGTGTTCTCGTCATGACCCTGTTCAGGCGCGTGGCGGGGCGCGCCTGCGTGTGATCGTCGGGTTTGCCTTGATGCGTTGCGGGCGATGTGAACATCGCCCCTACACCCTCGCGTGTTGAGATCGCGCCCATCCGGTCATCGCAATGCGACCGAAGACCGATCACCAATCACCGACAACGGGCTAAGGCGAGCCGCCAGGCGGGCCAGGCCTCAGCAGCCGCTTTGTTTGAGAATGGGGTAGGGGTTGATCGGAGAGCCGTCGACCAGGATCTCGAAATGGAGGTGCGGATCCGAGCCCACGGCGTTTCCGCTGTCCCCGACGTAGCCGATGACGGCTCCGGCGGGCACGTCCCCGGCGAGTGCGAATTCGTCGAGATGGGTGCCGATGTAGGTGCGGCCGTCGTCGCCGGACAGCCAGAACTGGAGACCACCGACGACCCCGGACTTCAGCTCGACGAAGCCCGAGACCGGTGCCAGGACCTCGGTGCCTCGTGGTGCGAACAGATCGTTGCCCTGGTGGAACCGACCGCCCGAGCGGGGGAAGCCCCAGTCGTTGAAGTAGCGGCTGTTGGAAACCGGGCAGACCCACCCTGCTGCCGGCACCGAGATCTGTTCACCGGCGCGAATGAGGTTGGGGTCGTCGATCCCGTTCGTGGTGATCAGCGACTGGACCGTCGTCCCGAAACGAGCGGCGATCGCAGCGAGGGTCTCCCCGGGCTGGACGGTGTGTGCCGACGACCCGGTCGGTTGAGCCTCGGCGGGTGTGTCGGCGACACCCTTGGCGATGGTCAACTGCGTTCCGACGAAGATCTGCGACGGGTTGGTGATCCCGTTGACCTGCGCGATCGCCTCGACCGTGGTGCCGTAGCGCCGGGCGATCGACGCAAGCGTGTCTCCGGCTGTGACCAGGTGGTTCCCGACGATCGTCTGGCCGTCGCCCGACGTGTCTTCGCTCGACCCCGGGATCGAGATCAGTTGACCGATGCGCAGCAGATCGGGGTTGTCGAGACCGTTGACCGAGGCCAGGTCGGAGACCGTGACGCCGTAGCCGGCTGCGATCTCGGCGAGGGTCTCGCCCGGACTCACCGTATGGGTCTGACCTCCAGCTTGACCGGGGATCGTCAGAACCTGTCCGGCCGCGATGAGATCAGGATTCGAGATGCCGTTGAGGTCGGCCAACTCTGCCGCGGTGGTGTCGTGATCGGCGGCGATCTGGGCCAGCGTCTCGCCCGGTTGCACTTCGTAGCCGGCGGACGTCATCGACACGAACAGCATCAGCAGCGTCAGTGAAACCGTGAGGCGTCGGGGCCTCGGTGAGTTGGTTGTTTGTGGCATCTCCGTGTTCCCCCTGGAAATGCCCCTGACAGCGCCCGCTGTTGAAACCGACGATAGCGCGAAAACCCGGTCTACGACAGACCTATTGATGAAGTGGGGTTCACGAACCGACGTCAGCCGGGGTTTGCGGTGGCGGCGCGTACCCGCAGCTGCCCGCACGCAGCATCGATCTCCTGGCCCCTCGTGTTGCGGATCGTCACGTTCACACCGAGCTCGTCGAGCTTCGCTGCGAACGCTTCGATGACGGGTCGGGGAGACGGCTGGTCGACCGACAGCGGTGTCGGATTCATGGCGATGAGGTTGACATGCGCCTTGAGCCGTAGGGCGATCGGCGCCAGCTTCGCGGCCTGATCGACGGAGTCGTTGACGCCGGCGAGCATGGTCCACTCGATCGAGACGCGGCGGCCCTTCGTCTCGAAGTAGCGAGCAGCGGCGGCTTCCACCTCGGCCAGGGGATACCGCTTGTTGATCGGAAGGAGCGAGGACCGCAACTCGTCGTCGGCGGCGTGGAGGCTCACGGCGAGGCCGACCTGCCACGGCTCGTCCGCGAGACGACGCATGCCGGGCACGATGCCGACGGTGGACACCGTGATCGACCGGGCGCCCATACCGATGTGGTCGATCATGCGTCGGATCGACTCGCGCACGCGGTCGTAGTTGGCAAGTGGCTCACCCATCCCCATGAACACGATGTTCGTCACCCGTTGGGGAGATCCCTCGATCGGGTTGGCGCGCAACCACGCGTTGGCGTATTGGACCTGGGCAACGATCTCTCCGGCCTCGAGGTGGCGATCGAATCCGAACTGGCCGGTTGCGCAGAAGGTGCATGCGAGCGCGCATCCCGCCTGAGAGGAGATACACAGCGTCGTGCGATTGTGGTAGCCCATCAGGACCGCTTCGATCGCCATCCCATCGTCGGCTCTGAACAACCACTTGCGGGTGGCGCCTGCATCGGCGGACTGCTCGGTCTCGACCGTGAACGGCCACAGTCGATCGGCGAGTGACGCTCGCAGGCCGGGCGGCAGACTGGTCATCTCTGCGGCTGTCAGCACCGGCGTCTTGTACAGCCAGTCGTGGAGCTGACTCGCGCGATAGCTCGGCTCCTCGCCGATCAAGCTCCCCAGCTCGCGGGGATCTGTCAGGTACGGCATCTCAGTGTTTGGATGCCTGGTCGCGCCATCCTTCGACGCGAGCCACCGGGACGTCGGCGATCTCGGCCAGCCGTTCGTCGTCGGTCGCCGCCAGCTTTTCGAACGTGTCGATCCCCGCGGCGCGAAGTCGGGCGGCGAAGACCGGGCCGATTCCGGTGACGACCGTCAGGTCGTCCATCACGGCGTCGGTGGGTGGCATCGGCGGTGGAGGCGGCACCACCCGGAACCTGGGCGGCTCGGGTTCGGCCGGTGCGGCAATGGAGATCAAGCGATCACGCATCGCCCACAGCACGGCTGCAGCGCCTGCGATGAACCCGATGATTCGACCAGCCCGCTTCATGGCCCCAATGCTAGGTGTTCCTGAGTGCTCAGTCGTGTTGGGTGTCGGGTTCG
>JAHEJO010000150.1 GCA_024638805.1 Acidimicrobiales bacterium
GTGACTCGACACCTGTCGAACCCGGGCTCGCCTGCCGGCGACCGTCGGGAAGAGCACCGATGGCGCCGAGGGTGGCGACGCTGGCCGCGCCATAGCCAAGGCTGATGAGAAGTCGCCGACGGTTCTGGTCCACTCGGATCCAACACTAGATCGGTGGCGGCCCCCGCCGAGGTCAATCGACGAGGACGCCTGCTTCTATGAGGGCCGAGGAGGCCTGCTCCCTATAAGGTTTTGTCCGTGCCCAACGAGCTTCCTGCCATCTACCCCCTCGGCATCGTCGGCTCGGGACAAATCGCTCGGATGCTCCACTCGGCTGCCGTGCAACTGGGTATCACCCCGCGACTGATGGCCGAGGATTCCGGCGACTCGGCCGCGTTGGCCGCACCGGGCGCCAGCTTCCGTCATCCCGACGCGCTGTCGTCCTTCGCCGAAGTCTGCGAGGTGGTCACCTTCGAGCACGAGCGGGTGGACCTGGGTCTCGTGCGGTATCTCGAAGAGGCGGGCGCCGTCATCCGACCCGGATCGACGACGCTGCGAGCAGCGATGGACAAGACTCACCAGCGCCGGATTCTGCTCAATCGGGCTTTCAACGTGCCGCCCTTCGCCGAGTTGCGAGGACCCGATGACATGCTCGACTTCGCCGAGATGTTCGGCTGGCCGATGGTGATCAAATCGGTCCGATCGGGCGGCCAGGCCGATCGGGGGTCCTGGGTCGTCGACAACGAACGCGACGCCCTACGGGTCATGGCCGAACAGGTCGGCCGAGATCTGATGATCGAGGCGTTCCAACCGATCGTGAAGGAGCTCGTCGTGCTGGTCGCCCGCCGACCGGGCGGGAACGCTCGTTGTTATCCGGTTGCCGAGACGGTCAACGCCGACGGTGCCTGCCGGGAGATCCGGATCCCCGCTGCGATCGGAAGCCGGATCGCCACCGAGGCGATGGAAACCGCCAGGAGGATCGCCGGAGAACTGGATGCGGTCGGCGTCATCGCCGTCGAGTTCTTCCTGACCACAGACGGTCTTGTGGTCAACGAGATCGCCGCCCGCCCACACAATGCCGGACACCACACGATAGAGAATGCGCCGACCAGCCAGTTCGAGAATCACGTGCGGGCTATCCTGGACTTTCCGCTGGGTCCTACCCACGCCCTCGCCAAGGCCTGCGTCACCGTGAACGTCATCGGTGGAATAGAAACGGTGGACCCCGCCGTCCATCTCGCCGAAGCCTTGGCGGTCGAAGGCGCCCACATCCACCTCTATGGCAAACGGCCCCGACCGGGTAGGAAACTCGGCCACGTCACCGCTCTCGGCGATGACATGGACCAAGCTCGGGAACTGGCCCGCCGCGCCGAAGGAGCTCTCATGAACAGGCGCCCCGCATGACATCGACTCTCAACGTGGTAGACCATCCTCTGGTCGCCCACAAGATCGCCACACTTCGATCGATCGACACCGACCCCGAGCAGTTCAGACGAACCTGCTCGGAGATCACGCTCCTCACCGCCTACGAGGCGCTCCGCGATCTGGCCACGACCGAGACCACCGTCGAAACGCCGGTCGCCACGGCCACGGCTCGCATCCTCACCACGCCGGCCCCCGCCGTCATCGGCATCCTCCGAGCCGGCCTCGTGATGGTAGAAGCGATTCTGACGCTTGTGCCGCACGCCCGGGTGGGCCACCTCGGGATGCAGCGGGACGAAACGACCCACGAACCGGACTGGTACTACAACAAACTGCCCAGCCACTTGGGCGAGCGCGAGGTCATCGTGGTCGACCCGATGCTGGCGACCGGAGGATCGGCCGTTGCTGCTCTGGATCATTTGAAGTCCGAGGGCGCCCGCAAACTTCGTCTGCTCTGCATCATCGGCAGCCCCGAAGGTGTGCAGGCGGTCCACATCGCCCATCCGGAAGTACCGATCACCCTGGCCGCCCGGGACCCCGGTCTCACGCCACACGCCTACATCACGCCCGGGCTGGGTGACGCCGGCGACCGGATCTACGGAACGGACACATGACCCGGACCGACCCGATCGACTGGACGGCACTGCGCACCGAAGCACACCGGCTGGCCGAGAAGGCCTACGTGCCCTACTCCCGGTTCAGCGTCGGGGCGGCAGCGATCACCTCGACCGGCGAGATCGTCCGGGGCTGCAACGTCGAAAACGTGAGCTACGGACTGACCCTGTGCGCCGAGTGCGGACTCATCTCGGACCTGGTGGCCCGCGGTGCCGGCGAACTCGAAGCTCTGGTCGTCGTCTCCGGCTCGGGTGAGTACTGCAGCCCGTGCGGGCGATGCCGGCAGATCCTCATCGAGCACGCAGCCTCCGGCGCCTTGATCCAGACCGCTGAAGGGCCACAGCGGCTCGTCGATCTCCTGCCCGACCACTTCGACGTCACCCGACTCGAGGACGGCTGATCTCATCGAATCAAGCCGAGCAGATCACCGAGGTGGCCGATGACGGGAACGTCGGGGGTGTGCTCGACCCGCTCCAACTCCCAGGTGAGGTCGTGGGGGACGTGGACGGCATAGCCCCCGACGGCCAACACGGGTGCGATGTCGGATCGAGCCGAGTTGCCGACCATCAGGAACCGATTGGCGGCGACACCCAAACCGTCGATGATCTGGCCGTAGGTGAGGGGATCCTTCTCGGTCACGATGTGAACGGCCTCGAATCTGTCGGCGAGACCCGACGCTGCGAGCTTTGACTCCTGGTGCAGAAGATCTCCTTTGGTGATCACGACGAGGCGGAAATGGCCGGCAAGCTCATCGAGGGTCTCGACCACACCGTCGAGCAGACGAACCGGATGGTCCATCATCTCCCGGGCCCACTCGACGATCTCACCCAGAGCGCCGCTGGGGATGGCGCCCTCGGAAGCCTCGATGGCGGTTTCGATCATCGACAGCGCGAAACCCTTGACGCCGTAGCCGAATGCGGCGAGGTTGGCCCTCTCCCGGTTGAGTAGACGCTCGGTCGTGTGCTCCGGGTCGCACCACGGCGCCAGGAGGGCGGTGAAGCGGTCCTGGGTCAGGACGAAATATGTCTCCGAATGCCACAGCGTGTCGTCGGCGTCGAAGGCGATGACCTCGATCGACGAGGAATCCCACCGGGGCGACATGGACGAAAGGTTACAGATTGCAGGTACTACCAGCCGATACCGTTGGAGAATGACGATCCCCACCCGAGTTCAGATCAAGGCTGCTCCCAAGGTTCTGCTCCACGATCATCTCGACGGCGGAATGCGCCCGCAGACCGTGATCGAACTCGCCGAGCAGCAGGGATACACCAACCTCCCGACCACCGACCCGGGCGAGCTGGCCAAGTGGTTCACCCGGGGCGCCGATCGTCGCAACCTCGAGCTCTACCTGAAGACCTTCGCCCACACCGTCGGTGTCACCCAGACCGCCGGTGCGCTGGCACGGGCCGCGGCCGAAGCGGCCGAGGACCTGGCCGAGGACGGGGTGGTCTACGCCGAGATTCGGTTCGCTCCCGAACTCCACACGGGCCAAGGCCTGGCCCTCGACGACGTGGTCGACGCAGTGGTTGGAGGTTTCGAGACGGGCACCGCCAATGCCGCAGCCGCGGGCAGGAGGATCACGGTCGGCGCGCTGGTCACCGCCATGCGTACGGCGGCTCGCAGCCACGAGATCGCCGAACTGGCCATCCGGCATCGTGATCACGGTGTCGTCGGCTTCGACATCGCCGGGGCCGAGGCCGGCTTTCCCCCCTCCCGCCACCTGGATGCCTTCCAACTGGCGATGCGCGAGAACTTCCACATCACGATCCACGCGGGCGAGGCGTTCGGGTTGCCCAGCATCCACGAGGCTCTGCAGTACTGCGGCGCCGAGCGGCTCGGTCATGGTGTTCGAATCGTCGATGACATCAGCTTTGACCCCGATGGGCAACCGACGCTCGGCCGCCTGGCCGCCTACGTTCTGGATCGGCGCATACCCTTGGAGATGTGTCCCACGTCGAACGTGAACACCGGAGCGTCCGAATCCTACGAGGCCCATCCGATACGACTCCTTCGCGACCTCAAGTTCCGGGTCACGGTCAACACCGACAACCGCCTCATGAGCGACGTGACGATGACCGAGGAGTTCGTCAAGTCCTGCAACGCCTTCGACTGGGACCTCGCCGACATGCGGTGGCTGACGATCAACGCCATGAAGAGCGCGTTCTGGCCTTTCGCTGAACGCCTCGCCCTCATCGATGACATCATCAAACCCGGCTACGCCGAGCTGATCTCCGAAGCGAACTAGCAGCTTCACCATGCCCGATTCGATCAGCGACCACCAGTGGGCAGGACCCACCCTGCAGACCGAGCGGACGACGTCGGAGGCGGCGGTGGCCATCCGCAGCCTTCACAAGCAATTCGGGAACAAGACGGCCGTGGACGGCCTGGACCTCTGGGTGCCGCAAGGCACTTTCTTCGGTCTCGTCGGTCCCAACGGGGCGGGCAAGTCGACCACGCTGAAAATCGCCACCGGATTACTTCGACCCGACGCCGGAACGGTCTGGGTGTCGGGCATGGACGTGTGGGCCGATCCGCGTGCGGTGAAGGAGTCGATCGGGGTCGTGCCCGAAGATCTGCGGCTGTTCGAACGACTGACCGGCCAGGAATTGCTCGAGTATGTCGGGCTGCTCCGCGGGTTCGATCGACGGGTCTGTCAGCGGCGGGCCGATGAACTGCTCGAGGTCATGGACCTGACCGAAGCGGCCGGTCGGCTGGTTCTCGACTACTCGACCGGCATGCGCAAGAAGATCGCCCTCGGCGCCGCGATCCTTCATCGACCGTCGGTGTTGTTCCTGGACGAGCCCTTCGAGAGCGTCGACCCGCTCTCCGTGCGGGCTCTTCGAACGATTCTGGCCCAGTTGGTGGACAATGGGGCAACCGTCGTCTTCTCCAGCCACGTGATGGAAGTCGTCGAACGTCTGTGTGATCGGGTCGCCGTGATGCATCAGGGGCGCATCGTTGCCGGCGGACCGACCGCGGAGGTATGCGGTGATCGCCGCCTCGAGGACGTCTTCGCCGAGGCGGTCGGCCACACGTCTTCGACCCGGACCCTCGACTGGCTCTAGGTATGGCGGCAACGCAGTTCAGAACGGGCTCGATGATCTCGGTGTTCGCAACACTGAAACTCCGGCTGTTGCGCAACATCTTGAGGACCGACGGCGCCTTTGCCTTCGTCATGTTCAGCGTGCTGGCACTGGGTTTCGGAGCGGTGGCGTCATATACCATCCTCGCAGGCCCCGCTCCGACCGACGGTCTACTGCCTCTGGTTGGGTTCGGTGTCCTCCTCGCCTGGACGTTCGGCCCACTGCTGTTCGGCTCGAGCGACGAAACGATCGACACGACCCGCCTGGCGCTGTTCCCGGTTCCCGCCCACCACCTCGCACCGGGAATGGCCACGGCCAATCTGATCGGGCCGGGACCGGTCGCGGTGCTCCTCCCGTTCCTCGCCGTGGCGTTCAGGGGTGCCGATCCGCTTCGCATCAGCATCGGTGTCGGAGCTGCGATCAGCAGCATCGTGCTGGCATCGGTGCTCTCCCGCTGGGTCCAAACGATCCTCGGCGGGGCCTTGAGAAAGCGGAATCGCCGCGACATCGTGATCGTGCTCGCCGGCATATTCGCCGGGGCGATGGGCGTCGGCTCGCAGGTCCTGATCTTCGTCGGTCTGTCGACCGAGCGGATCCAGGCGATCGGCTCGGTTGTCCGCTGGTTTCCTGGCGGGTGGACGGGCTGGGCGCTGGATAGTGTGCGGTACGAGGGCCCTCCCAGCGATCTGGCCCTCCCGGTCGTGGCAATCCTCGCAACCATCGGACTCGCGTTGATCGGGTCGTGGCGATGGATCGTCGCCCTCGAACGGGCGCTGGCAGAGGTGACCGACAGCGGCGTCGACGAACTGGGGCGGAACCACTTCATGGACAGCGGCGGTCTGATCGGCCGACTGAACCGCCGGCTCGGGCCCTACGGTCCGGTCCTGGCCAAAGAGATCCGCTACTTGCGGCGGCACCCGCGTTATCGAGTGCAGGTGGTGACCCAGTTCATCGTGCTGATCCTCGGTGGTGCGCCGTTTCTCGCCGCCATCCTCGAACGCGACCCGGCGTCGGTCCTGGTTGCATGTGTGCCGGCTCTGACCGCCGGAATCACTTCCTCCAATCTGCTCGGAGCCGACGGACGGGCTCTTTGGGCCGAGGTGTTGGCCATCGACTCTCTGCGGGTTCTGCTGAGGGGCCGCTCTCTGGCCTTCGTGCTCCTCGGCGTTGCCGCATCGATGCTCGTCATCGTTGGCACCGCCGCCTGGACGGGCGGGTGGGTGTACGCCCCGGTGGCATTCGGTGCTGCGGTGGGAATGGGACTGGCCGGCGCCGGCACGGGAGCGTACACGTCCACTCTCGCCCCCGTTCTGCTCCCCGACGAGACCAACCCCAACCCGTTCGCCAGCGGCGACATGGGCCAGGGCTGCGTCAGTGGCCTCTACACGATCGGCGGTGCGTTCGTGGGGTTGCTGACCGCCGCCCCCATCCTGGTCGGACTGGCGTACGCGCGATCCCATCCGTGGGCCCAGGTGGCGGTCGTGCTCCTCGCCCCGCTGTACGGACTCGGCGTCTACCTGTACAGCACGAACCGGGCGGCTCGCCGTGCTGATCCCCGCACACCCGAACTCCTCGCCATCTTGAGTTGACGCTTCCGATCAGGCATCACCGTCGTGC
>JAHEJO010000030.1 GCA_024638805.1 Acidimicrobiales bacterium
GACAGGGCTGCCGGTCCCGGCCCGAAGCAGCGCTGCCTCGTGCCTCAGGCCACTATCGAGTCTCAGATCCTCGGCGAGCCGGCACGGTCGGCCCCACGGCCTGGGCGGGCCCCGGTAAAGTGCGTCGATGGTCACGACGATGAGGGTGGTCCTCATCATCGCCGGTCTCCTCGCCGTGGCGGCATGTAGCACTTCGATCCCCGCACCGGTCGGCAGCGTGACGACCCGAACCGACCCGGATGGCCGAGCTCGACCGTCGACGTCGAACCCGACCGTGGCGTCGGTTCCTCCCGCGACCGAGCCACGTCACGGCCAGGTCACCGCACTCCTCGACGAGCTGGCGTCGAGGGGTCCCGAGCCGGTCTCGGTCGGCTTGGTCGCCCACCGGGCCTCGGTGCACCCCGAGGGCCGCACCATCGACCTGATCGATGCGGACCCCCGGTTGGAGCTGCACACCATCTTCGCTCCTGAACACGGACTCGCCGGAACCGCCGACGCCGGCGAGGTCGTCGGCGACGGGATCGAGCCGACCACCGGCGTCGACGTCGTGAGCCTGTATGGACCGCGGCGTCGACCCGAATCGACCCATATGGCCGAGCTCGACGTCCTCGTGTACGACCTCCAGGACGTCGGTGTACGTGCCTTCACCTACATCGCGACACTCGGGCTGGTGATGGAGTCGGCGACCGCAGCCGATGTACCGCTCATCGTCGTCGACCGGGAGAACCCGCAGGGCGCAACGATCGACGGACCCCCGCTCAGCCCAGGCCTCGAGTCCTTCATCAGCCCGTATCCGGTCCCGCTCGTCTACGGACTGACATCGGGCCAACTGGCGACGATGATCCTCGACCAGGCGTGGATCGATGGGGTCGCCCAACTCGACCTGGCCGTCGTGAGCCCACCCGCAGTCCTCCCCGACGTCTGGATCCCGCCGAGTCCGAACCTCCCGACACTTCAATCCGCCTGGCTCTACCCGGCGGTCGTCGCGTTCGAAGCGACGTCGCTGAGCGTGGGCCGCGGCACCGACGAGCCGTTCACGCTGATCGGTGGTCCCAGACTCGACACCGTCGCGATCGTGGCCGACTTGGCTGCTCGATCGCTTGGCGGTCTCGAAGTATCCGAGCGGAAGTTCGTCCCGAGATCGATCCCGGACATGGCGAGCGCCCCGCGCTACGAAGGTCAGCTGCTCGACGGCGTCGCACTCGCAACGACTGCACCGTTTGTCGAGCCGCTGGGAGTTTCGATCGAACTCCTCGATGCGGTGCTGGACTCTGTCGAGAACAGGCGGTCGGTCATCGATCGCCCCGAGGTGTTCGACAGACTCGTCGGGTCCGCCGACATCCGCCGGCAGCTACTTCTGGACACCCCTCCCGACGAGATCGCCGCAAACTGGCGGGAGGGACGCGACCGGTTCACCGAGCTCGCGGATACCTACCGCTGACCGACCGATCCTCCGGTGGTCAGGCCTCAGGGAAGCCGGCGCACCGCCCCGGTGTCCGCACTGGAAACCATGCTGGCGTAGGCGCGCAACGCCAAGCTCACCTGGCGGTCACGACCCCGTGGCGTGAACGCCTCATCGCCCCGAGCCTCCTCGTCGGATCGGCGGCGCGCCAGCTCACCGGAGTCGACATCCAGGCTGATCGAGCGCCGCGGGATGTCGATGGAAATCGAATCGCCGTTGCGCACCAGTGCGATCGCACCGCCGCCGGCCGCCTCGGGCGATACGTGACCGATGGACAGGCCCGACGTTCCGCCCGAGAATCGTCCGTCGGTCAGAAGTGCACACTCCTTGCCCAGCCCCCGGCTCTTGATGTAGGTGGTCGGGTACAGCATCTCCTGCATGCCAGGACCGCCACGTGGTCCTTCGTAGCGAACGACCACGACCTCACCGGAGCAAACCTCCTCGCCGAGAATCCCGTCGACAGCATCGTCTTGACTTTCGTACACGCGGGCCGGACCCGAGAACGTGAAGTTGCTCTCGTCGACTCCGGCGGTCTTGACGATGCAGCCGTCCTCGGCGATGTTGCCGTAGAGGACCGCCAACCCTCCCTCGGAGCTGTAGGCGTTGGCCACATTGCGAATGCAGCCGTCCACCCGATCGGTGTCGAGGCTCGGCCAGCGCGTGTTCTGACTGAAAGCGACCTGCGTCGGGATACCGGCTGGGCCTGCGGAGTACAGCCGCGTGGCGTGATCGGTGGCGGTCGGACGAACGATGTCCCATTCATCGAGCGCCGCGCCCAGCGTGGCCGCATGGGTGGTCGGTACAGCGGTGTCGATGAGACCGGCACGATCGAGTTCACCGAGGATGCCCATGATGCCGCCGGCGCGGTGAACGTCCTCCATGTGATAGCGGTCGGTGCTCGGTGCCACCTTGCAGATGTTGGGAACCCGCCGGCTTATCGCATCGATGTCGACCATGGTGAAGTCGTGTCCCGCCTCGTGAGCGGCGGCGAGGATGTGCAGGACCGTGTTGGTGGATCCACCCATCGCGATGTCCAGCACCATCGCGTTCTCGAACGCCGACGGACCGGCGATGTTGCGGGGGAGGACGGAGTCGTCATCCTTGTCGTAGTAGCGGCGGGCGAGGTCGACGATCGTGCGACCAGCGGTGAGGAAAAGCCCCCGCCGGTCTTCGTGGGTGGCCAGCGTCGAGCCATTGCCGGGAAGTGACAGACCGAGCGCCTCGGTGAGGCAGTTCATCGAGTTGGCGGTGAACATCCCCGAACACGACCCGCAGGTCGGACAGGCCGAGCGTTCGACCGCAGCCACATCGTCATCGGAAACGCTGGCATCGCCGGCGGCGGTCATCGCCGTGATCAGATCGACCTTGACCTCGTTGCCGGCGAGTCGGGTCTTGCCCGCCTCCATCGGCCCTCCGCTGACGAAAACGGTGGGGATGTTCAGTCGCAGCGAGGCGTTCAGCATCCCGGGCGTGATCTTGTCGCAGTTGGAGATGCAGACCAGCGCATCGGCACAGTGGGCGTTGACCATGTACTCGACCGAATCGGCGATGATGTCACGGCTCGGAAGGCTGTACAGCATCCCCCCGTGCCCCATGGCGATCCCGTCGTCCACCGCGATCGTGTTGAACTCCTTGGCCACACCGCCGGCGGCCTCGATCTCCCTGGCCACGAGCTGGCCGAGGTCCTTGAGATGCACATGACCAGGCACAAACTGGGTGAACGAGTTCGCAATCGCGACGATCGGCTTGTCGAAGTCGTCATCGGTCATGCCGGTCGCCCGCCAGAGGGCCCGGGCACCGGCCATGTTCCGGCCGTGGGTCGTGGTGCGAGATCGATACTCAGCCATCGGTACAGGCTAATTGAACCGCTGCGCCAACGGCGGGGTGGCGTCAGCAGCGGTCGACGAAGAGGGCCTTACCCATCGCCGCCCACTCGTAGACCACTCGACCGGGGCGACGCCAGCCCTGCTTCGATGTCTCGCTCACCGCGGTCTGGATCCTGCCGTCGAAACAGCGGGAGAGGAGCATATGGCTCCGTGCGATGTGGTCGTCGGCGGTCACGAGAATGATCGAGTCCCAGCCTCGGGCAGCAGCTTGTTCCGATGTGGCCACGGAATTGCCGAAGGTGTTGCGGGGCTCGGAGAGACGACACGCCGTCGGGAATGATCCGGCCGTTCCGGCACAGATCGATGCCTCGAGTTCGGTTTGGTCGATATCGGTGGCGACGAACAGGACCGGGGCGAGACGCTGGTCCATCAGCTCGATGGCGCGGACGAAGCGGGCGTCCTCCTCGGGTCCGCCGGGAAACACCACGATCGCATCGGCGGCTTCCAGCGTCGAATCGACGCGGGGGTCGAGGAACCACCGATTGGTGAAGAACGCGAAAACCGCCGCCCCGCAACCGATCGCGATTGCGGCGAAGAGCGATGTGGTCCTCCGCCCTGTCACCACGACGATGGTAGGCCCACTCACCCATCAGCGGGTCTCAAACACCCCGGGTGTCCTTTCGAGACGTGGACTCCCGCCGATGGATTGGTGACGTCATTGCATTTGCGTGACGGCCGGAACCACACGAAGGCAGCGCCCGTCACATGGGTATGACCGCACGACTCACCGCACTTCTGGCAACGATGCTGATCCTCCTGTCGGCCTGCTCGGGCCAGAGCGACGACAGCACGGCGACCGAGAGCGGCGGCGAGGACTTCGGCTACTCGACCGTCGAGGCATCCATCGCCGACGGGCTCGATGCGGGCGGCGAAGCTGAACGGGCAGCTCCAGCCACCGATCCGGCGCCCGCTCAGGCGGTTCAACCCGGTCCCGGGGGTACCGAGGCCGAGGAGACGTTCAACCCGATCGACACCGGTCGACAGATCATCCGGACAGCTGAGATCGTCGCCGACGTCACCGACGTGGCGGCCTCGGCCCAGCGGGCGATCAACATCGTCCAGTCGGTAGGCGGCCTGCTCTTCAACCAGGACACCCGGGTGGCGACGAACACCACCGAGCCCAATCGGACCACGTTGGTGTTTCGGGTCCCACCGGAGGATTTCCAGACCGTCCTCAACGACCTGGGCGAGGTCGGGAGCATTCGGGAACAACGCATCGACGCCACCGACGTCACCGGCCGGGTCGTAGACTTGGAGAGCCGGATCACATCGAGCGAGCTGAGCGTCGAACGCCTCCGAGGGTTCCTCTCGGCGGCGACCGATCTGAACCAGGTCGCAACCTTCGAGAACGAGCTGCGGGACCGCGAAACCGAGTTGGAGACGCTCCGGGGACAGCTGCGCACGCTCGAGAACCAGGTGGCGCTGTCAACGATCACGCTCACCCTGACCGAGCTACTGCCCCCACCCCCGCCGGTGCCGGCGCTGCGACTGGCCTCCTTCGTGTACTTCGGGCACGACGGAGGCTTCAGCTGCGGCACAACCCTGGACCGGGCCGAGGAGGGCGACGACCTGACCCTGTGCTACGAGGTGACCAACACCGGTGACACGGCACTGGTCGACATCGCCCTGCGCGATTCCGCCCTCTCGCTGGACATCGATGACCTCACCATCGTCGAGGGTGTGCTCGACGAACCGCTCGAGCCCGGGCAGCGTCTGATGTTCACCCACGAATTCACCGCTTCGGGCACCCGACTGATCAGCACCGCCAAAGTGCAGGGAACCGCAACGGCCGCAGCCGACGACGACGCCGAGGTAGCCGCCGAGACGACCACCGCCAAGGTCGATCTCGCCCTCACGATCTACCCACGGGAGTCCGGCCCGGGGTTTGCTGACGGTCTCGACGCCGGTTGGCGGGGGTTCACCGCCCTGATCGGTGCGCTCCTCCTGGCCATCGGATTCGCCCTTCCCTTCGTCTGGGTCATACCTCTGGCCTGGATCGGCGTACGGGAGTGGAGGCGGCGTCGCCCCACCGGCCCGGCCCCACTGCCCACCCAAGCGACGATCCCCGATCCACCGGCCCGCCAGACGACCGAGGTCTGAACCGCACGCCATCGCATCGACCGGTGGCGCCCCGTCGCCCGCCGGGCAAGCTGAACGATGGCCGAACAAACGGGCGATGCCCCTCGCGAACGAGGCGTCTTCGCCAACAGGACGTTGAACCTCCGCTCGGTGAAGGCCATCGGCTACGACATGGACTACACGTTGGTCCACTACGACGAGCGCGAGTGGGAACGAGCGGCCTTCACCCACGCCAGAGGCTATCTCGCCGGCCAGGGATGGCCGGTCGATGACCTGGTCTTCGACCCTGACTCCTACACGATCGGGCTCGTCTTCGACACCGAGCTCGGCAACCTCGTCAAGGCAACTCGATTCGGCTACGTGATCCGCGCCGTCCACGGCGGTACGCCGCTGTCGTATTCCGAACTCCGCTCCACCTACGCCGACGTGGTCGTCGATCTCGCCGACGATCGGTTCGAGTTCATGAACACCCTCTTCGACCTGTCGCACGCGAGCCTCTGGTGCCAGCTGGTCGACCTCTTCGATCAGCAGCGACTGACCTCGGTCCGCAGTTATCAGGCCCTGAGCGCCGCGATCCGCGACGCGCTGTCCGAATCGCACATCGCCGGCGCGCTCAAGGCGGAGATCCTCGCCGATCCCGAAAGGTTCGTGCACCTCGAACCCGAGGTGGTCCAGACACTCAAGGATCAGCGGGCGGCGGGGAAGAAGCTGCTGCTCATCACCAACTCCGAATGGTCCTACGCCCGCCAAATCATGAAGTACGCCTTCGATCCCTACTGCGATGAGGAAACATGGCGCGACCTGTTCGACATCGTCATCGTGTCGGCGTCCAAACCCCGCTTCTTCTCCCAACGCCCGGACCCTTTCCGGGTCGAGGACGAAGAGCGGTCTCTGCTGTGTGCCCACATCGGCCTTCTCGAAACCGGTCGCGTGTACGTGGGCGGGAACGCCCGGCTCGTCGAAGAGAGCCTCGGCCACACCCGATCGGAGATCCTGTACGTCGGCGACCACCTGTTCGGTGACGTACACGTGACCAAGAACGCCCTTCGATGGCGAACCGCACTGATCGCTCGTGAACTCGAATCCGAGATTCGGGGGGCCATCGAGTTCTCCGAACGGCACAGCCAGCTCGGCGAGCTGATGGAGGCGAAGACGGTGATCGACCGGTCCCAGGCCCGGATCCGACTGTCGCTGATTCGAGCCGGCCACCACCATCGCAGCCTCAGCGACGAGCTCAGGGCGCTCACCACCCACGGAAGTGCGTTGGATCAACGGATCGCTCCGCTTGCCAAGGCGGCCAGCAACCTCGGGAACACCAACTGGGGGCCGCTCATGAGAGCGGGCAATGACAAGAGCCTCTACGCCCGCCAGGTCGAGAAGTATGCCGACGTCTACACCTCGCGGGTGTCCAACCTGACCTACGAGACCCCCTTCGCCTATCTGCGAGCCGCCCGGGTGAACCTGCCCCACGACCTCGCCTAGCAGACATAGCGATCAGCCGTCGGCGGCACCTCGGCCTCAAGCAGAATCCGGACCGGCCCCGGGCTCGCTCACGAACATCAGCAGAATCACGACCCCGGCGGCGGTCCCGATCGAGGCGCCGAACATCGTCCGGCCCCAACCACCGGTGTTGTAGAGCCAGGTGCCGAGCGGACTCCCGATCGCCCGGAACAACGTGGTACCTCCGAGGACGAAACCGATGATGGTGGATCGAGCTTGCCGGTCGAGTTCGGCGATCAGCGGGAGCGAGGACACGAAACCGAACTCGAACCCCAGGAAGGCCAGCGCCAGGAGAGCCAGGCCGAGCGCCAACCGGGGGGTCGGATCGATCGCCAAGAGAAGAGTGGCGAGAGCGAGCACGAGGCCGCCGGCGGCCACGCTGCGTCGCTTTCCGAGGCGGTCCGCCAGCCGCGACGAGGTCACGGTCGCAACCAGTTCGACCGATCCGATCGCCACGATGGCGAATCCGACGGCGGTCGGATCGAACCCGTAGCCGTCCTCCAGCCAGCGGCCGTGGGCAACGATCAACAGCTGTGAGCCGAGGTTCAACCCACCGACGGCCAGGATGGCTCCGACGACGTCCGACCTTCGCAGCGGGGCCAGGCTCAAGCGGTCTCGACCGTGCTCCACGTGATGGGCCGGGAACGTCGAGAACGCACGCGCCAGCGACACGACCGCCGGAACGCTGGCGCCGGCGAGTGCCAACGCCGGCAACCACCAGGAGAAACCGTCGATGAGCAACCCGACGACGGGCAGCCCGATGAGAGCGGCGAGCGCCCACGTCATCTCGACGATCCCGCTGACGCGAGCCCGCCGGTGGTACGCAACCTCTTCTCCCACCCACCCGTTCAACGCCACATCGAAGCCGATCTTGGCCACGCCGAAGACCACGAAGCCGACGGCGAGGCCGTACCGTCCGAGGACGGACGCACACAAGGCCGCCGCCGACAGCCAGCCGAAGGCGACCATCACCGAGCCGGGTCCGAACCGGTCCGCCGCCCTGCCGGTTGCCGGCGCCGCCAGTCCCGTGAGATCCCGAAGACTCAGGATCACGGCCAGGGTGTCGATCGACAGTCCCGAACCTCGCGAGATGGCGGGCAAGAAGGTGAACGGGTAACGAATACCGGTGTTCGTGATCCAGCGCACCATCAGGGCCGGCAGGAGTGCACGACGGACCTGAGGGCGAAGTGCTCGGCCGTCGTCGTTCACCACGTGACGGTACCGGCGCCGGCCGGCTGCCGATGATGCCTCGGCGACGTTCGCACGGCCTCGAAACCTGCCACCCTGGTTCGATGCGAAAGCTCTTCCGGAGAACTACGCCGGCCCTCGTCGTCGCCACCCTGTTGATCGTGTCCTCGTGCGCCGGCGACGTCGACTCCGAGGTCGGCGCCGAACAGGCGACCGCAACGACTTCGCGAGCGCAACGCACCACCGAACCGGCCGCCCCCACGACCGTCGCGCCGCAGACCACGACCGGAATGTCGACGTTCGCCGGCCCGGCATCGGAGGACCCCGGGGACATCGGCGGTGATGCGCGCGGTTTGACCGGCGTTCGCACTCTCGGCTCGATCGGTGACCCGACCTTTCCCGGGCTCGGCAACATCGGCTACGACGTGATCAGCTACGACATATCGCTCGACCTGACCGGCGAAACCCTCGCTGCCGAGACCGTTGTGACCCTCACCGCCAGGACCGACCTCGAGCGGATCCACCTCGATCTCGTCAGCATGCAGGTCGACGAGGTCCGGATCGACGACGAGCCGGCGCTGTTCATGCGCGAAGGCCGGGAGTTGATCATCCGGCCACCCACCCCGCTGCTCGATACGGAGTCGGTCGAGGTCCTGGTCGCCTACCGCGGCACACCCGAACCGATCGACGCCGGCGACGGGTCGCCGTTCAATCTCGGGTTCCAGACCAAGCCCTGGGGGACCTTTGTTGCATCCGAACCGACGGGAGCGGCCACGTGGTTTCCGGCCAACGACCATCCCCAGGACAAGGCGCTGTTCACCATTCGGGTGACCGTGCCCGCCGGCGTCGCGGTCGTCGGTCCGGGACAGCTGACCGAGAGCCGAGACAACGATGACGGCTCGGTGACCAGCGTGTGGGTGGCCCGGGAGCCGATGAGCACCTATCTCGCCTCGGTGGCGACCGGCGATTTCGACGTGAGCACCGACACGCTCGAGTCGGGGCTGGTGGTGCGCAACGCCGTACACACGTCGGCGCTCGCTTCCACCGGTGACGCCCTCGACACCACCGCCGCGATGATCGCTGCGTTCGAGGAGCGGTTCGGTCCGTACCCGTTCGAGAGCTATGGCGTCCTCGTCGTTCCCGAGGCGCTCGGGTTCGCCCTCGAGAATCAGACGCTGAGCCTCTTCGGGACCGACGTCCTCGGCACCGAGTTTGGGCAGGCGATCCTCGCCCACGAGCTCGCCCATCAGTGGTTCGGGAACAACGTGTCGCCGGCCGCCTGGGATGACATCTGGCTGAACGAGGGTTTTGCCACCTGGGCCGAGTGGTGGTGGACCGCCAGGACCGGAGGTCCCTCGATGGCCGAGTTCGCCGCTCAGATCCCGATGGAGCCGCTCGCCGACCTCCCGGCCGACGCCCTCTTCGACATCAACGTCTACTGGCGGGGCGGGCTGGCGCTCGAGGCACTGCGCCGAGAGGTCGGCGATGGCACCTTTGCCCAGATCCTCCAGGAGTGGTCGTCACGCTACGGCGGCGCCATCGCCAGTACGGAGAACCTTCTCGACCTCGTCACCGAAATGGCCGGTTCGACCGCCTCGGACAACTTGAGCCAATGGGTGTTCTCCCCGACGATGCCGGCTCTCCCCGACGATGGCTGACACCCTCCGGCGGGCGGTCTACCCCGGCTCGTTCAACCCACCGACCATCGCCCATCTTGAGCTCAGTGCGGTCGTGCGCGATGAGCGCAACGTCGACGTGATCGTGTGGACCCTGAGCAGACGAACACTGGGCAAGGATCCGGAGGCCAGACCGACGATCGATGAACGGGCCGCAGTTCTTCGGACCATCGCCGCACCTTATGACTGGCTGGAGGTCCAGATCACCGAGGCCCAACTGCTGGCCGACATCGCTCGAGGCTTCGACGTCATCATCATGGGGGCGGACAAATGGGCGCAGATCCATTCGCTCGAGTGGTATCGAGACGCAGACGACCGCGACGCGGCACTGGCCTCACTGCCCGAGATCGCGATCGGTCCACGACCACCACATCGGGCGCCTCCTGAGCACCTCGTCGATCTGTCGGGGGTGGAACACGTCAGCTCGACGGCGGTGAGGGCCGGTAACCACGACCTGATGCTCCCCGAAGCCCGAGCCAGCCGTCTGTGGTCAGGCACGGCGACCGACCGGTGAACAGACGGCTGATCGCCGCACCCGGCACTACTCGGCAGTCGCCTCCTCGATGTGCACCGTCGGCGCCAGGGCGTGGAACAGGACGTCGTCGATGTCGTGGGCCAAATGGATCGTCACGTGCTCCCGCACCTCGGCGGGCACATCGTCGAGATCGTGTTCGTTGTCCCTCGGGAGGATGACCTCGCGGATCCCGGCTCGATGGGCGGCGAGCACCTTCTGCTTGACACCACCGATGGGCAGCACCCGGCCCTGCAACGTGACCTCGCCGGTCATGGCGATCTCGGGGCGAACCACACGGCCGCTCAACAGACTCACCAGGGCGGTCGTCATCGTGATACCTGCCGACGGGCCGTCCTTGGGGACAGCACCGGCCGGGAAGTGGACATGCAGCCGCCTGCCTCCTGGCATCGACACACCGAGTCGTTCGGCATGCGCGCTCACGACCGACCGGGCGATCGCGGCAGACTCCTTCATCACGTCGCCGAGCTGACCCGTGAGCACCGGTTCACCTTCGCCGGGCACGAGGGCCATCTCGACGAAGAGGACGTCCCCGCCAGCGCCGGTCACGGCCAGGCCCGTCGCGATACCCGGACGGTCGATACGGTTCTCGATTTCCTCGGCCGGGATCGGTCGACCGAGCAGCTCGCGAAGGTCGTCGGGAACGACGTCGATCGGCCCGTCATCGGCACTGCCGTCGGCGATTCGTGTGAGCGACTTGCGCAACGTCTTGTCGAGCAGCCGCTCGAGGCGGCGGACCCCCGCCTCCCGCGTGTAGTTGGCGGCGATGGACCGGATCGCCTCGTCGGTCACCACCACCTCGCCCTCGCGGAGTCCGTTCTGTACGATCAGGCGGGGCAGGAGGTGGTCTCTGGCGATCGCCGCCTTCTCCGACTCGGTGTAGCCGTCGAGGGTGATCACCTCCATTCGATCGAGTAGTGGGGCGGGAATCGTATCGAGCACGTTGGCGGTGGCAATGAACACGATGTCGCTGAGGTCGAGTTCGAACTCGAGATAGTGGTCGCGGAACGAGTGGTTCTGGGCGGGGTCGAGGACCTCGAGCAGAGCGGCGGAAGGATCCCCGTTCCAACCCCCGGTCACCTTGTCGATCTCGTCGAGAAGGACGACCGGATTCATGCTGCCCGCCTCGCTCAGCGCCCGAACGAGGCGACCGGGCCGGGCTCCCACGTACGTGCGCCGGTGGCCGCGGATCTCGGCTTCGTCGCGGATTCCCCCGAGGGCCACACGGACGAATCTCCGTCCCAGAGCGCGGGCGACCGATTCGCCGAGGCTGGTCTTTCCCACACCGGGCGGTCCGACCAAGGCGAGGATCACGGCTCGACGGCGGTGGGCGACCTCGCCTTCGCCGGCGGCGGCCACACCGCGATCGTGGCGCAGCTTCCTGACCGCCAGATGTTCCACCAGTCGTTCCTTCACCTCGTCCAGACCGGTGTGATCGGCGTCGAGGGTACGCCTGGCCTCGGACAGATCCAGGTTCTCCTCGGTTCGCTGGTTCCAGGGAAGGTCGAAGACGGTCTCGAGCCAGGTCCGGATCCAGTTGGCCTCCATCGACTCGGTGCCGGTCCGCTCCAATCGGTCGATCTCGGTCGAGATGGCCTTGTGAGTCGCTTCGGGAACAAGGCTCTCCAGCTCCGACAACCGACTCCGGAAACCGGTGACGATGTCGCCATCGCCTTCTCCCAGTTCGTTCTGGATGGCGGTCATCTGGCGGCGGAGAATCGCTTCCCGTTGCGCCTTCTCGAGATCATCGCCGACCTCGCGTTGGATGCGCTCCCGCATCTCGAGTTCGGCCAGCGCCTCCTTCACCCAGCCGGTCGCCAGTCGAAGACGGGTGTCGACGTCGACGGTTTCGAGCAGCGATATCCGTTGGTCATTGCTCAGATCCGGCCAATAGCCGACCGAATCGGCCAGGGCCGAGGGAGTGGTGAGTTCCCGGAGGGCGCTGGCCAGGCGGCGGCCGCCGACGCTCTCGAGCAGGGTCTTGGCGGCGGCCCGATACTCCGCCGCGAGTGCCTCGGTCTCGTCGGAGATGTGATCATCGAGGAGTTCGGCCTCGACCCACAAGGCGGCGGTCGCCCCGATGACACCGGTACCGACGCGGGCTCGACGGTGGGCCTTGATCGTGATCGCGGGTGTCCGGTCGGGTAGTTGGCCGGTGTCCTCGATCGTGGCGATGACGCCGATCCGGGCGAAGCGTCGACCGTTCTCCGCCTCGTACCGTGGCACGAGCAGCAGCCGTCCACCCGGCGAGGCCGCCTCGAGGGCGGTGCGCGCCTCCTCGGACTGCATCGAGATCGTCACGACCGTGTCGGGCAGGACGACGCCATCATCGAGGGGTAGAACCGGCAGCGTCTCCTGCCGGGATGTGCTCTGGAACGGGGTGTCCGACGTCGAGGTGTCCGTTGATGCCATTGAGTTCTCCACTTGCGATTATTACATGATTACACGTAATATGTTTCAACAGTAGTGACAACGACGGCTCCGGCCGGTTTGTTCCCACCCCAGCGAAGGATCGACGACAATGCAGCGAGCCAATCAGAAACGACGGGGCCCCCGCCGATATGAGGACCTACCCGATTGTGATCCCACGACGACGGCGGCCTGGTTCGCCGGTCAACTACCCGACGACTGGTTCACCGAACCGGTCGACGTACTCGTCGACCGCGACGAGATCATCGTGACCGGAACGCTGGCGATGCCCGAACAGATTCCCGAAGGTCCCGATGCCGCGGAGACCGCCGCGTCATCCCGGATCAGTTCATGGCGGGAGAGCACCCGCAGCCACCGTATGAAGGTCGCCGACGTGGCCCAGGCCCGCTGGCAGCGTCACGTCACGTGGGCAGCACGGTGTGGCGAGAGCGAGATTCGATTCACATCAGCTGCAGTGCCCGTGATGACGCGACTGTTGTTCGAAGACCGCCAGGTCCTCGACACGCTCATCGACGCCGGGGTGGCGCGTTCGCGTTCGGAGGCGATGGCATGGTGCGTCAACCAGGTCGGCCAGAACCGCGGCGAGTGGATCGACAAACTGCGCGACGCCATGACCGAGGTGGAACGTATACGCAACGAGGGCTGAGGACGTGGGTGTCGACTCCTGAGCCGGCCGCCGAGGAGGTCCTGCGCTAGCCGACCGGAGAGGGTGGGCGCAGATCGATCTCGTCGGTCCCGTCCGGATCGGCCAAGACCGAACCGGCGCGGTCAGTTCGATTCAGCCGCTGCGCCATCGCTTTTGGGAAAGACTCCTGCGCTTCTGGGAACGACTGCAGGGTGTCGTCATCTCCTTGGCGGGACCCGCTGACGACCACCTTCTTCAACTCGCCGGTGGCGTTGAAGATGGCCGCGTTGAGCACCGAACGGCGACGGCCCCGGTCCAATCCGAGTCGTTCCCCGAGCACG
The DNA here is from genome assembly GCA_024638805.1 of Acidimicrobiales bacterium. GTDB lineage: Bacteria > Actinomycetota > Acidimicrobiia > Acidimicrobiales > SZUA-35 > JABDIY01. Next base: position 13,720 of record JAHEJO010000030.1, read on the forward strand.
AAGTTCACCGCAGCACCGATCAGAAGCACCTGAGCGGCGATCCAGATCCATGTCAGTGCGAGCAGGAAACCACCGATGATCCCGAGCACATCGCTGCTGTCACTGCCGCCGCTGACCAGGCCGACGTAGCGGGCGTACCCGACGCTCAACGCCCACCAGAAAACCGCCGCCACCGTTGCGCCGGGGAGATCCCAACGCCATTTCGACCGGATCGACGGACCGTAGTGGAACAGCATGCTCGCCCAGCCGACCAGCAATGTGGTGGAAGCGAGCGCCCGCAACGCCGCCTCCCGGGGAAGCTCGTATTCGCTCCACAAGAAGATCTCCAGCAGGACGATGGGAACGACCACGAGCACCGTGCCGAGCCCGAGGATCAGGCCGACGAAGCGGGTGTGATACCACGTACGACCGTCCTCCACGTCGTAGACGGTGTCGAGCGCACGGATCATGCCGGCGAATCCGCGGCTGATGGTATAGAGGGTGAGGGCGGCGGCGATGGTGAACACCCCGGTGTTCTGCTGATCGAACAGCTCGTTGACGGTGTTCTGGATCGACGGCGCATCCGATGTGAAGACCTCGTTGACGAACTGGAGCACCTCGAACTTGATCTCGGTCTCGAGGCTGGCGCCCAGAATGCCACCGAGGAAACTGGCCGAGGAGACCAGCGCCAACACCGCAGCCGGCACCGTGATGAGGATCCAGAACGTGACCCCGGCGGCGAGATCGCCAATTCCGCCGTTGTACCAGATCTTGGCAACGTCCCAGACGAAGCGGGGAAACGCACTGATGGCTCGAACGACGGAAGTCACAACGGAGTCATAGTAGAGAACGTTTGCCCGGCGGTGGCGTACTGTCGCCGATGCACTTCGAAGGCGATTTGTCTTTTGGTCATCGGTATGGTCCGAACGTGACCGATGGACGACCGATGTTCTCGACCGAATCGGCCGGGGAGGCGTTCATGGTCGATCCCCCCGGTGGCGCTTCAGGCCCGGGGGTGCTCGTGCTCCACAGCTGGTGGGGTCTCAACGACTGGACGAAGGATTTCTGCCGGCGGATCGCCGGGCTCGGCTACACCGTCGTGTGCCCCGATCTCCTTCGAGGCGTCCATCCGTTGGATGAGGCGGCCGGGGAGGCTGTCCTCGCCGGACTCAGCCCCGACGAACTGAGCGGTCTCGTGATGAGCTCGGCGACGACTCTGCGGGCGGTGTCGGCAGATCCCAACCGGCCGATCGCCGTCGTCGGGCTGAGCATGGGGGCATCCCTGGCGTTCTGGCTGGCCGCTCGACTCCCAGCGGATGTCTGTGCCGCCGTCGGGTTCTATGGGAGCCAGTCGATCGATTTCGAGGCGGCCCGGGCCACATTCCAGGGACACTTCGGCGACGATGACCATCTGGTCTCCGAGGAGGACCGTGTGGTCACCGAGTCCTTCCTCCGCCTCGGTGACAACGAGACCGAGTTCCACATCTATCGCGGTGCACGACACTGGTTCATGGAAACCGGCCCCAATTTCGACTCCGAGGCTGCGGTGGCGGCGTTCGAGCGAATGGCCGATTTCCTGAAGAACCACCTGCCGGTCTGAGTGGCGACCCGCGCAGCAGAGCTGTCCGATGACCGGCACGTGGATCGTCCCAGTGCCGCATCAGGAGACCTTTGCGTCGTTCCGGCGGCCAGGACCGCCGAGACCCGAACGTTACCTGACCCGGCACTAGTCTTGACGATGATGGAGACGCTCGTTTCCGCTGAGGCGGTCGCAAAGAGCTACGGAAACTTCTCCGCCCTCAGCGACGTCAGCTTCACCATCTCGTCAGGAGTGACCGGACTGCTCGGGGCCAACGGCACCGGCAAGACGACGTTGCTCGGAATGATGCTCGGTTTGCACCAGGTGAGCGGCGGCACGCTCACCGTGCTCGGCGTCGACCCCTTCACCGACGGCCACCAGATTCGGGCTCGGATGGGTTATGCACCCGAGCACCACACCCTGCCCGGCGACGTTCGGGCGGCCGACTTCGTTCACCACGTCGCCGAACTCCACGGCTTGCCCCCCCGTGAAGCGAAGACCCGCGCCAGCGACGCACTGTGGCTTGTCGGTCTGGGGGAGGAACGATTCCGCCCGATGGGAACGATGAGTACGGGCCAGCGTCAACGGGTCAAGTTGGCCCAGGCGATCGCCCACGACCCGGCGCTCGTCCTGCTCGACGAGCCGACCGACGGCCTGGATCCCGAACAGCGCGAGGACATGCTCAGACTGATCCGGACCGTCGCCACGACGTTCGAGATCAGTGTCGTTCTGAGCAGCCATCTCCTCGACGAGGTGGAGCGGGTCTGCGATGCCGCGGTCATCATCGGTGACGGACGCACCCTGGCGTCGGGATCTCTGGACTCCCTCCGCGGCACCGGTGCCGATGTCGTCGTCGAAGTCGGCACGGTGCAGGAGGCCGGGCAGCTCGGCGCAGCACTCGAACGACGGGCCGTCGGCCACCGCATCGCCGGCCGATCCGTCGTCATACGCGGTGACGACGACTCGGTCTTCGACTTGACCAGGGATCTGTGTGTCGAAGCCGAGATCAGCATTCATCGTCTCAATCGGCGGCGCCTGAGCCTCGAGGACGTCTATTTGGAGCGGGCCTCGTGACCGCCGAGATCTTCGACCGTGGCTATCGGCAGTACACCGGCGAACGGAGCGGGGTCGGCGGCGCGATGCGCACGCTGATCAAACATTCGGTCAAGAGAAGCCTTGGTCTGGGACGGCCTGCCCGTTTCAAGATCGTCCCGATTGCGATCATTCTGTTCGCCTTCACCCCGGCGGTCGTTTTCGTCGGCATCGCCGCGCTGATCCCCGAAGCGATCGGCGACGAGTTCCTGCCCACCTATGCGGAGTACTACGCCTTCATCGTCACCACGCTCTACCTGTTCGCCGCGTTCATCGCCCCCGATCTACTCTGCACCGACCGCCGGACCGGCATGCTCGGGGTCTACCTGGCATCGCCACTCGATCGACGAACGTATCTGATCGCAAAGGCGCTGGCGGTGGCGATCATGCTCGGCATCGTCACGATCGGCCCGCCGCTGTTCCTCATGATCGCCCTCGCCTTCGAGGGATCGGGACCCGACGGTTTCCTCGGAACGCTCGACGTCGGGGCGCGCATCATCGCTGCCGGCGCAATGATGTCGACGGTCTACACCGCCATTTCCTTTGCCGTCAGCGCCAGCACCGAACGGTCGGGGGCGGCAACGGCGGGCACACTGGGCCTTCTGGTCGGGAGCACGGCGCTGGTCAACATCACGGCGGACAACACCGACGTCTCGGAGAACATTCGCCTCGGAAGCCTTCTGGAACTGCCGACCGAATTGGCGTTTCGGATCCACGGCGAGGTCGGTGAATGGCAACCCGACGACATCTCCACCGTGTCGATGTCGCTGGCGGTGGTGGCGATCGTCGGCCTCTCGACGGCGTGGGTGTGGAGCCGCTACGGACCACTCCTCGTGCGACGATGACAGGCTCGCCGCCCACCACTCCCCCGGTCGCCGACGTCGGCCAGCAGGGTCCTCCGCCGCCACCGCCGACCCAGGCTCGGGTCGTGGCCCAAGGGGTCAGCAAGGCGTTCGGCTCCCTCGTGGCCGTCAGCGACGTCAGCTTCTCGATCGGCCCCGGCATCACCGCGCTGCTGGGGCCAAACGGGGCGGGCAAGTCCACTCTGTTGCGGATACTGTGCGGGCTCAGTGCCCCGACCACCGGAAGGGTGCTGGTCGCCGGAGGCGACCCTCGGACCAGCGCGGACGCCCGCCGACAGATCGGGCTGGTGCCCCAGCAGGACGGCATCTTCGAACGGGACTCGGTCCGCAGTTTCGTCCGGCTCGGCGCTGTCCTCAGCAACGTCGATGATCCGACCGGGGCAACCGACGCCGCCCTCACAGCCGTCGAACTAGACGGGCCGATCGACCGACCGCTGGGGGCGTTCTCCAAAGGCATGCGTCAGCGGGCCAAGATCGCCGCAGCACTCGTCCACAATCCAGGGGTCTTGTTCCTGGACGAACCGTTGAACGGACTCGACCCCAAACAGCGGCGGTCGATGATCGACCTGTTCCACACGCTCGGTGAACGGGGCAAGACGGTGGTCGTGAGCAGCCACGTGCTCGATGAGGTCGAACGGTTCGGCAGCAACGTGCTCGTGATCGCTCGAGGCAGATTGGCGGCCCAGGGGGACTTCCGGGCGATCCGGGCGTTGATGAACGATCAGCCGCTGAGGTTCCGAGTCCGCTGCGGGCACACCCGCCGGGTTGCCGCAGCCCTGATCGCAGGAGAACTCGCCAGCGGCGTGACCGTCGCCGAGGACGTCATCGAGTTGACCACCGAAAACGCTCCCGCGCTCCGTGCACGCCTCGCCCACGTCTGTCAGCACTACGACGCCCGACTTCACGAGTGCACACCTCTCGACGAAGACCTCGAGAGCGTCTTCCGTTACCTGGTGGCATAGGAGGCACGACGTGAGTGAATTCCTGGCCATCTATCGCCTCGTCATCACCCATCAGCTCACCCGCGGCCGCGTGGTGCTCATCGCTGTCGCGATCGGCGCATTCGCACTCCTCGGGGCCACGGTCCTGCGGGGCGCGGTCGACCCGTTCGAAGCGACGATTCAGTTCGTTTCCGTCGTCGGTCTCGGCCTCCTGCTCCCGGTGATCTCGCTCCTGCTCGGTAGTGCGGCGATGGGCGACTGGTACACCGACGAGACACTGGTGTACGTGTGGTTGCGGCCGGTGCGGCGCACAACCGTCGCGTGCGCCGCTATCGCCGCCGCGTTGACCGTGACCCTTCCCGGAAACCTGCTGCCAATGCTCGCCGCCGTCGTCGCATCGGGCCAGACCGGGGACGGCGCCCTCATAGGCACGATCAGCGCCACGGTGATGGTGACCCTTGCGTACACCGCCGTGTTCGTCCTCTTGGGCATCACGGTGAAGCGTCCCCTGGCCATCGGCCTGATCTACATCTTCATATGGGAGTTCTTCGTCTCCCGCGGTGCCGCCGGCGCTGCCCGGTTGAGCATCAACAGCTACGGATCGACGATGCTCGCCCGGGCCACGGATCTCGATCTCACCCTGGCCGACCGGGCGAGGTGGGCGACGTTTGTCGTCCCGGTCGGTGTGGCGGTGGTGGCAGCCCTCCTGGCGTCGGTCCGCCTTCAGCGGATGGACGTTGCCTAGCCGTCCCCGCCTTCTGCGGCGGACCGAATTCGACCGGCCGATCGCCACCCTGGCGATTCCGGCGCTGGGTTCCCTCGTCGCCGAACCGCTGTATGTTCTCGCCGACACTGCGGTGGTGGGGCGGATCGGGACCACCGAGCTGGCCGGTCTGGCCCTGGCTTCCACGGTGCTGCTCACCGCTCATGCGTTGATGATCTTCCTCGCCTACGGAGCAACCGGCCCGATCGCGCGCATGATCAGCGAAGGAAGGTCCGGCGACGCTGCGACCCGTGGCATCCAGGGACTCTGGCTGGCCGTCCTCCTCGGCGTCGGCGCAGCGCTGGCCATGGCCGTCTTCGCCCGACCGCTGCTGACGCTCCTGCAAGCCGAAGGCGAGGTACTCGATGCCGCCATGCTCTATCTGCTGGTCAGCCTGCCCGGATTCCCATTCCTTCTCCTGGCGCTGGCCGGCGCTGGGGTCCTCCACGGCCGCCAGGACACCCGCCGGCCGCTCGTGATCGCCGTCATTTCAGCCGTCTTCAATCTCGTGATCGAACTGATCCTGATCTTCGGTCTGGGCTTCGGACTCGGCGCATCGGCCCTTTCGACCGTCATCGCCCAGGTCATGGCCGGGCTCACCTACGTCTGGATGGTCGTGAGATGGGCCCGGACACTGGGGGTCGGCCTCACACCTCTCACCGGACCGATGGGCGTAATCCTGCGAAGCGGGCAGGCGCTGGTCATCCGCACCGCCTCGCTGCGAGGGGCATTGACACTGGCCGCTGCGGTTGCCGCCTCGATCGGTACCGAAGAGGTTGCCGCCCATCAGGTCGGGTTGCAGGTCTGGTTCACCCTGGCCCTGGCACTGGACGCCGTCGCCATCGCCGGCCAGGCTCTCACCGGCCGCTATCTGGGCGAGGGAGACCCCGAAGTCGCCTGGGCGGCCTCCCGTCGCATGATCGAGGTGAACACGATCGTCGGGGCGACGTTTGGACTGGTGATCGTGGTCTTTCGCACGCCGATCGCCGGCTTGTTCACCGGTGATGCCGCCGTCGTTTCGCTGACCACCCTGGTCCTGCTCCATGTGGCTGGACAGCAACCGATCAACGGTGTCGTGTTCGCTCTGGACGGGATTCTGATCGGCGCCGGCGATCTGTGGTTTCTGGCCGGGTGGATGGTGATCGCATTCCTGGCCTTCGGGCTCTCGGCAACCGCTGTGCTCATCACCGGAGCGGGCCTGGGCTGGCTGTGGGCGGGGGTGTGGGTCTTCATGATCGTGCGAATGGTCCCTCTCTTCCGACGATGGCGATCTCGCAGATGGCTGAGCACGGTGTGATGGTGCGCCGACGGCGGTTGACGCGCTGCGAACCGATCGGCAACTACGGCATGGGCGGAAGCGCGAAGGTGCCGTCAGGGTTGGGCGGGAACCTCACCACGGTCACGATCGCCTCGACCGGTATCGGCCCGTACACATGGGGGAACCGGTGGCCGGTGGCGTAGCTGTCCTCCACGATCAGTTTCTGGAGGATCCTGTCCGGGTCAAGGCCGACGAGGACCAGATCAGACCGGCCCCTGTATCGCTCGTTGGCCGCGATCAGAACCTGCTCTCCGAACGAACAGTGCACGAACCCCTCGGTGGCCAGCGAATCCGGCGCTATCACGCCGACGCACCGGGCCGCTCGAAGATCCTCGTCGCTGATGATGTGCAGTAGCACCGACCGAGCCTAGTCGGCACTCTGTACCGGATGATATAGTCTACTTATATATGCGTTTGTTTACTGTTGTTCTCATCACATGGGTGACGACCGCCTGCACGTCGGCATCAGCACCCACACCACCGGAGGAGCCCGTCGTCGCCCGGTGCCGCACGCTCACCTCGAAGGAAGAGGAACGTGCGGTCGATGCACAGGAGATGGTCCTGGCTGCGGTCGACCGGTCCCGCCGCGACGATCGGCGTTGCGGTCCACCACCGGACCCCGACCGAATCTGCCGGGCACTGTTCGTGATGTCGACTCTCGATCCGGCGTTGGTTCTCGACGACGAGCGACGTTTGCAGCGGGTCGCAGAGGCCGTCGCCTGGGCGGCCCAGGACGGCGCCACCGCAACTACCGACACCGAAGTGAGGCGAGCGTTCGAGCTCCTCGGGACGACCGCGCTGGCCCTCGTCGACGAGACCGACGATTCCCGTCGGGCCGATCTGATCATCGGTCGGGTCGGTGCGGTCGAACCGCTCGAAGCCGCATGGACAAGCTGCGAGTCGCAACCGTAGCTGCGACCGAGGCATCAAGGAACGAAGATGCTGGCAACAACCCCTACCAGGGTCGGGCCCGTGGGCGACGACTCATAGAACAACACAGCCGACCGCCAGGTTTGATCCTCGGCCTGGGGGCCGACGATCGTGACGGCCTCGGTCCCGGCAAAGTATCCGTTGACCCAGTCCTGTTCGAAACCGTAGGGCAAGGCCGCCCCGATCCGGATCTCCGCCTCGTCGTCGAACACGTCCGGCACATTCAGAAGGGACCGGAGCGAGATCAGCTTCTCCGATTCGCCATAGGTCGCCTCCGGCACCCTCCACATTCGGGACTCGGTCCAGAGTGAGGCGCTGGTGAGATCGGCGCCGCTCAGCAACGCCGGATCACCTATCCAACCGACCGCCACCGGTACGCGTCTGGAAAGGCCCAGATAGTCGAGGCCCCCCGACTCCGCCGACGCCAAGGCAGCCGCCACGGAACGGCCTCGATCGACGAGTTCGTCATCGGTGATCGATCCGCTCGCAGGGGTCAGGAACGAACTGTGGGCCCATCCCTGGATGCCATCGCCGGTCTCGACCAACCACCAGAACGAATCGCCGATGAGGGCAGGCATCCGGGGGAGGCGGCGGATGCCTGCCGAGCCTGGTGGGAGAGTCACCAGGACCTCACCCTCATCGGCACCGGGAAGGTCTCTGATGTTGAGACCCTGGTCTGAATCGTCGGGACGGATCCGGAAGACCGTGTAGGTCCTCGGATCGCCCACTCCTTCGAAGCGAATGGGTACGGCGGCAAACGCGGGCAGGGTTCCGGAGCCGGCGTTGTCGCCGTGGGCGACCACGAATCCTTCACCGACCCCGACCAAGCTCACACGGGCCTCGAACGGGACCAGCTCGTCACAACACCCCGCGGTCGTGTAGGTGCTCGAGAGTCGGGAGCCGTCGGTCCCGACGAGGTGAACCTCGACCGACGCCTCGAACGCAGAGCCCTCACCCCGGACGACGAGTTGGTCACCGTCAGCGATCACCTCGGTGATCTGCATCGTGTCCGACGTCGCTCCCGTGGCGATGATCCCACCCGGTACCGCCGCCGTGGTCACCCGGGCCAGGCGGGGTGGGTTGTCGCCGCTCACATCCCGGGGTGGATACAGCCAGGCGTGGTCGGACTCGGCAACGACTTGTGATCGGCCTGGGAGTGACAGAAGTCGGACCAGCGTCGAGGCCGCCTCAGCGACCGAGTCCGCCGGCGCCACTTCGGCCGCGTTCAGAATCTCGACCTGCGGCATGAACGGTTCGACCACGTCCGCAGCCGTCGTCGTGACCGAGGCCGATGTGGTCGACGGTGTGGTCATCACCGTGGTCACAACCGCCTCGCTGGTCTCGGGTCCGCCGACGGCGTTGACATCTCCCGTGGTGTTCTGGCTCAGCAGGTAGGCACCCGCGCTCACAACCACGACGAGGCTCACCGCCGCCGCGAGGGTCCTACCGTGGTTCCGGGAGCCTCGACCTCGACGGGGCGGACCGTTCTCACGTACGCGATCGGCGAGGGTCAGATAGCTGTTGGCGGCAGGCTCGACCCGGGCGGAATAGTCCGCGAGAGCCGACCGGAGCCGCTCACCCACCCGGCGCTCGGTCACGGAGTCGAGCTGAGGTTCGTCGCTGAAGAACCGGCGGAACCTCATGTGCGGATCTCCGGCAGGAGTGCGGCCAAACGGGCCAGACCGCGGCTGGCGTGGCTCTTGACCGAACCTCGGGCAATGCCGAGCGTCTCGGCGATGTCGGACTCGGACAGATCCAGGTAGTACCGCAGCACCAGAACCGCGCTCTGCTTCTCCGGCAGGGTGCGAAGTGCAGCAACGATCTCGGCTGCGGTCGCTGATGCCACGCCGCTCACCTCCGCTGCCTCGACGGTCCTCTGGGCGTCCGGAACGTGGTCACGTCGTACCCGCCGCCGCCGCAGCTGGGACCTGGCACCGTTCAACACCATCGAGCGGAGGTAGGCGTCGGGATTGGCCGCGATCCGATGGTTGCCGGCCACGAGTTTGACGAAAGCGTCCTGTACGACCTCCTCGGCGGTTTCGGTGTCGTCGGTGTAGAACGACGCCAGCTTCACCAACCGGCGATAATGGGTCTCGTACAGCATGGGCACATCGACGCGAGGATCCACAGCAACTCGATGAACGATCGGGAGCTCTCCCGTGGGTGTTCGCTCGAGTCCAGCCATGATCATCACCAGTACCGACGCCCGAGACCCGCATTCGGTTTACCAGGAACAACCGCAACTTCCACACAATCGGCGACGGGAAGTCGTGAAGGTGAGGTTTTGCCGATGGCGATCAGGCCGTTCGAGCCCCTACCCTCAACGACTGTCGAGCGGTTCTGGAGGTATGCGCAGACGATGACCGGCAGAGCCGCAACTATCCTGGCCCTGACCGGTGCTGCCCTCATCGCTTCGTGCTCCAGCACAACGACGGCCGACAGCGACATCGAGGTGGCCGGGGTGACGACCCGCAGTCCCGTCCGGTCGACCGACGCTCCGATCACCGTGCCGACATCGAC
>JAHEJO010000151.1 GCA_024638805.1 Acidimicrobiales bacterium
GCGATCGGGGTTGGGCGGCCGGGAACGAGATCGACAACCGAAGTCACGTCGACGTCCTCGACGAGGCCGGGGCCCATCGGGACTCGGACTCGTTGCCCGCCTGGGCCCCCGAGGGTCATATGCAGCCCGCCGGGGGCCTGCCGGCAGACCGGTCGGACGTGCGCGCCGATCGACGACAGCCCGATCGCCTGGGGCTCGGCGAAACACAGGAACAGTTCACGGATCGATGCCGCCTCCCAGATCGCTCCCGAGGCAAGGCGATCGGAGTCGATCACGGCGACGTCGACGAGGGCGAGTTCTTCACTGCAGTCGCACTCGACGTTCAGAACCTTCGAGCGGCGGACGACCGAGGACCGATCGATTCGCCCGCCGGCCACGAGCGCGGCCGCCAAACCGATCACGGTCGGTTCGATCGTGCTGGGAAAGGCATTGTTCGTGCCCGTGGATATCGATGCCAGCGGGACGTCGCCACACGAAGCAGCAACAACACGATTGGTGCCGTCACCGCCGAGCACCACGATGACGTCGACGTCGCACCGGACCATCGCCTCCACCGCAGCGGTCGTATCGGCTGCGGTCCTGGTGACCTCGAGGTCCAGAAACTCGATCGGCGGTATCCCGGACCGAGCCGACCGGCTCGCCAGCGCGGCGAGGCCGCCGGAAAGACCCGACCCGTCGGTCATGGAAATGACGCGATCGACACCACCCGATGCCAAGCCGGACAGCAGCCGCTTGAGCACGTTGAGCTTCTGGTTGGTGGTAATGGCGGCGCCGTCAGCGACGAGACGGCGGATGTCGCGCGCCGAAGCCGGGTTGGCGATCAGCCCCACGACCCCTCCGTTGCTCACGACAGAGCCCCCTTGTTCACGTCGGAAGTGAACCTAGGTCAGATTCGGACTCTCCTCAAATGGTTGTCAGGCGAGGTGGATGTTGATCGCCACGAGCGGGTCGGGCCGGCCGAGTCGGGCTTTGATCCGTTGTCGCACACGCACGAACGCAGCCTGCCAGCCGTACTTGTCGCCGATCGCCCGAACCGCCCGCTCGACGTTGGCGGAATCGTCGAGGACTTCGGCGGTGCCGGTGTAGACCGTTGCGTCGGGGTCCACGCGACCCCGCACGTCACAAACCCGGACCTGCACCGTCGGATTGGCCCTCAGGCGTTTTGTCTTCCACGCTTCGGTTCCGGTGTAGACGAGATAGGCGTCATCCGAGCCGGCGAACCACACCGGGGTCGACTTGGCCGAACCGTCAGCCTTGTACGTGGTGAGGGCGATGTATCTGGCGTCGTTCAACTCATCCATCTGCCTCAACGTAGCCAAATCACCGCTCGATCATCGCTCGACGGTCGGCGCGCGATCATGGTACGAAGCGAGCTCCGCGCCTAGGCAGGTTTCCCTGTTCAGCCCGAGCGCTACTTCTTCCGTCTCGACCGTATGGACGAAAGCGTCGGACCCGACCGAGCGCTGAACGCCACGATCACTCCCCTCGATCAGACCGGGATAGCGGATTCGGTCGGCCGTCGCCGCTCCGATGTGGCTTTTTGGCTGAGACAGCGCACCCGGGTGGGCGATCTCGTGTTGACGGCGTGTGATGACTACCTCAGCCGGATCATTCGACTCGGCACCAACGGGGCCTACAGCCACGTGGCCGTCGTGACCTCATCGAACTCGGTGACCGAGGCTTACGACAGGGGGATGACGCCGACCGAGCACGACGAGGGCGTGTACGAGATCTCCTTCGATTACCTGGCGGGGCGTGGTGACCTTGAGAGGATCGCCGTCCTCCGGCCCCGATCCGTCGATGAGGAACGTCTCAGCGAACTGGCCCGCCGAGCTACGAACCACTCCCCTCCGTTCGCCAGCCTCGGTGCGCTTCTGATCGCAGCGCTCGGTTCGATCGACTGGATCTCGGGAACAGGCACGGCCGGCGGCGTGGCGGTGACGGTCAGACTTCGTGAATGGGCCAGCGAGTGGGTCGGATTCATCGGCGACGGTGTCGCCACGGTCCACTGCTCGGAGTTCGCCACCCGCCTCTACCTCGACGCCGGCATGTCGCTCCGATTCGAGCTGCCGAGACTGGAGGTGTACATCCGCAGATTGCATGGTGGACAGAACCTGGAGTGGGAACACCTCGAGAAGCCGGCGAGTCTCGAGGACCATGGTCCCCGGCAGGCATGGTCGGACGAGTCGACCCGAACGTCGGTGCTGGCTTTCGCCCGGCACGTATCGGCAGCGCTCAGGCACCGGCGCAAGGACCGGACACGGGCAGACTGGGCCGACTTCATCATGCCGTCCGACTTCTGTTCCTCTTCATCGTTCGAACCGGTGGGACGCCTCGATCTCGTCAACCGCGACTGGATCCACTATCCGGGCACGGTGTAACCGATCAGTCAGGTTCGCCCGGCTGATCGATCGGTTCGGTGAGTTGCCTGGTCAAGGCCAGGAGAGAGTTGATGTAGTCGCTTCGGATGGTGTCGACCCGTCGCCGGACCTGATCCGGATTCCCGTGCGCGGCGAACCGGGCCTTGACAGCAAAACCTTCGGTGAGGGCGGTGACCGCCCGGGGGGCGAAGTCGATCGCGTCGTCCCGTATCCGGAGTTTTCCCTCGGCCATCAACGCCACCGACAGGAATGCACTGAGAACCTCATGCAGGTTGTCGTAGCCACGGAGCACGGCCTCGGCCACTTCGGGTTCAGGCCGAGTGATCGACGCGAGGCGAAGAAAAGCTGCAAACTCGGGACGTTCGAAGAAGTAGTCGAAGTACATTTCTCCTACGCTCCGAACGACTTCTTCCATCGACGTTGCGTTTTCGATCAGCGGTGCGATCAGCTCGCCGATGGGGACGGGGTCGGCGTACTCCACCGTCTCGGCCACGAACAGAGCGAGATCTCGGCGGTAGTCGTCCTGAGAGTCCCAGATCTGGTAGGCCGAGCCGGTCGTCCGGTGTGCTTTTTCGACCACGTCGCGGAGGCGAACGTCAAGATCGCCTTGCACACGGGCGCTCATGAGCAGGTCGTAGCCGGTCTGGAGTAACAGGTGACGGGTGTCGTCGATTGGAAGGCGTCTATCTGTCGGTCCCATGTTTCCCCGCTGTTTCCACCGTGCAATCAGAGTAGTTGGTCGGGGGCTCACCAGGAGGCGACGAGTTTCCGCTCGAATCGAACCACCGGGTTGAGTTCCGTAAGATTCTTACGCTATCGTCCAGGCCACCCCCAATCCAAATGCTCCCGATCGTGATCCGTCTGAGCTGGCGGCGGCCTCTCGGGTCACAGGGCGGTCTCTGCAACCGCAGAGGCCGCCCTTCTGGTTCTTCCTCGGTGCCGCCACGGACGACGAACCCGCAGATACGGCGTGCAGATCGCCGACTGTTAAGGTACCTTGACACCTCGATCGCTCCGGAGAGGCCGGGCGGGAGTGTCAACGAGGAGTCCCATGCGGTTGTCCCACCTCCCGATCGGGTCCGAGGCCGTCGTGCGCGGCGTCGATCCTGGGCGAGCTGGCGAGGGTAGGCGACTGCAGGAGATCGGGTTCGTGCCCGGCACGCGGGTGCGGGTGGAGCGTCGGGCCCCCCTCGGCGATCCGACGGTCTACGAGATCCGCTCGACCCGGCTGGCGCTCCGTCGGGCAGGTGCCGATCTGGTCGACGTGGAGTTGATCGAGGAGCGTGACGCATGAAGGCGCCTACGTTGGCGCCGGCCGACGAACTGCAGGTCGCCCTGGTCGGCAGCCCCAACGCCGGCAAGACCAGCATCTTCAACGCCCTGACCGGTATGCGGACCAAGACCGCCAACTATCCCGGCGTGACGGTGAGCCGACGAGAAGCGACGGTGAACATCGAAGGCCGCCACCTGACCCTGGTCGATCTTCCCGGAACCTACGGACTCGAGCCGGTGAGCCCTGACGAGGAGGTCGTCGCCCACGCCCTCCACGGTGAGATCGAGGGCGTGGCCCGGCCCGACGCACTCGTGATGGTCGCCGACGCCACATCTCTCGACCGTTCATTGTTCCTGATAGCCGAATTTCTCGAGCTCGACCTGCCGACGTGCCTGGTGCTGACGATGATCGACGAAGTCTCCACGCGACATGGCACCGTCGACATCGACCGCCTGTCCGCGGCTCTGGGCATTCCGGTCGTCGGAGTCGTGGGGCACAGGGGCATCGGATTGGACACCGTCAGATCGATGATCGCCAACCCCTCGGGCTGGGAGCGGCCGATCCTGGCACCGCCGGCCGGATTGCGAGAACGATCGGCATGGGTCGACTCGATCGTGTCAACGGTTGTGTCCCCACTGGACGCCGACACCAAAACGCGCCGGATCGATGCGGTGTTGCTTCACCCCGTCCTCGGAGTACTCGTCTTTGCGACCGCCATGCTCGGTTTCTTTCAATCGATCTTCACACTGGCCACACCGATCGTCGACCGACTGGAAGCCGCACTGGGATCGCTCGCCGATGCCACCCGCACAGCAATCGGTGGAACTCTGGGCGAATTCGTCGCCGACGGTGTGATCGCCGGCGTCGGCAGCGTCTTGGTGTTCCTTCCCCAGATCGTGTTGCTGTTCCTCATCATCGGCCTCCTCGAACGGGTTGGCTATATGGCCCGGGCTGCACTGCTGGCCGATCGGGTGATGGGTCGCTTCGGACTCGAGGGTCGAAGCTTCGTCGCCATGCTCTCGTCGTTCGCCTGCGCCGTGCCCGGGATCATGTCCACCCGGACGATCCCCAACGAAAAGCACCGGCTCGCCACGATGATGGCCGCACCCCTGATGACCTGTTCGGCTCGACTGCCCGTCTTCACTCTTCTGATCAGCGCCTTTGTCAGTGACCGGGCGGTACTCGGACCGATCCGGAGCCAGGGACTGACACTCTTCGGTCTCTACCTTCTCGGCAGCGTTTCCGGACTGGCGTACGCAGCCGTCCTCAGCCGTACCATGCTCGCCGGCCCATCCGCACCGTTCATCATGGAACTCCCCCCCTATCGCCGGCCGACGGCCAGAGCGGTGCTGCTACATGTCTGGGAAGGCGCATGGTCGTTCGTCCGCAAGGCCGGCACGATCATCCTGGTCACCTCCGTCGGCCTGTGGGCCCTCCTCAACGTTCCGTCATCGACGCCCCCGCCAGGGTTCGACGATGCGCAGGCGGCGAGCTACCAGATGGAGAACAGCGTGGCCGGAGGAATCGGAAAGGCGATGGAACCAGCGTTCGCTCCGCTCGGGTTCGAGTGGCGCACCAACGTGGCCATCCTCGGCAGTCTCGCGGCTCGAGAAGTATTCGTGAGCACGCTGTCCATCACCACCGCAGCAGAGGGTGAGGAGGCGCTCACCGACCGGATCCAGACGCTCGAACGCCCTGACGGCACCAAGGTGTTCAACGCGGCCACCGTGGGCGCACTCCTGGTCTTCTTCGTCTACGCGCTGCAGTGTTTCTCGACCGTTGCGGTACTGCGCCGCGAGTCGAATTCGTGGAAGTGGCCGACGCTGGCCATGGGATCGATGTTCGCACTGGCCTACCTGGCCGCGTATGTCACACACACCCTGATCGAAGCCGTCTCATGACCGGCCGCGCTCGCCCGATCCATGTCGAACGAACCGATGACCCGGCCGTGCTCCGTTGGGTGCTGCATCATCCCATGGTCGTAGCGGCACCGGTTGGCCGGCGCATCATCCCACCCGGCTCACCGCTCGGCCAACTCCTCGCCGACGATTCGATCACAGAGGTCGTGATCCGGCACGGTGATGCCCTGATCCGCATCGACGATCCGAGGCAATGGGCGACCCTCGCCCCCATCGTTCAGAGCGCAATCCTCCAGGAGCTCGACGATCTCGATGCCACGAACGACCATTGGATTCTCGACACCGAGGCGAGCGAGGCGGTCTCGCTGTCGATCGAGGAGATCCAGAGAATCGTCGATCGGGCCGCCGGGCCGGTGATGACAGCCCACGGTGGCCACATGATCGTCGCAGGCGTCGATCGCTCCACGGTGCACCTGCGCGCCGACGGAGCCTGTGACGGTTGTGTGCAGTCCGACGACACGCTGCTGGGCCTGATCAGCCCGGCGATCAGGGCGGCCGATCCAACGATCGGTCAGATCGTGATCGATCCAGCCGAGGATGCCGAACACCACTCATCGAGAGGTCGACGGGTGCGGGCGGTCCACTTTCGCCGACGAGGCCGTAGCGACGGCGGGGCGTGTCACTGACTCGCCGACAGCGGGGCGCACCGGAGAACGTCTGAGATCACCCGGCGACCCCGATGTTCAAAGCGGGTCGCTCAGAGGGACGCTGCGAAACCGTGGATGTCGCGGACGGTTGCGGCGTAGATCTCCGGGATCGCTGCGCGGAAGATCACATCGCCGGCGTGGGTGGTGCCGTTGACCGTGCGCGACACCGCCGAAACGCCGGCGCTGACCAACTTGCGGTAGAAGGCGAGCCCTTCGTCCCGGAGGAGGTCCAGCT
>JAHEJO010000152.1 GCA_024638805.1 Acidimicrobiales bacterium
CCATGATCGTGAATGTGGCCCATCTCACTACTTTATGCGGTCTCCGCCCGAGGGCTCCGACCGACTCGCTCCGCTCGAACAATCCACCACGCCCTCAACGCTGCGGCGGCGCAGCCACCGCAGCCTTGGGTGGTCGCGGGTCAGACGTTGCGCGGGAGCTGGCTGAACGGTGTGTTCTTCTCGGGGCCCGGCTCCTTGGGAAGGCCGAGGACCCGCTCGCCCAGGATGTTGCGTTGGATCTGGTCGGTACCGCCGTAGATCGGCGGTCCCTGCGCGTTGAGGACGACCTCGGCGATCGTCGGGTCGGTTTGAGAGGAGCGAGCCGCCAGCATGCCGTCTGCCCCGATGATGCGCAGGCTCACATCCCGGAATTGCCGGTTGATCTCCGAATCCATCAGCTTTGCGATGTTGCCTTCCCCACCGGTTCGCTGCGAACGTTCCCGCCCACGATGGATGTTCAGACGATTGACCTGGAGCAAGGAGTAGAGCACGATCATCTCCTGCCGAAGCACCGGGTCAGCGGTACGGCCGAGGCGTTGGGCGAGCTGTCGGTACCGTTCGAACAACTTCGACCCGACCCCAGGGGCATAACCACCGCCCTTCTTCTTCTTGGACCGCTCAACGATGTCGCCGACCCGGCGGTCGAACTGGTCAGCCCTGGAACCGGGAACCGCCATGGCGAATCCGGCCGATCCGCCGCCGATGCTCGCCCGTTCCACCGCCAGGGTGGTATTGGCGATACGCCAACCATCGCCCCGTTGCCCGATCAGGGCATGGGACCCAACGCGGGCGTTGTCCATGAAAACCTCGGAGAAGAACGTTCGACCGGTCATCTCCCTCAGCGGCCGGACATCGACTCCATCCTGCAGCATCGGCATCGCGAAATAGGAAAGGCCGCGATGCTTGGGAAGGTCGGGATCGGTCCTGGCGATCAGCATGCCCAGATCGGCGTAGTTGCCTTGCGAGGTCCACACCTTCTGACCGCTGATCAGCCACTCGTCGCCGTCGGCTGTCGCTCTGGTTTGCAGGCCGGCCAGATCCGATCCGGCGACGGGTTCGCTGAACAGCTGACACCATGCCTCGCGCCCGTTGAGGATGGGCGGGATGTAACGCTCGATCTGCTCAGCTGTTCCATGCTCGGCGATGGTGGGAGCAGCCAGCATGTAGCCAAGTCCCGGTGGAGGGCCGACAACGTCAGCGCTGGCGATGGCCCGCATCGCCCTCATGTGCTGGCCTTGACTCCAGCCCTTGCCGCCGGCGTTGGTCGGGAGCATCGGATGGGCAAAACCCGAGTCGGCCAGGCGTTGCCACCACTCCCCCAGCGTCAGGTTCGGATCCCAGTTGTCCTCGATCCAGCTGCGGACGAGATCTTCGATCTCGGGGACGGCCTCGGCAACGGTCATGGGCCAAGAGTAGGCAACCATTTCGCCGATCGACGAGTCCCGAATGTCGGACAACTCGCTCCTAGACTCGGCGACGATGGCCGATCACCGCCCGGACGACACGTATGCGCTGCTTCGCTCCGGGGCACCACGTCCGCTGCTGTCCCGCTCCGCCGAGGAACGACTCGGGGCCCGCCACAGGGAAATCCTCGACGAGCTCGAGGCTCTCTTCCTCCAGCGGGGCTTCGCATCCTTCACGATCGGCGACCTCGCCGCCGGCGTGGGCTGCTCACGACGCACGCTGTACGAAATCGCTCCGTCGAAGGAACAACTCGTGCTGGTCGTCCTCGATCGTTTCCTCCACAAGAAGGGACGGGCCGCCCTCGACGCGGTCGATCCGACCGAGGCGCTGATCGATCAGCTGCGCCACTACATCGTCGGTGGCCTGGAGTTCCATCTCGAACGGTCCCTTTTCGAGGATCTGTCCGATGATGCGCCCGCCCGGCGTCTGGTCGATCGACACTTCCGCTTCGTCATGACCGTCTTCCAGCGGCTCGTGACCCTGGGTATCGAACGTGGCGAGTTCAGACCGGTCAACCCCGCCATCGTCGCAGGTGCTGTCGCCGGCAGTTCGCTGTTCATGAGTCAACCCGAGATCATCGACGACATCGGGGCGGACCTGCGGACGATCACGAACGAGATGCTGGACTATCTGCTGCCGGCACTGCTCGATCGTGACAGCGAGACCGTTTGAACTGGCTCGGCTACGAGGTTGCCGCCCTCGGCGCCGGACTCAGCTGGGCGATCGGTGGTCTGATCGCCGCCGGACCATCCAAGGCGCTGGGAGGACCGAGATTCACGCGACTCCGGATGTACTGGGTTGCATTCGCGCTGGCGGCGATCACCACCGTCCTCGGCGAGTGGGGTTCTATCGGGCTCAGGGAATTCTGGCTGTTGGCCGGCTCGGGAGTGATCGGCCTCGCCCTCGGTGATGCCGCGCTGTTCACCGCCTTCGCTCGTCTCGGCCCGCGACGAACCGGGATTCTCTTCACCGCGAACGCCCCGATGGCGGCGATTGCCAGCGCCGTTCTCTTCGGCGAATCGTTTACCGCCAGGGCGGTATTGGGGACACTGGCGGTGCTCCTCGGGGTAGGGCTGGCGATCGCTTTTGGCACGCGACCGGGCCAGTCGCACCAATGGGAAAGCGTCTCAGGGTCCCTGATGGTCGGCGTCGGATTCGGACTTCTCGGGGCGGCGGGCCAGGCGGCCGGCGTTCTGCTGGCCGACCCCGCCTTCGACAACAGCGATCTCACGCCATGGGCCGGGGCTGCGGTCCGGGCGATCGTCGGCCTCGCCGCCCTGATCGCCCTCCGTGGCTGGTTCGAACACCGGTCCGTGATCCCCTACCCCGCCAGCATTTCGTGGAAGCTGATCGGTGTGATCGTCATCTCCGGGACGATCGCCATGGTGATCGGCAAGACGCTCGTGCTGACCGCCCTCGATCGAGGTGACCCGGGAATTGTCAGCGTGTTGGTGGCGACGAGCCCAGCGCTTCAACTGCCGCTGATCTGGGCGGTCACGCGCCAGCGGCCTGCCGCCGCCGCATGGCTCGGGGCTGGGCTGGCCGCCGCCGGCACAAGCCTCATCGTGATCTGAACGAACCCCGGTTGGCTCAGAGCTGGAGGGTGGTGAGGATGCTGGTCACACAGTCTTGGAGCGGTGCGCTGGTGTCGACGATGACCTCCGGATCGACCGGTGGCTCGTACGGAGCCGAGATACCGCTGAACTCCGGGATCTGACCCGCCCTCGCCTTGGCGTAGAGGCCCTTGACGTCGCGCTCTTCGCAGACCTCGATCGGCGTGTCGACGTAGACCTCGATGAATCGACCCTTCGAATGCAGGGCGCGCACCTGGTCACGATCGGCTGTGTAGGGCGAAATGAATGCGGTCAGTACGACGATCCCGGCGTCCTGGAAGAGCCGGCACACCTCACCGATACGTCGGATGTTCTCGGTGCGGTCCTCCGGCGAGAAGCCGAGGTCCCGGTTGAGCCCGTGCCGTATGTTGTCGCCATCGAGAACGTAGGCCGCCACCCCTCTGGTGATGAGGGCCTCCTCAACGGCGTACGCCAGCGTCGACTTGCCCGATCCGCTCAGCCCGGTGAACCACACCGTGTAGGCCTCGTGACCGAAATTGGCCGCCCGGGTCGCCGAGTCGACCTGGCCGTAGGCCCGCACGATGTTCTTCGACACCGGTGCCGGTCCTTGGGGATCAGCCACGGAGGAATCCCCGGTGTCCCAGCACATTGAGGATGGCGTCGATGCACTCCTCGACGGACTGCACCGACGTGTCGAGCCGCAGATCGGCGTCCACCGGCCGTTCATAGGTCGCCGACACACCCGGGAACATCGGGATCTCGCCGCGGTCGGCGGCATCGTAGAGGCCCTCGGGATCACGCTGACGGCAGACCTCGATCGGTGTGTCGACGAAGATCTCGACGAACCGGTCGTCGCCGAGGAGATCCTTGGCCCGTCTGCGCACTTCGGCGTTGGGTGCCACCAAGGCTGCGATGGCCAGGATCCCCTGACCGTTGGCCAACCGGGCCACTTCCGACACACGACGAAGGTTCTCCGACCGCTCCTGGGCACTGAAGCCGAGATCACGGCTGATGCCCATCCGGACGTTCTCACCGTCGAGCCGGATCGAGACCTTGCCCCGATCGAAGAGCTCGCGCTCGAGGGCGGTGGCCAGCGTCGACTTGCCGGCGGCGGTGAGCCCGGTGAGCAGCACCGTGCACGGCTGTTGCCCGAATCGAACCGACCTCTCTTTGGGGCTGATCCCGGAGATCTGCCGCATGAGAGTCTGCTCGGGAGCACGGTCCCAGGTGCTCGCCGAACCCCTGATCATGCCGGCAGCCACCGTGGCGTTGGTCAGCCGATCGACGAGGACGAACGACCCGGTGTGTTGGTTCTCGTTGTAGGGATCGAACAACAGCTCCCGGTCCGACGTGATCGAACACTGGGCGATGTCGTTCAGTGCGAGGGAGGAGGCCGTTTCCCGCTCGAGGGTGTTGATGTCGATCCGGTGCCCGATGCCGCTGACCTCGACGTTGCTCAGGCCGTTCGGGGACTGGAGAAGATACTGACGACCTGGCTCCATCCCGGTCTCGGACATCCACACGATCATCGCCTCGATGTCGTGGGAGCGCATCGGCCGACCTCCCTTGCGGATCAGAAGATCGCCGCGGCTGATGTCGATCTCATCGGCCAGGGTGAGGGTGACCGCACGGCCGGGACCGGCGATGTCGAGATCCCCGTCGTAGGTCACGATACGCTCGATGGTCGAACCGACGCCGGACGGCAGTGAGATCACCTCGTCGCCGGGCCGGATCACACCCGAGGAGATCGTGCCCGCATAGCCTCGGAAATCGAGGTTGGGCCGCACGACCAGTTGAACCGGCATTCGGAAGTTTTCGAGATCGATCCCCGCCTCCACGTCGACGGTTTCGAGGTGCTCCATCAGCGCCGGCCCGTCGAACCAGGGAA
Organism: Acidimicrobiales bacterium; assembly: GCA_024638805.1. GTDB lineage: Bacteria > Actinomycetota > Acidimicrobiia > Acidimicrobiales > SZUA-35 > JABDIY01. Next base: position 4,927 of record JAHEJO010000152.1, read on the forward strand.
GGTTGTCGCTCCTGTCGACGACGTTGTCGCCGAGGAGGGCTGACATGGGTAGGAAGTAAGGATCGACAAGGTCGAGGGTCTTGGAGAAATCGCGGTATTCGGCGTAGATCTGTTCGAAACGATCGGCCGACCAGTCGACCAGATCCATCTTGTTGACCGCCACGACCACGTTGCGGATGCCGAGGAGGCTGGCGATGAAGCTGTGCCGTTTGGTTTGGGGAAGCACTCCGTGGCGTGCATCGACAAGGATGATCGCCAGCTGGCAGGTCGACGCGCCGGTGACCATGTTGCGTGTGTACTGCTCGTGGCCGGGAGTGTCCGCGATGATGAACTTTCGCCGCGCTGTGGAGAAGTAACGGTACGCCACATCGATCGTGATCCCCTGCTCGCGTTCAGCCTTCAAACCGTCCATGAGGAGAGCGAGGTCCACCTGATCACCCGCCGATCCCTGCGTTGTGCTGTCCGCCTCGAGACTGGCGAGTGTGTCCTCGTAGATCATCTTCGAGTCGTGCAGAAGACGACCGATGAGCGTCGACTTGCCGTCGTCGACGCTGCCGCAGGTGAGGAACCGCAGCAGATCCTTTCGCTCGTGCTCGGCGAGGTAGGCGGTGATATCGGTTGCGATGAGTTCTGACTGGTGGCTCATGTCGTTGGTTCCTGACGCCCAGACATCTAGAAGTAGCCCTCTCGTTTCTTCTCTTCCATCGAACCGGATTGGTCGTAATCGATCACGCGGCCTTCGCGTTCGGATCTGGTGGCGAGCAGCATCTCCTGAATGATCTCGGGCAGCGTGTCGGCGGTCGACCCGACCGCGCCCGACAGCGGATAACAACCGAGGGTTCTGAACCGCACCGATCTCTCCTGCGGTTCTTCTCCCTCGTCGAATCTGAAACGGTCATCGTCGACCATGATCAGGACACCGTCGCGGTTCACGATCGGACGCGGTGCGGAGTAGTACAGCGGCACGATCGGGATCTCCTCGAGGTGGATGTACTGCCATACATCGAGTTCTGTCCAGTTGCTGATCGGGAAGACCCGGATGCTCTCCCCTTTGTGGACGCGACCGTTGTACAGGTTCCACAATTCTGGGCGCTGGTTCTTGGGATCCCAACGGTGGTTCTTGTCCCGGAAGCTGAAGACCCGTTCCTTGGCCCGGCTCTTCTCTTCGTCGCGGCGGGCCCCGCCGAAAGCGGCGTCGTAACCTCCGGTGCTGAGGGCCTGCTTGAGCGCCTGGGTCTTCATGATGTCGGTGTAGTTCTTGGAACCGTGATCGAACGGGTTGATGCCCTGGGCGATGCCGTCGTGATTGGTGTGGACGATCAGCTCGAAGCCGATCTCGGCGGCCATCCGGTCCCTGAACGTGATCATCTCGGAGAACTTCCACGTGGTGTCGATGTGGAGAAGCGGGAACGGGATCTTGCCGGGGTG
>JAHEJO010000031.1:0-6745 GCA_024638805.1 Acidimicrobiales bacterium
TCACGGAATGGCCGGTGGAGGAAGCTGGCCGGGATCCTTGTGGAGACCGCACCCGTCACCTCACCCGTGACCCCATCGCAGCCGGCTGTCGGCGTCGTCATCGGTGTCGGCCTGAATCTGGGGCCGGTTCATCGCGACGCCGACCCGGAGGTTGTTCACCGAGCGATCTCGCTCGCCGAGCTGGTCGAGGACGATGCCGGGTCGATCCCGCCGAACGTGGAGCTGTTCACCGCCCTGCTCAAGCGACTCCCGGTCTGGACCGACCGGCTCCGCACCGATCCGTTGGCATTCATGCGGGACTACCGAGGCCGCTGCTCCACGCTGTTTCGTGAGGTGACGGTGCAGCTCGGCGATGGTCCGTTCGTCGGCGTGGCGCAGGAGGTCACCGACGAGGGGGAGCTGGTCGTCCATCGCGGAGGACTGCGACGGGTGATCTCGGCCGGCGACGTCGTGCTCAGCCCCGAGACGTCCTAGAGCTGAATCCCGAGACAGAGGGCACGCTACACACGCTGGGCAAACTGCCGATACAGAAGCGGTGCGACGGCGCGGATCATCGATCAGGTGTTTGACGGCTGTGTTGGTCGCGTCCTGGGTTGCCGTCGTCCCGACGGTCGTCGCTGCGCAGGACGGCGACGCCGGCGAATCGGCCCCGGAGGCCACCCCTCCGGTCACTGCGGTTCCGGGTGATCCTCTCGTCGGCGAGGGGGCGTCCGACGAACTCGACCCGAACACGCCTGTCGATCCCGATGCGGCATCCCCACCGGACGAGGATCCCGAATGCGCCGAGTCCGACGGGCCGGCCGCATCGGACGGTGAGGCTGCCTGTGACCCGGTCCCTCGCGGGCGCTACGCGAACCAACCCGAGTTCGTTCCGGACCGGCTGAACCGCCGAGAGGTGCGACGGGTCGAAAACGCACTCCTCGACGTTCGCAACGAGCACGTCCTCAACGTTTCTCGCGTCCGTGCACTCCGCCTGAGGAAGAAGCAGCTGGACATCGAGCGGTCCGCATTGTCCGAGCAGACGGCGGCAACCCTCGAGGCGCTGATCGCCACCGAGGAACAGATGAGGAAAAGAGCCCTGGCCACCTTCGTCGACTCCGACAACTTCCGCCTGGCGCCGAGCCTCGAACACGACGACATCATGCGGTTCCAACAGCAGAGCTTCCTCGTCGGTGAGGTGCTCTCACTCGACCGTGACTTGCTCGACGAATACACGCGGCTTCGGAAACGGCTGGCGGCGGAGACCCTCGAGCTGTACGAAAGCCTCAATGCGGTCGGCCGCTGGTTGCGCGACGCCAGCACGACCGCCGATGGGTCGGCTGCGGCCATAGCCGGTCTCGAGTTCGAACTGGCCACCTGGAACAACCGGTCCGCCAGGTTCATCGCCGATGTGGTCTTCCCCCTCGAAGGGGACTACGACCTGCCGCTCATCAACTCGTGGGGGTACCCGAGGGCGCCAGGAACGATCGATCAGCACTGGCACGAAGGGATCGACTTGTTCGCACCGCGAGATACCTCGATCGTCGCCGCCGAATCGGGTGAGATCACCGACATCGGCATCGGGGAGTTGGGAGGACTGAAGGTGTGGGTGCTCGGAGACTCCGGTACACGCTGGTACTACGCCCATCTCGGCTCGTTCAACCCTGATATCGAAGTGGGCGACCGGCTGAGCGCCGGCGCTCTCATCGGCTACGTCGGGACGACCGGGAATGCGGTCGGCACCCCTCCGCATCTCCACCTTCAGATGCACCCCGACGGTGGCCGTCCGGTGAACCCGTACCCGATCCTCCAGGCGGCATCGGATCGATACCAGGACGGGTTCAGGCCGAACCGTCCCCGACTGGACGCCATTCCCATGGACGTGCTCCCGAACGGTTCGAGACGGTCGCAACCGCTGATCGACCGGGCCGCTGCAAACGACCCCCTGCCGTATTCGGACCCGGACCGGGTAGAAGGTGCATTGGGTGCGGCGGACGCACCGGTGGTCGACCTCAGCGCTATCGGGTCACCGTGAGCCGCCCGACCCGCTCGTGCGGTGGCGGGTCGCCGCCGGTGTCCTACCGCTGCGAGCTACAGGCGCGGCAGACCGACCCACCGTCGCCCGTGTCGCCGCAGGTCGTACGTCACCCCGAACAGATCGCTGACCAGAGCTCCGGTCAGGGTCGTTTCGAGCGGCCCCTGGGCGACGACCTCACCACGATCGATGGCGAGAAGGTGGGTGGCCGAACCCGGGATGTCCTCGACGTGATGGGTAACGAGAATCGTGGAGCGGTCCGGCCGCTGGCCGGCCATGTGATCCTGCACCTCGATGAGCGCTTCACGAGCGCCGGGGTCCAAGCCGGCATTGGGTTCGTCGAGGAGCAGCAGTTGGGGATCGTTGAACAGCGAGCGAGCGAGCAGCGCTCGCTGTCGTTCCCCCGATGAGAGCAATCCGAAGTGCTGCCTCTCGTGGCCGTCGAGGCCGACCATCGCCAGGAGGTCTCGCGCTCGCACCTCATCGACGGCTGTATAGGTGTGCCACCACGGCTCAAGCGCGCCGTACTTGCCGCAGTACACGACCGCGTTCACGGGGAGTTCAAGGCGCAGCCGCTGGGCGAGCAGTGCGCTGGCGATCCCCACCGATCCGCGCAGGGGTCGAATGTCGACCTTCCCCAGCTCGGCGCCCAGAAGTGTCACCGAGCCCGACGAGGGATGGATCGACAGGCCCGCCACTCCGACCAGAGTGCTCTTGCCTCCGCCGTTGGGTCCGATCACGACCCACCGCTCGCCCCGATCGATCCTCAGCGACAGGTTGCACAGGATGGTGGTGCCGTCGCGCACGACTCCCACACCGGTGAGCTCCAGAACAGCATGTCGGTTGGTCACGTCGCTGCCCTCATCGGTTCCTCGGGCCGTCTACCCTGATGTCTGATCATATGAACCTCTACCTCGGGTTGTTCTTCGCCTTCCTGCTCGTCGCAGCCAACGCCTTCTTCGTCGCTGTCGAGTTTGCGTTGGTAGCGGCCGACCGTAACCGGCTCGAGACCGCCGCCGCTGAGGGGAACCGCCGAGCCAAGGCGGCAGTCGCCGCCCTTCGCAAGATGTCCTTCCACTTGTCGGGAGCTCAGCTCGGCATCACGATCTCGAGCCTCGTCCTGGGTTTCCTCACCGACGTGATCATCGGGGGCTCCGGCGCGCTGGTGCTGGTGGCTCTCGCGATCGCCACGGTGTTTCAGATGGTCGTGGGCGAATTGATCCCCAAGAATCTTGCCGTTGCGAGGCCGGCGAGGACCGCCATGCTTTTGGCCCCGGCCGCAAACGTCGTACACGGCCTGCTGCGGCCGGCGATCGCCGTCTTCAATGGTGCGGCCAACGCCGCCGTTCGTTGGCTGGGCGTCGAACCGACCGAAGAGATCGAGGCCATCGCCTCCATCGATGAGCTCGAGTATCTGATCCGTGCGTCGGGCGGTGCCGATGGAGGTCTCAACCTCGAGACGCAGAAGCTCCTGACCCGAGCGATTCGCTTCAGTGAGAAGACCGCGGCGGACGCACTGCGGCCCCGCGGCCAGATCGTCGCCCTGCCCCTGACCGCCTCGATCTCTGACCTTGTCGCGGTCGTCGGCCGGAGCGGCCATTCCAGGTACCCGGTCTACGGCACCGACATCGACGACATTCGCGGGGTCGTGAACGTCACCGAGGCCTTCGATCTACCGATCGCGACCCGGGCCACCACAATGGTCTCCGAGGTCATGCTCGAACCCGGCGTCGTGCCCGAGACGCGTGGTCTGATCGACGTCCTCGGCGACATGTCCGACAGCGAGACCCGCCTCTTCGTCGTCATCGACGAACACGGAGGCACCGAAGGCATCCTCACGCTCGAGGATGCGCTCGAGGAGATCGCCGGCGAGATCGACGACGAGTACGACGAGTCCGAGGTGGTGATGGTCGATCGGGCCGAGGGCGTCTTCCTGCTCCCCGGTTCCCTCGGTTGGAGCGAGGTCGACGAGGTCTGCGGTCTGGAATTGCCCGACGGTCACTACGAAACCGTCGCCGGCTTCTTTTTGTCCAAGTTCGGCCGGATTCCCGACGAGGGCGACAAGATCAACTTCGGCGGTTGGGTCATCGAGGTCGGGGAAATGGATCGCCGTCGGATCGCATCGCTCGTCGTGACGTCGCCGGAAGGCCAGGAGCGTTGATGGGCTGGGAACTGCTGGTGGCGTTGTTGCTGCTGGGGGCGAATGCGTTCTTCGTCGCCTACGAGTTTGCGGTCATCGTCGCCAAGAAGAGTGACTTCGAAGCTGACGCCGCCGCCGGCAAGCGCAGCGCTCAACTGGCGATGAAGGCGTTCTCGGAGGTGTCGCTCCAACTCGCTGGTGCCCAATTGGGCATCACCATGGCGTCGCTGGGGCTTGGCAGCGTCGCCGAGCCGGCGATCGGTCACGCCCTCGAGGATCTGTTCCACATCTACCTGAGCGAGAGCGCATCGGCCGTTGCAGGGTTCGTTGTGGCCTTGACGATCGTCGTGTTTCTCCACCTCGTCCTCGGCGAGATGGTGCCCAAGAACATTGCGATCGCGGCGCCCGGTCCGACCTTGCGTGCCCTGGTGTACGTGTATGCCGCATTCCTCTGGTTGTTCGGCCCGGTCGTCAAGGCCTTGAACGGCATCGCCAACCTCGGCTGCCGGATGCTGGGCGTGGAACCACGTGATGAACTCGTGGCCGCCCATTCGGTTGCCGAACTGTCCTCGATCGTGTTGCGCTCCGAGGAGCAAGGCGCACTCGAGTCCCACGACGCCTCTCTACTCGCCGGTGCGCTCAGCTTCGCCGAACAACCCGTGCGGGACATCGCCCGACCGTGGGCGGAGGTGCCCCGCGTGCGGCTCGGGGCCACCGGCAACCAAGCGAGGCGCCTCGTGCGCGAAACCGGGCGATCGCGCATCCTCGTGCAAGCCCGAGGCCCCAACGGCAGGCTTCAGGGCTATGTCCATGCAAAGGACCTGCTGCCGCTGACGCCAGAGGAGTTGTCGAAACCGCTGTCCAGTGAGCTCATGCGTTCGACCGCTGCGGTGCAGGGCGATCGTCCTCTGATCGACGTTCTGCGCCTCATGCGCAGCGCCAAACAACAATTGGCTGTGGTCATGGACGGTGACCAGCCGGTCGGTGCGGTGTCGATCGAAGAGGTTGTGCGCGCACTGGTGCCAACAACCCCGACCGCACACAACGGGCTGGAGTCAATCACAAACAGTGATGCTATAACCACGCTGCGCGAGGTTTGAGCCGGGAAGTCGCAGTTCACACGTTGCACCAGTGGTGACAACCACGCGATCGCCGCTACATTCCGGGCGGTGGTTGGCCGAGTTCTCGCCTGGGGGCGCTGGTGCTGTGCCGTGGCACTTTTTGCTGCGGCGATGCCGGCCGCGGCTGCTCCGACGCCCGGCCTCGACGGTCTGCGCGAGCAGGTCGGGGAACTCACCCGGAGGTATCACGAACTCGAAACCGAACTAGGCGTTCTCGAACAAGCCATTGCCACGAACGAGTTCCGACGTGAAGAAGTGGCCGCCCAGGTCGAGCTGCATCGCGCATCGGTCATCCAGACAGCGGTGGTCGGCTTCACCCAGTCCTACAACACGCCGGTGGTTCTCCGGTCCGAGGATCTCGCCGACGGGCTACGGGCCGAGGGACTGTCCGATGCAGCGGTCGGCAAGGATGACGATGCGATCGACAAATACTCAGGTGCGATGTCCGAACTCGTACTGATCGATTCGTCCCTCGCTGAGTCGAGGGCCGCGCAGGCAAAGGCGGTGGAGGAGGTCGGGCGGCTCCGCGATGCGCTGTTGAGTGACCTCGAAGAACTCGAAGCGATCGAGGCGGCGAGGCTGGAGAACATCCGCCAGCGGGCCGAGCGTGCGGTCTCCCAGGGTCACACTTTCGTCGAGCTCGACGTCTGTCCGGTCGCCGGGGCTCACTCGTTCATCGACTCGTGGGGCTTCCGACGTTCCGGCGGTCGCCGCCACAAAGGCGTCGACATGCTGGCCAACACCGGCGTCGAACTGGTTGCGCCGGTGTCGGGTACGGTGAGCCATCGCAGCAACCGGGTGGGAGGGTTGTCCTACCACCTGAACGGCGACGACGGGAACTACTACTACGGAACCCACCTCTCCGCCTACGGTCAGACCGGCTATGTCGAGGCGGGTACGGTGATCGGTTACGTCGGCGACAGCGGGAACGCCTCCGGCATTCCACACTTGCATCTCGAGATCCATCCCCGTGGCGGAAGAGCGACCAATCCTTACCCGTCGGTCGCCTATGTCTGCTCGGGCGCCAGCTGACGCGCTGTTCGTCGGGCTCGATCCGTCAGGCGCCGATGGCGTGGTAGCCGCCGTCCACGTGGATGATGCTCCCGGTCGTATGGCTGAACAGATCGGTGAAGAGCGCCATGGCAGTCTTGGCCACGCCGCTCGAATCGCCGGTGTCCCAGCCGAGCGGGGCCCGTTTGATCCACTCCTCCTCGAACGCCGAGAAACCGGGAATCGACTTTGCCGCCATCGTTCGCAGTGGGCCAGCAGCAACCAGATTGCAGCGGATGTTGTACGCGCCGAGCTCTCGGGCGAGGTATCGATTGAGTGACTCCAAACCCGCCTTGGCGACGCCCATCCAGTTGTAGGCGGGCCAGGCGACGGTCGCATCGAAGGTCAAGCCCACGATGCTCCCTCCGACGGGCATCAGCGCACGGCCGATGTCGGCCATCGTCCGTAACGAGTAGGTCG
>JAHEJO010000031.1:6770-22589 GCA_024638805.1 Acidimicrobiales bacterium
ATGAGCGATCGCACCTGCTCGACATCGGTCACATCGAGTTCGAGGACGTCGGGGGTCGGATCGAGTCGACCGGCGGTCCGCACGGTGAGACGCTTGCCGCGGCCGAAGCCGGTCAGGATCACGTTGGCTCCCTGGGCCTGGGCCTCCCTGGCGATTCCGAAGGCCAGTGAGTCGTCGGTGAGCACACCGGTGATGAGGATGTTCTTCCCTTCGAGGAGTCCCGCTGCGGGTAGCTGAGTCGATGACACGGTTCTCAGCCTGCCAGTTCTCCGGTCGGGATGCGCGCACCGTTAGGATCTGTCGCTGTGACCGACGCCCCCGACGGCCCGATGCACCTCTACGACACCTTCCGCAAAACGGTCGTTCCGTTCGACCCCGGCCACATCGTGACGATCTACACGTGCGGAATCACACCGTATGACGCCACCCATGTGGGACACGCCGCCACCTATCTCACCTACGATGTGCTTCAACGTCGTTTGCGGGATCTCGGTCACGAGACCCGCTGTGTGCGCAACGTGACCGACGTCGACGACGACCTGCTGCGCCGGAGCCGTGAACTCGACATTCACTTCCTGGATCTGGCCGCGTCGGAAACCGCTCGTTTCGACAACGACATGGAAGCCCTCGGCATGCTGCCCTCCTGGAGCGAACCCCGGGCCACGTCCGCCATCGCCGACATCCGAGGCTTCATCGCCATGGTCCTCGATCGAGGTCACGCCTACGAAGCTGGCGGGTCGGTGTATTTCGATGTCGGGTCCTACGAACGATTCGGCGAGCTGTCCGGCTATGACCGGGCGACGATGCTGACCCTGGCAGCAGAGCGGGGCGGCAAACCCGACGACCCGCACAAACGCGATTCTCTCGACTTCGTTCTCTGGCATCCCTCGGCCCCGGGCGAGCCCGTCTGGGAGACGATCTGGGGACCCGGTCGACCGGGGTGGCACATCGAGTGTTCGGCGCTCGCGATGCGGGAATTGGACACGACGATCGACCTCCACGGTGGCGGCTCGGACCTCATCTTTCCGCATCACGAGTGCGAACGGGCTCAATCGGAGGCGGCAACCGGACAGCTGTTCGCCCGGCACTGGATGCACCAGGCCATGGTCCACAAGGACGGTGAGAAGATGAGCAAGTCCCGCGGCAATCTGGTCTTCGTGAGCGAGCTGCGCAAGGACTACGACTCGCGGGCGATCCGTTTGGGCATCGTGTCCAACCACTACCGGCAGGAGTGGGAATGGGGCGACGATCTGATGCCCGATGCGGCCGCCACCCTCGAGCGCTGGGTCAGCTCCAGCTTCGCAACCGACGGCGAAACCCTCGTCAACGACGTCCGCCGGGCGCTCGACAACGATCTCGACACACCCGGCGCGGTGGCGGCCATCGATCAGGCCGCTCGGGCCGGGACCGATGTCTCGGGGGCGGCGGCGCTGCTCGGAATCGACGTGACCAGGTGAGCGTCACCCTTCGACATCGAGCTAGGAGACCGCTGAGCAATAACGACGGCGCCAGAACGACCATCCATCCGGCCACGCTGCGTCCTCGACCTCGCCATGACGTTCACAAGTCGTGGCGAGATCTCGGTCCTTGCGTGTCGAGCGGCTGATCGCCCTGGCATCCTTCAGCATTGCCCAGCAGTCTCCCAGGCAGCGGTGAATGGACTTCGACTCACGTCGTGGTAACACTTGAGTGACCGACGCTGGTGGTCGGCGGTGAGGAAACGATGATGGCCCACACACAGATCGACATGACGAGAATCGGTCGGGCACAGCCCGTGGCCAAAGCGGTGCTGCGCCCGTTGGTCAAGGTCCTGTGGGACCTCGACGTCCAGGGTGGGGAGAACGTGCCCAAGAGCGGCCCGGGCGTCCTGTGCCCCAACCACGTGTCGGTCATCGATTCGTTCTTCTTGCCGGTGGTACTGCGGCGGGCCCTGATCTATGTGGGCAAGGCCGAGTATCTCGACGACTGGAAGACCAGCCGTCTCTTCCCGGCATTGGGGATGATCCCCATCGATCGTCGGGGCGGCGAGCACGCGGCCTCGGCACTCGACGCTGCGAGAACCATTCTGCAGAACGGCGGACTGTTCGGTATCTATCCGGAGGGAACCCGTAGCCGGTCCGGGTGTCTGCACAAGGGCCATACCGGAGCGGCGCGTCTGGCAGTGGAGACCGGCGCACCGCTGATCCCGGTCGGCCTCATGGGTACCCGTGAGATCCAACCGCCGGACAAGGCGACGCCGATTCCGTTCAGAAAGGCAACGGTCCGATTCGGGAAACCGATCGACGTCTCGCGCTATCGGGACCGACTCGGTGACAGGGCGCTGTACCGCCAACTGACCGACGAACTCATGTTCGAGATCCAGGCGCTTTGTGGGCTCGAGTACGTGGACACCTACGCCGGCTCGGTCAGCGCGCCGGCACCGACTCCCGATCAGGTGGTCGAGCCGGTCGTCATCGCTCCGGCCCAGCCGACGATCGAACGGCGCAGCAGCACCGACGTGCTCACGCCCAAACCCCTCATCGGTGTGTAGTCGCGCACGCACGATCGGAGGCTGAATCGGGGCACACTACGGAAATGCTGGTTCGACTTCCCGATGGATCCGAACGTGAACTCGACGACGGCTCGAGCGCCGCCGATTTGGCGTCGGCGATCGGTCCACGACTGGCCAAGGACGCGTTGATCGCTGTGGTCGACGGCGAAGAGACCGATCTGGGTACCAAGCTGCACGAGGGTGCCGAGGTCGCGATCGTCACACCGGGATCGGACCGGGGTCTGCACACACTGCGGCACTCGACCGCCCACGTGATGGCGCAGGCGGTGCTGAACCTGTGGCCGGGTGCCACCTTTGCCATCGGCCCTGCGATCGAGAACGGGTTCTACTACGACTTCGAGCTTCCCGGCGGCGCCACTTTTCACGATGACGATCTCGCCACGATCGATGCCGAGATGCGCCGGATCATCGGCGCTCGTCAGCCATTCGTCCGGTCCGAGCTGAGCGCAGAGTCGGCCCTCGAGCTCATGGCCGATCATCCCTACAAGCAAGCGATCATCAGGACGGTGACGGGTGCAGACAGCGATGCGGCGGCCGGGAACGATCTGAGTTCGGAGGTCAGCGGCGACGTCATCAGCTTCTATCGCAATACCGACGACTTCGTCGACATGTGCGTAGGGCCTCACGTCCCTCACACCGGTCGCCTCGGCCATTTCGCTCTGCAACGCGTCTCGGGTGCATATTGGCGCGGCAGCGAAGACCAGCCGATGCTCCAGCGGATCTACGGGACGGCCTGGGATTCGAAGAAGGCCCTCAAAGAGCACTTGCATCGTCTCGAGGAGGCGGGCAAGCGCGATCACCGGAAGCTGGCGACCGAACTGGACCTCCTCAGTTTCCCGACAGAGCTGGGTGGTGGGTTGGCGGTGTGGCATCCCAAGGGGGCCATCGTGCGAAAGCTGATGGAGGACTACAGCAGGCAGCGCCATACCGACGGTGGGTACGAGTTCGTCTACACACCCCACCTCGCCAACGGGAAACTCTTCGAGACATCCGGCCACCTCGACTTCTACGCCGAGGGCATGTACCCGCCGATGGAGATGGACAACGGCGAGTACTACATGAAGCCGATGAATTGCCCCATGCACTGCCTGATCTTCGGAACCGGACAGCGCAGCTATCGCGATCTTCCCCTCCGATTGTTCGAACTCGGCACCGTCTACCGGTACGAGCGGGCCGGAACGCTGCACGGCCTTCTGCGCATCCGCGGTTTCACCCAGGACGACAGTCACATCTACTGCACCAACGACCAGCTTCTCGACGAGATCGGGGGTCTGCTGCATTTCGTTCTGAGCGTCCTGCGGGCCTTCGGTTTCGACGATTTCACGTTCAACCTCTCCACGAGGGATCAATCCAAGTCGGTGGGAACCGCCGAGGCATGGGACCTCGCAACCGATGCGCTCGCCGAGGCCCTCAGGCTCCACGGACTCGACTACGAGGTGCGTGAGGGCGAGGCTGCCTTCTACGGTCCCAAGATCGATATCGACGTCAGAGATGCCATCGGCCGTACATGGCAGCTCTCGACGATCCAGGCCGATTTCAACCTGCCGGAACGGTTCGATCTCACCTATGTGGACTCCGACGGTGAACGCCGGCGTCCGATCATGTTGCACCGGGCGCTGTTCGGCAGCATCGAACGTTTCTTCGGTCTGCTCGTCGAGCATTATGCCGGTAACTTCCCGGCCTGGCTGGCTCCGGTCCAGGTGCAGGTCCTTCCCGTCGCCGACGCCCATCGGGGCTATGCGATCGACATCGTCGACAGGCTCGGATCGGCCGGGTTCAGGGCCGAGCTACTCGCAAGTTCAGACCCGCTGGGTAAACGGATCCGGAACGCCAAGATGGCCAAGATCCCTCATGTGCTCGTGGTCGGTGATGACGATGTCGCCGCCGGCACGGTGGGCGACAACCCTCGCGGCGGTGAAGTGGAGAGGGGAGTGGAGTTCTCCAGCTTCCTCGACCGCTTGAGAGCGGAGAGCCGAGTGAGTGGCGAGTGAGCGGAACCGACTCCGATACACGCAAGGAATGGGAACGCAACGAGGGCGGCATGCCCCGCCTCTTCTCGGGATGGCGGCTGGCCCACCCGCTTGGCCGGGCCGCCGACGGCGAGCCTCATGCGTATGTGTCCGCCGAACCGGGAAAGACCCTGTTCGAAACGATCGAACAGAGCACACTCCCGGACGAACAGACCTATGTGCTGCACCGGGGACCCACGGTCTATGTGATCCTCAACGTGTACCCCTACACCAGCGGACACGTGATGGTGATCCCCAACGAGGGTTTCCCATCGATTCTGGATCTGCCGCTTTCGGTGTACGACGAGCTGTGGGCGACGGTTCGCATGGCAGCCGTGGCGGTGAAAGATGCGTTCGCACCGCACGGGTTGAACATCGGGTTCAACGAGGGTCTGGCCGGAGGCGGATCACAAACCGACCACCTTCACGTGCACGTCGTTCCCCGGTGGAGAGCGGACACGAACTTCATGACCTCGATCGCCGAGGTGCGGATTCTCCCCCAGACCCTCAGCCAGACGTGGCAGCGGTTACGAGATAGCTGGCCGGCCGATCTACCCTCGTCGCCGTGACCGCACATGAGGACAAACCCGATGAACCGGAGTCGGGCGACTCGATGCCCGCCGATCTCGCTGCGACCCAACGCGATCTCGAGGACTACATCTTCCCGAACAACAATCGACGGCGGATCGCGGGTTACCTCTATCTCGCCGTTGCGGTCGGCTTGGTCGCCCTCTACATCGGATTCGGTGACGATGGCGTCCTGGTGAACCGGGGGTTCCTCTGGGCTGGGGCCATCGCGACCCTCTTCGGTGTTTACAGCGTGGTCAGCGGTTGGGATCTCCGGGTCGACGAACGTGATGCTCTCGTGGTCGCCGCCATCGAGGTGGGACAACCGATCGGTCCCGCATCCGCCCAGCTCAGCTGGCGTGGTGTGCTCAGCCGGCCGGTCTGGCGCATCCTGTGCTACACCGCCGAGCAGCCTCCGCTCACCCGGGCCCTCGTGATCGTCGACGGGGTCGACGGTCGGGTTATCGAGCGGATCATCGAGGACAACCCGGAGGACTGGGCTGGGTTCGATGGGTGACCGGTACGAACTTCTGGCGCCCCGTGATCTCGTCATCACGATGCGCTCCCTGGGTCGCCGCTTCGACGAACTGATCGGACCAATTCGCAGCGACCCCGAACGGTTCGCCCGCCGTGACGAGCCGATAGACGGCGTGGCGCTCAGTGCCCACTTGGCCGGCATCGCCCGACACCTCGGTCTGCTGGAACGATCGATTGGCAGGTTGGCCAACGAGTCCGAGCCGATCATCGATGCTGCCGCTCTCGCCGATATGCCGCCCCCTCCCGAGCATGAGCGGGACATGGGTCTCGACGCCGCCCAGGCGGCTATCGCCGCGAGCGGAGATGCGATCGGCCTGCTCCTCGACAGCTGCAGCAGCGAGCAATGGACCCACCGCGCCCCGGCGACAAACGCGTCGATGATCAGCCTGATCGAGGTCGCCCGTCACGCCGCTCGTGTCGGCGTCGAGGGTCTGCGTGCGACCGAGCGCCTCGCCGAGCGTCTGTAGCTCAGATTCACAGTTTGGGGACGTCGTGTTCGGTCCCCCGCGGGGCCGGTTTCCCGGCCGCCGGACCCCGGGCTGCTAACTCTTGTTAGCGCATCGGAGTCCGTGTCCCTCCCGTGAGCTACCATGCGGGCAAGCCATTGGTTTGGAGTCATTACTTGTTTGACGGAAACTTCCGCGAGAGGGTGGACAAGGTCACCACCCCGATCGGCCAAAAGATGTACCGCGTCGGGATCTCTCCTGACGTCATCACCGTGGTCGGCGTTTCGATGGCTGGCGCGTGTGGTGTGGCGATCGCAACCGGCAATTTCTTCACCGCCGCGGTGCTCCTGGCCTTGACCGGGCTGCCCGATGCTCTCGACGGCGCGGTCGCCAAGGCCTCGGGCCGATCCGGGCCGCGCGGTGCGTTCTTCGACTCGGTCTCGGATCGACTCTCCGATGGTCTTCTCTTCGGCGGGGCCGCGTGGTACTTCGCCGGCACCGAGACTCCCCGGATGGCGATGCTGCCGTTCGCTCTGTTCCTCGCCGCATCACTCATCAGTTATCAACGGGCCAAGGCCGAGTCGTTGGGCTTCGATGCCAAGGGCGGGATCATGGAGCGAGCCGAGCGTTTCATCGCCCTTGGTTTCGGTCTGCTCATCTCACCGCTCTTCACCGCTGTCCTGTGGGTCATGCTGGCGCTGTCGACGGTCACGGTCCTGACTCGATTCGTGAAGGTGTGGCGTCAGGCCTCGGCGGTGTCACCGGTGCCGCCGAAACGCCGGCCGCGACCCGACCGTTCGGAACGTTCCGAACGTCTTCGGGCCCGCCGAGCGGCAAGAACGGATTCGACCGGCGGCGACCTGCGAACGCGAGCGCGAGAGCGCATGGCGGAGTTCCGCGAGCGCTAGAGCACCTTCGTTGGCGATTCGACTCGGCGTGGCCGGACTCAAGGCTGCGTCGGTCGCCGTCCGGGCTATCCCGCTCAGTTTCTCGTCGACGGCTGCTGATCTTGCCGGTCGCGTGGCCGCAGACCGGGTTTCGGGAATGCCGGCGCTGGAACGCAACCTCCGCACAGTCGGTGTCGCCGATCCCGGATCAGCCGGTCGCTCGGCTATCGGGTACTACGCCCGCTACTGGGTCGACACACTGCGTCTGCCCACCGTCTCCGCCGAGGTCCTCGATCGGAGATTCAGTTTCGCCGGCTACGACCACATCCGCGAGGTGCAGCGCCGCGGCTGCACGCCCATCATGGTCCTGCCCCATCTCGGCTCGTGGGAGTGGGCCGCCGCTTGGCTGGGCCGGATCTGTCATCAACACGTGATCGCCGTCGTCGAACGGCTCGAACCGCCCGAACTGTTCGAGTGGTTCGCCTCGACCCGCAACTCCTATGGCGTCGAGATCGTGCCACTGGGTTCCCAGGCAATGGCACGGTTGATGACCGCGGCCAGGGAGCAGGCGGGCATCATCACCCTCGTGGCTGACCGCGACATCGCCGGCACCGGAATCCCGGTGCGCTTCTTCGGGGCCGAGGCCTCACTGCCCGCCGGTCCGGCCATCCTCGGCCTGAGGACCGACAGTCCGCTCCTGCCGGTGGCGATCTACGACAGCGGGCCTACCCGCTCGTGCGAGGTCCGACCGCCGATCTGGCCGACTCGTTCGGGCGGCTTTCGCGCCGACGTCGCAGCGATCACCCAGCAGGTGGCGAGCGAACTCGAGGATCTGATCAGGGCGGCACCCGAGCAGTGGCATGTGCTGACCGACATCTGGCCGCAGGCGACGACCGGAACGATGAGCCAGCCGTGACGACCGAGCTGCCACCGCGGGTCGGCCTCATCTGCCCCTACTCACTCGGCGTGTGGGGAGGGGTGCAGTCCCAGGTGCTCGGACTGGCGCGTTCCCTGCGCCGGCTGGGCGTGCCCACCCAAGTGCTCGCCCCGTGCGACGGACTGCCACCTGAACCGTGGGTCACCCCACTCGGCGACTCCATCCCGTACGCCGAAAACGGCTCAGTGGCACCCCTGGCCCCCGATCCTGCCGCCCAACTCCGTTTGCTCGGAGCGGTGTGGGATGAACGGTTCGACATCCTCCATCTGCACGAACCGCTGGCCCCCGGTCCGACGCTGACCAGCCTCGTCGTCAAGCCGACCCCCTTGATCGGGACCTTTCACGCCAGCGGATCGATCCGTCCGTACCGGTGGATCAACGGGGTCGTCCGCCGGCTGGCCCAACGGCTGGATCAGCGTGTGGCGGTGAGTACCGAAGCGGCTCGAACCGCATCCGAATCCCTCGGTGGGGACTACCGGATCGTGGCCAACGCGGTCGAGGTGGACCGTTTCGCTGGCGCCCCGCCCTGGCCGACGACGGGCCCCACGGTCATGTTTCTCGGTCGTCACGAGGAGCGGAAGGGCCTGCACGTGCTGCTCGAGGCCGCCCGCTACCTGGACCAGGATGTGACGTTCTGGATAGCCGGCAAGGGTCCGGACACCCCCGCACTCCAGGCGAGATTCGGGTCCGACGAACGGATCCAGTGGCTCGGCGCAGTTGACGATGCCGAGAAGGCGTCCCGCCTCGCCGGCGTCGACGTCTTCTGTGCACCGGCCCAGGGTGGTGAGAGTTTCGGCGTCGTCCTGCTCGAAGGGATGGCTGCGAGGACCGCCGTGGTCGCCAGCGACATCCCGGCGTTCCGCTCCGTGACCCAGGACGGTCGATGTGCGACGCTGTTCGAGAACCAGAGTTCGGCCGCTCTCGCCGCTGCGCTCCGGGTCGCGCTCGAACGCGGGCCGGCCATCCTCGAGCAGCTCGACGCCGCCGCGCGCCGGGCCGACGACAACAGCATGGCCGCTCAGGCCGCTGTTTATCTGGACATGTACAATCGTCAGCTATCGGCCGGTCCGTCAGCGAACCACGAGCGGTCACGCCTCTGACACCTGGGGAGTCCGAGCCGGCACTAACCTACTCGTCGTGGCGCCGCCAGACCCCGAATCCAGACAAACCCTCGTACCGGTCGTCGCCCTCTACGGGGTCGTGGTCGCCGTTCCAACCCTCGTCGTCGCGATCTTCGTGGCGGTCATCTCGCCCGCACCGCTGTGGCTGATGGTGATCCTCGCCATCGTCGTCGCGGCCCTTCTCACCGCGCACCGCTACCGGCGAGTCGACGCAGTTCTTCTCGATCAGCTCGACGTCGTCGATGCGGATGAGGTCGAGCATCTGCGGGTGTTCAACCTGTTGGAGAGCCTCAGTTTGAGAAGCGGCGTCGCGGTTCCGGCTCTCTATCTGACCGACGACCGGTCGGTCAACGGATCGGCCGTTCAGTTGGGCAGTGATTCGGCCGCGGTACTCACCGCCGGTGCGCTCGACCGCCTCGATCGCCTCGAGCTCGAGGCGCTTCTGGCCGAGATCATCATCCGCATCGCCGACGGTGACGCCCACGCAGCCACCGTCGCCGCGGGAATGGCCGGTCTTCCCTTCACCCAGGGAATGTTCTCGTTCCTCTCTCCCGTTGCCCATCGGGCCATTCGGCGTGCGCTGGCCGAGGACCGCGAGATCGCCGGCGACTTCGCCGCGGTCGGTCTGACCCGGTATCCGCCCGCGTTGCGCAACACCCTTGCGTCAGCCGCCGACGACGTCACCGGTGTCGGAAGCGGGCAGCCGGCGACCGCCTATTTGTGGATTGTCCCCCGGGCACCCTATGAGCCAGAGTTCGATCTCGCCGTGCGAGTCGACGCGTTGAACGAGTTCTGAGATGAGAAGAAGCTGCCTGGTCATCGTTTGCCTTTTTGTCGCATCGGCATGTTCGGGAGGGTCCGATGCCGTAGCGGCGTCCACGACCTCCCCGCCCAGCGAGCCGAGCTCTTCGATCGCAGCCACCACCACGACCACGCTCGAAACGACGACGACGGTCGTGCTGCCCGCCGCCCCCTACACCGGACTGCCCTTTCCCGGTGATCCAATCGCGTTGTTGCGTCCGGCGGTGGCGGTGAAGATCGACAACCATCCCCGGTCGCGACCACAGACGGGTCTGGACCGGGCGGACATGATCCTGGAGCTGCGCGCCGAAGGCGTGACCCGGTTCATCGCGGTCTTTCACAGCGACCTTCCCGAACCGGTCGGTCCGGTTCGTTCGGCGCGCACCTCCGACTATGACCTGCTGACCGCGCTGAACGAGCCGGTCTTCGCCTATTCGGGGGCCAACGCCATCGTCGACAGGGGTTTGGGTGCGCTGCCGATCTTCGCCCGTTACGAAGACCGGGTGGACTTCTTTCGGGCCCAGAACCGCAATGCTCCGCACAATCTCTATGTCAACCCTCTCGGTTTGCAGGACAAAGTGCCGGCCGAGACCGAGGCACCTCAACCCTGGTTCCGCTTCGGGACACCCGAGGAGGTCGGCGCGCAGGGCCGGGCGATCTCGGGCAACGTGACCGTCGTGTTCAAGGGTTCACCCCTCGTCACCTATCAGTGGGATCGTGATGTCGAGGGATGGCTACGAACCCAAGATGGTGCATCCCACAGCACCGTCAGTGGGGATCAGCTGGCCCCGGCCAACGTGGTGATCCTGGAGAGCTCCTATGGGGTCAGTCCCGCCGACGCGGAATCCCCGGAGCTGATCTCGGTCGGGTCGGGTGCGCTGACGGTGCTCACCGACGGTCGGGTGATCTCGGGGACCTGGGCTCGGCAGTCGAACACCGTGCCGCCCGATCTCATCGATCTCGAAGGGAACGAGATCCTTCTATTGCCGGGCCAAACGTGGGTCATATTCCCGGATCGAAGCGTGATCATTCCGGAGAGCTGAGGAGACCCAAATGGTTCCTCATCACCGATTCTCGGCCCGTAGACTGACGAACATGGCACAGAAGGTTCCCCCCCAAGGCGAGCGTCAGACCGAGACCATGCGGGTCAAACGAGGCTTGGCCGAGATGCTCAAAGGCGGCGTCATCATGGATGTCGTCAACGCCGAGCAGGCAAAGATTGCAGAAGACGCCGGAGCGGTCGCCGTCATGGCCCTCGAGCGCGTCCCCGCCGACATCCGCTCCGATGGCGGGGTCGCCCGCATGAGTGACCCCGCCATGATCGAACAGATTCAGGCGACGGTCACCATCCCGGTGATGGCCAAGGTCAGGATCGGCCACTTCGTCGAAGCCCAGATACTGGAAGCTCTCGAAGTGGACTACATCGACGAATCCGAAGTGCTCACCCCCGCCGACGAGGCGCACCACATCGACAAGTTCGCCTACGGTGTCCCGTTCGTGTGCGGTGCCACCAACCTCGGTGAAGCGTGCCGTCGCGTGTCGGAGGGCGCCGCCTTGATCCGCAGCAAAGGAGAGGCCGGCACCGGGAACGTTGTCGAAGCGGTTCGTCACCTTCGCTCGATCATCGGCGATATCCGTAAGATCGGTCAGGCCGACCGGGCGGAGCTGTTCGAATGGGCCAAGCGTCTCCAGGCCCCGCTTCCTCTCATCGAGGAGATCGCCGACACCGGCCGGTTCCCCGTACCGATCTTCTGCGCAGGTGGCCTTGCCACACCGGCCGACGCGGCGTTGGCGATGCAACTCGGCGCCGAGTCGGTGTTCGTCGGTTCCGGGATCTTCAAGAGCTCCGATCCGTCCCCTCGGGCTCGGGCGATCGTCGAGGCGACCACCAACTACATGAACCCTGAGATCCTGGTGAAGGTGAGCCGCAATCTCGGTACCCCGATGACCGGCATCGGGATGGACGACATCGACGTGCACCTCGCTGATCGCGGCTGGTAAGGACGTCGGTGCCCAGGATCGGTGTTCTAGCCCTCCAGGGAGCGTTCCAGCGCCACATCGACGCACTCAGTTGTCTGGGCGCCCACCCGATTCCGGTGCGGCTGCCCGGCGACCTGGCCCATGTCGACGGATTGGTACTCCCCGGTGGGGAGTCCACCACGATGTCTCTGCTGCTCGGCACGAGCGGGCTGGCCCAACCGATCTCGGCGTTCATCGCCGACGGACTGCCCATCTTCGGTACCTGTGCCGGAATGATCCTCCTCGCAGCCGAGGTTCTCGATGGCCGACCCGATCAGATGCAGTTGGCGACGCTCGACTTCTCGGTCCGACGGAACGGCTACGGTCGCCAACTGGCGTCGTTCGAGGCCGATGTGACCGCACCGATTCTGGGGATCGGCGACACCAACCCCTTTCGGGCCATCTTCATCCGAGCCCCCAAGGTCGAAAACGTCGGCGACGGGATCGAGGTGCTGGCCCGCCTCGACCACGATCCCGTGCTGATCCGGTCGGGTCCCGTGATGGCGTCGGCCTTCCATCCCGAGCTCACCCCCGATCTTCGGCTTCACCGATGCTTCCTGGCCTCGCTCTGACGTCCCTCGCCTAGAGTGGTCAGCCATGTCGGGTCACTCCAAGTGGGCAACGATCAAGCACAAGAAAGGCGCAGCAGACGCCAAACGGGGAAAGCTGTTCGCCAAGCTGATCAAACAGGTCGAGGTCGCCGCCCGCCACGGCGGAGGTGACCCGGAGTCGAATCCGACACTCAGGACGATGTTCCAGAAGGCACGGGACAATTCGGTTCCACTGGACACGATCGAACGAGCCGTCAAACGGGGGACCGGCGAACTCGAAGGCGTCAATTACGAACAGATCGTCTACGAAGGCTATGGCCCGGCCGGGGTGGCATTGATGATCGAAACCCTTTCGGACAACAGGAACCGCACCGGCTCCGAAATCAGGTCGCTCCTGGCCAAGAATGGCGGATCGCTGGCCGAACCGGGGGCGGTTTCGTGGCAGTTCGTCCGGAAAGGCATTCTGAAGGTTTCCAAAGCTGCCGGTGAAAACGACGTGATGATGGTGGGTATGGACAACGGCGCCGAGGACCTCGAGGATCTCGACGAAGTCTGGCAGGTCACCTGCGAACCCACCGACGTCAACGGTCTACGCGACGCCCTCGAAGCGGCGGGAATCAAGGTGGAAGAGTCCGACACCATCATGCTCGCCACCAACAGCGTGCCCGTCGACGATGCCGGCATGGCCAAACAGATCCTCAACCTCGTCGACGTCCTCGACGACCACGATGATGTCCAGGCCATTCATTCCAACATCGATCTCGACGATTCGATCATGGCCGAAGTGAGCTGATCTCAGATCCCAGCTGCGACGCCGAGGAGCCGGCTCCGCGTCACGCTCTGCACGCCTTTGGCCAGGAACAGCAGGGCGGCGCCCCACGCGATCGCGCCGAGCACGACGGGGAGGTAGCCGGCCCCGAAGAGTACGCCCGTGCTCTGGGAGTAGGCGATCATGATCAGAGGAAGGCTCACCAGACCCGACGCCTGCTGGGCGGCAGCCGTCGACCGGACCTTGGCGGAGAGGCGAAGGACCAGCGAGAGGCAGATCGCCAGGAATGGTGGCAGGACCCATCCGATCATCACCCACCACTGGGCGGTGGGGAAGAACCATCCACCGACCTCGGGTCCGACGACCAGATTGACGATGAGGCTGTAGAGACCGAAACCGACCACCGTGGTGATATAGCCCGGGACGAGTGATGCGATCAGCTTGCCGAGGTAGATCTCCCGGACGCCGGCGGGGGAGTGGGCCAGGAACTCACCGGTGCCCCGCTCTCGTTCGCCGACGATCGTCGCCGCACCAACGGCGGTGGAGATGGTCAGTGGCACGATCACCGCGACCGGTGCGAAAAGGAACACCGAAAGCGCATACGCGGTGCGCCCGGCGTCGCTGACCTCTGCGCCGGATGGGGTGGTTTGCGGTATCTGGCTCTGGGCGGCTGCGGGCAGGACGTCCAGGGTGTCGGAGATCTGGTCGACCACCTGGATGTCGCCGATCGCAGTGATCGTGAGGAGAAGAATCGTCGGAATGATCACGAAGAAGAACGAACCGAGCAGCGTCATCGGTACCCAGAAGTCGCGCGCCTGGGCCAGCTGTTTGAGATCGGTTCGAGCGACGGTGACGATCCTGGCGAGGTGAAGGCCAAACATGTACGGGTCCTTATCGTGCGATCTCGGCGACGCGACTGCGTGCCGGTCGGGCGGTTGGAGTGGTGGGGGGCGGCAGCTCATCACCCGTTGAGCCTTTGGCCCGGCGGATGGCGAAGTAGATGTCCTCGAGGTTGGGGACGAACGGCCGGACCGTCGTGATCATCGCGCCCGCCGATACGAGCCGGGTGACGATGTCGGGCACAGCATCGATGCTTCGCACCTCGACATTCGCGTCCACCCCGTCGACTGTGACGCTGAGGACCCCGGGCATCGCATCGAGGGAGGCAAGATGATCCGGAAGGGTGACACCGATGTGCACATGCTTCGCCGGTAGATACCGGTCGGCGAGTTCGCCCGGGCTACCGGACTCGAGGGCGGTCCCGTGCTGCATGATCACGACGTCGTCGGCGAGGCCTTCGGCCTCGAGGAGGAGATGGGTGCACATCAACACCGTCCGCCCGTCACCGGTCATCTGTCGGATGAGATGGAGAACCGCGACGGCCGACTCGGGATCGAGGCCAGACGTCGGTTCGTCGAGGAGCAGAAGGTCGGGGTCGTGGAGGATCGAGCGGGCGAGGGCGAGCCGGGTCTTCATCCCGGTCGAGTAGCCACCGACCTCCTGGTCGAGTGCGTCGTCGATGCCAAACTTGGCGGCCGCGGCACGAATCGCCAGATCGGCCCGGGACCCGCGGCCAAGGTCGTAGAGTTCGGCTGCATACCTGAGGTTGTCCCACCCGCTGAGGCGGTCGTACAGGCTCGGTTTGGCGCTCACGACACCGCACCGACGTCGCACTTCCTCGCCTTCGTTCGAGGTCGGGTCGAGGCCGAACACCGAGGAGGTACCGTGATCGGGCTGCAGCGCCCCGGTGATCATGCGGATGGCCGTCGTCTTTCCGGCGCCGTTGGGTCCGAGCAGAACGGTGATTGAACCCTTCGGCACCTGGATCGTCAGGTCGTGGAGCGCCCGGACATCACCGAAGGACCGGGACACGTTCTTGACGTCGACGACGAGGGCGGCCGGGTTCTGGGACGGAGATTCCACCCCGGATGTATCGGCGTGTGTCGCCGCTGCTGTAGCCAAGCCTTGGCTCGGCTTTCGACGGGTTTCAGCGGGTCCAGGGGGGCGAGCTGTCAGGCTCGAGGCCGTAGCGGGCGATGGCCTCGGCCACCACCTCGTGGGGCATCGATCCGGCGTCGGCCAGAGCCGACAGCACGGCGACGACCACGTTGGAAGTGTCGGTTTCGAAGAACGAACGAAGCCGTTCGCGGTCGTCGGAGCGGCCGTACCCGTCGGTTCCCAGAACATGGAACGGGCGGGGCACGAAGCGGCCCACCATCTCGGGGACGCTGCGCATGTAGTCGGTCACCGCGATGACCGGACCGTTGCCACCGGCGAGCTGTTCGGTGACGTACGGGGTGCGCTTGTCGTGTCCCGGATGATATTTGTTCCACCGCTCGGCCTCGAGAGCATCCTCACGAAGTCGTTTGAACGATGTGGCGCTCCACAGATCGACGCCGACACCGAAGTGCTCGGCCAATTCGTTCCTCGCCTCTGTGGCGGCGGAGTGGCCGACACCGCTGAACACGATCGACGCTCGTTGCTCGTTGCCTTCCGGGGACCCGTCCCAATGGTACAGGCCGCGGAGGATTCCCTGCTGGCTGCCCTCGGGCATGGCCGGTTGATCGTAGTTCTCGTTGTAGATGGTCAGGTAGTAGAAGACGTCCTCGCCATCGACGTACATC
>JAHEJO010000032.1 GCA_024638805.1 Acidimicrobiales bacterium
CCTGGGAGCTCCCCCAGACCTTCGGCCAGGGCGGCCGCCCGTCGATGATCGTCGGCGAGCCGATCGATGTTGTTGTCGAGCGCGAAGAGCCCGGCCGCAGCGAGGACCCCCGACTGCCGCATGCCACCGCCGAGCATCTTGCGCCATCGGCGTGCCCGCTCGACGAGTTCACCGCTGCCGACGAGTACCGAGCCGACCGGTGCGCCGAGACCCTTGCTGAGACAGACCGACACCGTGTCGTACCCCTTGGCAACCTCCGCCGGCGTGAGATCCTGGGCCACGGCGGCATTCCACAGGCGGGCACCGTCGAGGTGAAGGCCCAGGCCGGCGTTGCGTGCCACCGCCTGGGCGGCATCGACGTACTCGATCGGCAACGGATGGCCGTCGTGGGTGTTCTCGAGGGCCAGGAGCTTCGATGTGGCGAAGTGATACAGACTGGGCTGGGGTTTGATGCGACCGGCTAGCATCTCGAGGTCCATCGTGCCGTCCGGAGCCATCTCGATCGGCTGGGGTTGGACACTGGCCAGAACCGCAGCACCGCCCCCTTCCCACTTGTAGGTGTGGGCGTTCTGACCGACGAGGTATTCGTCGCCTCTCTGGCAGTGGGCCATGATCCCGCACAGGTTTGACTGAGTCCCCGATGGGACGAACAGGCCTGCGTCGTGGCCGAGCAGTCGAGCGGTGCGGGCCTCCAGCTCGTTGACGGTCGGGTCCTCCCCGAACACGTCGTCACCTACCGGTGCGGTCGCCATCGACTGACGCATCGAAGCACTCGGTCGTGTCATCGTGTCGGATCGCAGATCGATCATGAATGGAGGCTAGGTCCTACAGGCGACCGCTGAACCTGCCGACGTTCATCCCGTGAGCGATGATGTCACGACCCAGGTGAGCGCGCCGCCGGTCACCCCGAACCCGGGTGTCGAAACCGCGTATCGGATGCCGGCCAAGATCGAGGATCTCGGGATACCGGCCGGGATGGTCGAAGACCTGTTCTGCCGAAGGGTCATGGCAGCTCGCCGCACCACGATTCGTGCTGCTGCGACCGAGATCGGTCTGAATCTGGCGATCGCAACGGGCGTGGCCGAAGAGCTGCGCGGGCGCAACATGCTCGAGTTCCACGGCCTGGACGGCCGCGACTACCTGGTCGGTCTGACCGAACAGGGCCGGCTCGGCACGATCGATCGGATGCGGGAGTCGAACTACGCGGAGAAGCTGCCGGTCCCGTTGTCCCTGTATGTTCGGACCGTCAACACCCAGAAAGCCAAGCTGCGCATCAACCGTGAGAGTGTGAAGGCGGCGTTCAACGACCTCGTGGTCAGCGACACACTGCTCGACCAGCTCGGTCCAGCCTTCCTCAATGATGGCGCCATCTTCTTGTACGGGCCGCCGGGCACCGGCAAGACGAGTCTGGCCGAGCGGATGATCCGCATCCATGGTGATGCGGTCCTGATCCCGCGAGCGGTCGAGGTCGACGGTCAGATCATCACCGTGTTCGATCCGGCGATCCACCACCCGGTGCCTGAGCAACCGCCCGGGCTCGATCCCCGCTGGGTTCTCTGCGCCCGCCCGCTCGTCATCGTCGGTGGTGAGCTGACGATCAACATGGTCGACCTCGAGTTGGACGAGAAGTCCGGCGTCTACAAGGCGCCGCTCCAGATGATGGCCAACAACGGCATTCTGGTCGTCGACGACTTCGGACGGCAGGCCATCCGTCCATCCGATCTGCTGAACCGTTGGATCATTCCTCTGAGCCGCAATGTCGATTTCCTGAAGTTGTCGAACGGCACCAAGTTCACCGTGCCCTTCGAACTGAAACTCGTCGCCTCCACCAACCTCAATCCCAACGCACTCGGCGACGACGCCTTCCTGCGCCGTCTCCGCAACAAGGTGTTCGTGGGTCCTGTCGAGGAGGAGGCCTTCAACTGGATACTGGCACGGGTGTCCAAGGCCAAAGGCCTCCAGGTGACCGCCGAAGGCGCTCAGCGGCTCCGCGACCATGCCGAGAAGCAACTGGGCGAGCTGCGACCCTATCTCGCCGTGGACTTCTGCGAGCTGGCTCTGGGAGTGTGTGAATACGAAACGCTCCCCCAGAATCTCGACACGAGAATGGTCGACCGTGTGGCCTCGGTGTACTTCGTGACCGAGGAGGTTGCCACCAAACGCAAGTCGTCTGCGGAGCGGGCTGCAGAGCTGGCTCAGAAAGCCGCCGAACTGGCCCAGACCTCCGCCAATGCCAACCCGCTCGGGTTC
The DNA here is from genome assembly GCA_024638805.1 of Acidimicrobiales bacterium. Taxonomy (GTDB): domain Bacteria; phylum Actinomycetota; class Acidimicrobiia; order Acidimicrobiales; family SZUA-35; genus JABDIY01. The sequence goes on from JAHEJO010000032.1 coordinate 2,251, forward strand.
GATCCATTCTCCATCACGCTGCACGAGGAGTAGGGCGGCTTCCTCGGTCGAGGTTCAGCGGGATCGTTTCTGCAGGTTGGCCCACTCGTCGCGGAGGCCAACGGTGCGGTGAAAGACCCTGGCGTCGTCCAGATCGGCAGCGAAGTAGCCCAGCCGCTCGAACTGAACCACATGTCCTGGCTCGACGTCACCGACCGACGGTTCGACTTTGGCCGCGCAGGTCTCGCGAGCATCCGGGTTCACCGAGACCAGAGGGTCCGTACCATCCGCACCGGGATGGCTCGCGACGAACAGGCGATCATAGAGGTGAACGGTGGCGTCCCAGGCGTGCTCGACCGACACCCAGTGCATCGTCGACTTGACCTTGCGCCCGTCGGGCGCGGTGCCGCCCCTGGTGTCGGGGTCGTACGTCGCGTTGACCTGCACGACAGTCCCATCACCGTCGACGACCGCATCGGTGCAGGTGATGAAGAAAGCCGCCCGCAGGCGCACCTCACGGCCCGGGGTGAGCCGGTAGTACTTTGGCGGCGGTTCCATCCTGAAGTCGTCCTGCTCGATCCACAGCTCGCCCGAGAACGGTACACGGCGAGTGCCGGCCCCTGGATCGTCAGGGTGATTGACCACGTCCACCCACTCCACGTGGCCCGGCGGCCAGTTGGTGATCACGACCTTCAACGGCTTGACGACGGCCATACGTCGAAGCGCCGAGCGGTTCAATTCGTCCCTCACGAACGATTCGAGCAACTCGATCTCCACGGTTGAGTTGGATTTGGCGACGCCCACCCGCTCGACGAACGCTTTGATCGCTGCTGCCGGGAAGCCGCGCCGGCGCAGTCCGCGAATCGTCGGCATCCGGGCGTCGTCCCATCCGTCGACGAAACCATCGTGCACGAGAGTGCGCAGAACCCGCTTGGAAAGCACGGTGTGGGTGAGGTTCAGGCGGGCGAACTCGGTTTGCTCGGGCTGATCCCCCGGCAGGTCCAGGTTCTCGAGGCACCAGTCGTAGAGCGGGCGGTGGTCGGCAAACTCCAGCGTGCAGACCGAATGGGTGGTGCCTTCGATGGCGTCGCTCTGGCCGTGGGCCCAGTCGTAGGTGGGATAGATGATCCAGCGGTCACCGGTCCTGTGATGGGCGACACGCCGGATCCGGTAGAGAACAGGATCCCGCAGCCACATGTTGTCGGCCTGCATGTCGATCTTGGCCCGCAGCACCTTCCCGCCATCGGCATACGCACCGTCTCGCATGCCTCTGAACAGCTCCATGTTCTCCGCGATCGAGCGATCACGAAACGGGCTCTCGACGCCGGGTTGTCCGAAACCCCCGCGCTGGAGAGAGATCGTTTCGGCGCTCTGGTCGTCGACGTACGCGAGCCCTTTCTCGATCAGGGACTCGGCCCACGCATACAGCTGGTCGAAGTAGTCGGATGCGAAACGCACCTCGCCGGCTGGATCGACACCTAGCCAGTCGAGATCAGCCCGGATCGCATCGACGTAGGACGTCTCCTCGGTCTCGGGGTTGGTGTCATCGAATCTGAGGTAGCACTGCCCGCCGAACTCGTCGGCGATGCCGAAGTTCAGAAAGATCGATTTGGCGTGGCCGATGTGGAGGAAGCCGTTCGGTTCGGGGGGGAATCTCGTCTGCACCCGACCGCCGAATCGCCCCGACGCGGTGTCTGCTCGGACCTTCTCACGGACGAAGTCGAGCGACGCCGACGGGCCCCCGGTTCGCGTCGCTCCCGACGTGGGGCTGTCGCGGCCATCGCGTGCGGCTGTCATCGCCGGTCACGTTAGCGGCAAGCCAGGATCAGGCTGCATCCCGGGCGCGCAGCATGAAGAGGACCCCCACCAGCAAGAGACCGGCGAAAACCGGTGCTCCGAGGAGGAGCCCTACCGGCGGGCCATCGTCGGCCCCTTCTGCCGCGGGGCGAAGGTGGTCTCGCCGGGCCAAACGTGTCAGCCGGCGTCCCGGCGCCGACGACGAGGAGCCCGCGGACCGCCACGCGGACGAAGCTCATGGCTACGGCTCGGCGGATCCGGTTCACATTGATTCCGACCTCGGCGGGGTGGCACCGGTTCCCTGGTGGACCGATGCGATCGACAGCACCGCTTCGAGCCTCGTCTCGACGAACACCTCCGATCCACCGACGTCGACGATGTTGTCGTGTCGGTGGACCTCGACGGCGGGAGGTGGGGCACCCTCCTGCAGCAGTCCGGACTCCGCATGACGGTTCAAGAGCAATCGCCGGAGTCGGTCTGCGCCTTCATCGGCGGCGAGGTCCAACTTCGGAAAGACGCGGGGTGCATCGGGGCGGTGGAGAATGAACCCGCCGTGTTTGGTTCTTGTGATCACCGATGTCTCCCGCAGCCGGACGCTCCCGATCGCAGCGCCGACGGCGTTGGCGACCTCACACCCGGACGGCACGATCACTTCGGTTCGAAACATCACACCTAGCGCCGGGTGATAAAGACTGGCCGAGGCACCGACACCGACGACGGGCCGATCGAGCTCGACGGCCACTCGGTAGATGCCGGCATCCCTGCCCGCAGCGGCCCAGACCTCGTCGGGCACGCCGATTGCGGCAGCGACCACTTCGCCGCTACGAGCCCGGACCTCGGCCACGATCGCATGGGCCGCCTCGACCGGATCATCGAAACGTTCCCGACCGAACCGGGTACGGCATCGCCCGAAGCCAGCCAACCCGAGCATGGCCGCTTCTCCGTCGAATGGGATCGTAGGAGCAGATCCATCGATGAGTCCGAGCACGACGGCGGCGTCGGTGGGGGTCGGTCCGATGAACCGCAACCGTCCGGCAGCTGCGAGGCGGCGGGCGAGCAGGAGATCACGGCGGGTCCGATACGCCTCGGAGGCCTCGATGAGCTCGCCGTCCATCGTCAAGGCAAAAAGGCCGTCGGTCTTGTCGACCGGTCGGCGTGTCATCTGCCTTCGGAGACACTCGACGATCTCCGGGTGGGCGGCAGCGCCAACCGACACCGGGATCACCCTTCCGGGGCCCAGTGAGAGACGTTCGTGGCGCTCGATCCAGCCGACCTCGCTGTCACCGCCGACACCCACGGTCGTGATCGACGGGGACCTCACCATCGTTGCCACACCGCCGACGATCGCACCTCCGTCGACCAGCTCTGGACTGCCGTCGGCGACCACGGCGACGTCGGTCGTCGTACCTCCGACGTCGATGACGACAGCATCGCGGACACCGGCCAGGTGCACCCCACCGATCAAAGAGGCTGCAGGACCCGACAGGATCGTCTCGACAGGGCGATCGAAGGCCTCGGACAATGACATGACCGACCCATCGGATCGCACCACCACGAGCGGGGCGACGATACCGGTCCCGGCCACACCATCGGCAAACGCCTGGAGCAGCCGCCGCAACGGAGTGGTGAGCCTGGCGTTGGCCAGCGTGGTCGCCGCCCGGCGAGGGCCGTTCAACCGACCGCTGAGCGTGTGCGAACACGTCACCGGTATGTGTCCTGTTGCCGCTCTCGCGCCCAACAGCTCGAGAACAGCGTCTTCGTGCTCGCTGTTGCGAACGGCGAACATCGCAGCGACAGCGACCGCTTCCGACCCCGAGAGCCGATCCGCGGCCGCCACGACGGCGTCGGCATCCAAGTCGCAAAGTGGTCTGCCGTGGGCATCATGGCCGCCGGCGACGTGGACGACATCCAGGGCACGGTCGAGGCCATCGATTCGGGCGGTTTCCTCGGCACCGAAACCGACGAGGATCAGCCCGGTGCGCGCACCGGTCCCTTCCACCATGGCGTTCGTCGCCAGAGTGGTCGACAAGGCGACGGCGGCGATGTCGGCGAGCGTCACACCCTTGTCGCCGGCGGCATCGACTACCGCGTCGAGCGCATTCACCACGCCCTCGACAAGCCGATCGTGTGTCGTCGGCGACTTTGCCGATGCGATCATGCGCCCGGCGCTGTCGACAACCGCGGCGTCGGTGAAGGTGCCGCCGGTGTCGATACCCAACCGGAGCGGACCGTGATGACCCATTCTCGCAGTATGCAGGCGACCATCGCTGCGCGACGATCCCCGCCCTACTTCTCCGTGAGGGCGCCGGTGAGCTCAAGGCCCGTCAACCCTCGATGCAAGGTCGATGGCTTGTGTCCGGGCGCCGAAATCCGGTTGCAACACCCTCGACATCGGCTTTATGGTTAAGAAACGGGCCGTTCGCTTGCCGTGCGGTCCGGCGATGAGACGGCATCCCACATCACCCACCAGCGGAGGCTCGCCCATGTCACGACACCGACAATCCTCGCGCTGGGAACTCGTTGCCCGGCTGGCGATCCGGCTGAATCGTGCCGAGCCGAAATCGCTCGAGGCCGAGCTGGCCAGTATCGAGATGGCGGCCCGGGCGCTCTGCGATGCCTGCGACAACAACGACGTGCTGCTGCGAGAAGCTCTGGCGGTCTTCGTCGCCGGAGCCGAACGAGGGCGTATCGGCGCCAGGGCGGCCGACAGCCTTCGTCTGGCGATCCGGCTGGCTGACGCCGACAAGCAGCCGTTTCGCGGCGTGCAACTGAGGGGACGACGCCGACGTGCCATTCAGCCCGCCGAGTGATCTACGGGCGCCGGTATGTCGGCCGCTTCTCGTGTCCGCTTCTGGGCCAAACGCATCATTCGGGCACGAAAAATCCTCAGGTGTCCTAGGAAGCGGTGGCGCGAGGGTCTACTGTGCCCCTCCGTGGGGAAGTGATCAGTTTGGGCGTTGTGTCAAAACACCAACAAGGAGCATCCATGAAACGAAGGACGACGAGGGCAGCACTGGCCTTCTTGACAGCGACGGCTGCGGTCGTGGGATTCGCCGGGCCGACATCGGCCCAAACCACCGGGCCGGATCCCCAACTCACATCACCGACGGAGCAGACGTTCAACGCTACGAACATCACGCTCAACGGCAGCGACATCACGGTGTCCGGGTCGGCAAACATCCAAGGCACCGTCCTCACGGTGAACCTCGAGTACTCCGGTGATGATCTGTTCACCGAGGCTCCGGACCCCAGCAACAACCGCCACATCATCACTCTGCGGGGCTCGAGCTCCTGTGAGCCGGGGACGTTCACCAACCTGACAACCGACCTCGAGAAGAGCATCACGCGGATCGGTTCGACAGCGCCGCCGTCGGCGAGCTACTCGCTCATCGCCATCTGGAACAACAGCCCGTGGATCCCCGAAGCTGGAGAAGTACCTCCTCCTCCAGCTCCTCCGGTAGAGCCTCCTGACACGCTGTCGGTCGAAACGCAGGTTCTGCTCACCCCCGAACAAGCTGCTGCCTTCGGTGGCTACTCCTTCGTCCTCCACGGCAAGGAGAGCGACACCGATGAAACCCGTCCGACCGATCGTGGCGGGTTGACCGTGCGAGAGACGATCCCGTCCAACTGTGCGACGCTCACGCCTGACGCAGCGGCGACAACCCTCACCGGCAATTACTACGACCTCGACTTCGTCGCCGAGAACGACTCCGGCATCGCCGGCCCCGCCTATCTCGGCAACAACACGAACGGTGAAGCGGGATCTGTCACGCTGGTCGCCGAGCTGAGTTCGGAAGGTGGCAGCACCTACAACTTCAGGATCGCCGAGCCGGCCGATCAGCAGTGTTCGGGCGTCCGGTCCGAGCAGCCCGACATCGACGACGACAACCCTCTCCTGGGTTCGGTCGAAGCCACCGCTGGAAGGCTGCGGACGGTCGAGGGTGCTTTGACCAACACCACCCCCTTCACCACCACATCCGCAAAGCTCAACAGTGAGCAGTACACGATCCTGGTCACCAACAACACCAACACCCAGGTCGTCTCCTGCGCCACGTTGGTGCCCCGGGTGACCGAGGAGCCCCCGTTCACCGGCACCCGTGCCCAAGCCACGACGATCGAAGAACTGACCCAGGCCTCGAACTACAACCCGGCCAAACACGCCGAGATCCTCCGCCTCTACAAGGCGTTCTTCAACCGTGAACCCGACATCGCCGGTGCCAAGTACTGGATCCAGGTGTCGGAGGGCGAGCGTCCCGAGATCGACGGTCCCCGGGCCACGATCCGGATCGCCGAAGCGTTCCCGGCGGCCTCCGCCGAGTTCGAGAATCTCTACGGCGCCAATGTGAGCGACGAGGATTTCCTCACCCGGGTGTACGAGAACGTGCTGCTGCGTGACCCGGACCCGGTCGGTTACGCCTACTGGCTCGACAGGATCAAGGGCACCAACGATTCGGGTACGAACCCAGACCTCCGCAAGTTCGCCAAGCGTGGCAGCGTGGTCTTCTACGTTGCTCTCGACACCGAATTCGTCAACCGAGCCGACAACCGGTACGGCCAGAGCTAGGAGCCAATTGTCAACCAATCGTGGGGTCGGCCAGAACGGCCGGCCCCACGGTCGCGTCCGAACTCAGTTGTCCGGCGAACCCGCGTGCACAAACGACGTGCTCACCACAGTTCCTGCAATGCAGGAGGTCAAGCCGACAAACGACATCGATCAGCAGGCAGGGCGGTGGTCGGAGCTCCCTGCCGTCATATGGCAGGTGGGGCACCGGACATCTGTAACGACCGGTTCCACGGGTTGCCTATCGGTCGAAAGCGCTTCCCATCGAGAATCGAGATCTCACCGAAACGTTGATCTCGGCGGATAACCTTTGCCCCTCTATGGCTCGCCGAATCGAGGTCGAACTCACCAGCACGAAAGACGCCGACACATGGACCTGGAGAGCGGCTGGTGCCCGTGAGCCCAAGGGAGAGCTCAGGGCATCGCTCCTGTATCCGAACGCCAAGATCGGTGACGTCGTCCGTGTGGAAGCCGAGTTCCACCTCGACGGAATCGAGATCCTCGAGGTATTCGCTCCCAAGGCCAAGAAAGCCCGCTCCGACCTGCTGGAGCTGATCAGCCGACCGTTGCGAGACGATGAGCTCGTCACCGAGGTCCGAGCTCGCAAGGGACGAGATCGAGATGACCGCAAGCCCGATCGGGCCCGGGGCGATCGGAAACGACCGGCGGGCGACGACAAGCGACAACGACGTGACCAGAAGGGCCCTCGGTCCGAACGCAAACCCAGAGGTGAGGGGAAACCCCGGCCGACCAGGCTCCAACCTCGACGAGTGCACCGCGACGCAGCGATCGCCGAGATCCCAGAGGAACACCGGCCGATCGCAGATCAACTTCTGAAAGGCGGCCTGCCGGCGGTACGGACCGCATCCAAAGGCGACCCCAACGCCAAACAGATCATTTCGATCGCCGAAAAGCTCTACCCCCGACTTCAGACCGCCGAGTGGCGTGATCGAGCCGAGGCGGCGATGGCAGAAATCGACCGTCTCGACCTCCGCGACCTGCGTTCGGTCGTTGTCGCTTCGGACAACGGAGCTCGAGACGACGAGACACGGGCGCTCGCCGCTCGTCTGCGAGAGAGTCTGACGACCCGCATCGAGGCCGACCATCGTGCGTGGCTGAGCGATCTGGAGACGTCGATCAAGGAGGAGCGGACGATCCGGGCGCTCCGACTCACGTCACGTCCGGTCAAGGCAGGCTCACCGATTCCGGTCGAACTCGCCGAGCAGCTGGCGTCGCAGACATCGGCAGCGATGGGCAACGACACACCGCCGGACCGGTGGGCTTCGGTTCTCGACGCCCTGGCATTCTCGCCGATTCGAGCGGCCGTCAAACCGGAACACTACCCAGCCGGCGTGGACGAGCAGTTTCTCGACATCGTGCGGTCGGTTGCCGATCGCGTACCGGCCATCGCCGCCCACTACAGCATCAACCCCTCCGAAGCCAAAGCCGCAGCCAAACGGGTGCGTGCGGCCCGAAAGGCTGCCGGTCCGCGGCGAGGCGGTGAGCGCTCCGATCGCCGTGGCAACCGCACTGACCGAGATGAGCGGGGCCGAAGCGGGCCGGATCGCAAGCCCCGGCGCGACCGCGAGGGTGGCGGGCGCAAGGTCAGGACGGGCCCGTCGGACCTGCTGAAGACCCCGTCTCGTCCCCGTCCGGGTACCGTTGTTCCCGAGCCCAAGCCTGACGAAGAGGTCGAGCACAAAGCTGACGCTGAGGTCGAGGTCGCTGCTGAGGCGCCAACCGGCGACGAGAACGCCTCGCTCGGCGAACCGGCCGAGAGGCCTCAGACACCCGATGCCACGGCGGCGGTCGCAGACGCTTCCGCCGATTCCGGCTCGGAACTCGCTGAACCGGGTCCGGCCGACACCCCCGAACCCGAGTAATCACCCGCACGGCCGCCCGTTGTTCTCGAGCGCGGCGAACGAGAGCGGACAGACTCCCGACCCGCCGGGCTGCCGAGGGACGAAGGCAGCACCGAAACCCCATCAGCATTGTTCGAGCGACAGCGAGCCGCTCGGACGAGGCTCGAGCGCAGCGCGCCGAGCCGAACGAGAGCGGACAGTATTACAGCGCTCTGTGGGCGGTCAACAGCCGTGCCTTGAGCCCGAAGGTCTCGAAGAAATTCTTCGTTGCGCGGTCGCCGGGAAGCGCCCACGCGTCCACCCCCCTGCAGCCCGCTGCCCGTAGTTCGTCGACGACCAGATCCATCATGGCTTCGCCGATACCGACGCCCCGGGCCCCGGGGTACACGGCGAAGTCCAGAAGCCGACCGAGGAGCGAACCGTCGTCGAGGGCCTCCACGACGACAACCCCGTAGCCCAGCACGATGCCGTCGAATTCACCTACCACTCCCAGGGCATTGGGCTCGGCGATTGCCTGTTGAAACCGCTCCGTCGGTGTCGTGAAGCCCAGCTCGCGGTGGGAGAAGACGGGTCCTCCTCGCTGATCCTGCAGCGGGGAGGTGACCGCAGCGCCGAGCCAACTGATGTCGTCGAGATCTTCGGCGGTGCCCAGACGAGCGGATTCGAACGACACCGAGTGGTCTACGCCTGCTCGAGGCGATCCAGCTTGGCCAGAATCGTCTTGCGGTTCCGATGCTCGCTCTCGTGGGCTCGAATACGTTTCTGCTGCGCGAGCGTGAGGTCGTCGAGAAGGTCGACGACCTCACGGGCGGTCAGATCGTCGTAGCCGGCGATAGGTAGCCGAGGCGACCGACTGGTCGCTGCCTTGCTCGCCTTGCTCGCCTTGCTCGCCTTGGTCACTTTGGGTTCCAGGGTGGCAGGGGTTGCCTCGGCTGCCGAGGTCTTCGCGTTCGCTGGGGTGTCTTCGTCGATATCGAGGGGCGGTGCGTCGTCGTCGGGGGGAGCCAGACCGACGACCTGACCGAACTCGGTCACGCCACGGGCAGCGATGGTCGCCATCGTCGTCAGAGCGTCAGCCGCAACCTTCTCCGCACCCGACGTTCCCTTCGATGCGGCGATTCGGCCGATGAACATGCCCAGCTGCACCTGGCTGCGGCCTCGCTTTATGAGTTGGGGGATGATCTTCTGATACTCGTACACCAAACCGATCGGCGCGTACAGGAGGAGATCGCGTATGTCGAAATCGTGGCGCTCGTCGCTCGAAGCCATGAGTTGGTTCCTCCTCAGGCGAAGATCAGGGAAATGGAGGGGCAGTCGGGATCGCCGACCGGGCAGCGGGGATTCCTGGGTGATCCGAATTGGCTCCGGTTCACCACCAGGAAACAACTCTCGCAGACGAACTCACGGTCGCGCTGGGCGGACACCTTGGGGGTGTCGTCGTCGCCTTCGTCCTCCTCCTCGTCGTCGTCAGTCGCCATGCGGTCCTGAAGTATGTCGCTCAGATCGGCTTCGATGTCGTCGGGATCGACGTCCTCGTCGTCTTCTTCGTCGTCGGCGGGCACCTTGCGGGCGCGGGGTGTTGGGGTCTCTTCCTCTTCCCCATCGGTGTCGTCCTCGTCCTCGACGATGGCTTCGTCGGCGGTGAAATCGTCATCGACGAGATCGTCGTCGTCGACCAGGTCGTCCTCGTCGACGTCCTCGTCGAATTCGGCTTCGTCGTCGAGATCGGGGTCAGGCGGAGTATCGGCGATGTCGGTTTCTAACTCGTCAGCCATGGGACACCTTTGTGGAACGCAACCGCTGGATCGGGCGGACTCTACAGACTGGACCAGCCACTCCCACCGCAACATCGGGACCAATCCCGGAGTGTGCGCAGAAGTCGTGTCGCCCGCTCTCGTGGGTTCGGGCCGGCGCCGGCCCTACCGGGTTGTGAAGAACGCTCGATGTGAGTTGACGTTGGCCACATACGAGCGTGTGCTGTCGTACCAACCGTTGGCGCGCACTGAGCCCTGGCCCTGGTAGTACGCCGCCACGGCGTCGTCGACCGAACCCATTTCCTTCAGCAACCAACCGAGATACGCCGAGCTCATCCTGATGTTGTCTTCCGGCTCGGCGCGGTCCAGGGTCGTGTCGCCGATGATGGCGGCGGCGATCCACTCACCGGTGGCGGGCATGATCTGTCCGATACCGAACGCACCGGCGCTCGAGACGCGGTCGTTGCGCCAGCCCGACTCCTGCCAGGCGATGGCCATCAGCAGATCGGCGGGAACGCCGTCGTGCGCCGACCACTTCTCGAGGCTTGGGAGAATGGCCAAACGGGCGGGGTCATCGAGAATTCGTTGTGGAAGGTTCGGGTAGTTGGCTGCGGACCCGGGAACCTTGAGCGTCTGTCCAACCCCGATCACGTAGGGATGGGTGAGACCGTTCTGGCGTGCGATCTCCTGCCAGGAAACACCTAGGTTCGAACCGATACGGCTGAGGGAATCCCCGGGCTGCACCGTGTAGGAGCCACTTCCCGCCGAAAACGCGGCCGGGTCCACCGGCCTCGGACCATCGACGGTGGCCGCCGGCGAGCCTGAGCCGTGCGGAATGCTCAGCACCTGGCCGACGCGAATGCTGTTGGGATTCGAGATTCCGTTTTCCGCCGCGATCGAATCCACCGACACGCCGTACTTCAGTGCGATGTGACCGAGCGTCTCGCCGGACGCCACCGTGTGTGACTCGTGTGCCGCGGCTGGCGACGCTCCCAGAACCAAGGCAACACCTACGACGGCGGGGATGGCAGCGAAACGCCCAATTCGACAGTGATGACGCATCAGGGCCTATCGGCCCATCGCCTACTGGGTTGAACGGACTATTCGAAAAGAGGCACGAACAATCCTCAGGCCAGGCGTTTCTGTTCGGCCCTTCGTTCGGCCTCGAGTCGTTCGAGGTCCGCCTCGGAGTTGTGGTTGACGAAGTTCATCACCCCGGCGATCGCGTGATGACCGGCGGTCTCGGCGATGGCGGTGTGCATGTCCTGGACCACCGAGCGGTAGGCGGGATGACCCTGGGGGGTCGAACGCAGCTCGAGCATGTGCATCGCAGCCCGAGCGTTGAGATCGAACATGAATCGGACGCGATAGGCGAGTGAGACCGCGTAGGAGGCGGCGGGTCCGAAATGCTCGATTTCACCGAACAGGGCTGCCGAGCGGCCCATCGCAGCGTCGAAGCTGCCGGTGAGGCCGATCTCGTCGATGAGGCCCGGGCGGGTGTACCCGTGATTCGGACTCAGCTGTTGCCACTCGATCGTCAGCATTCGGTGACGTTGCAGATCGCGAAACGCGCCGTAATCGGCGAGGATGTCGAATCGATAGGCCGGACGCTCCAGAGCCCGACCGGGACGGTGCCGGCGGTTCTGCCTGTTTCCGACGTAGGCCCCGATGACCCTCGTGCGTTGTTCGACGCTCATCGCGTGGACCTGTTCGATCAGGGAGTTCTCGGACAGTCGGCTGTAGGGGTACAGCATCGCCGCGACCAGCTTCACCTCCGCATCGGGATCGAAGTCGACCAGCTCCACCCGGGCGTCCTGTTCGGGCGGCTCGGGGGTCAGGAGCTCGTCGGTCACGAACGCCATGTGCGCGTTGATGTCGCTCAGGTACTCGCTGTGGGCGGCGCCGCGGTCAGGCAGGTCGACCCGTTTCACGAACGAGGGGATGACCTTGCGCAGTTCGGTGAGCATCAGGTCGGCGTAGACGTTGGCTTCGGGCAGCGGGCTGGCCCGCATCCGCATGAGCATCTGCTCGTACGCCTGGCCGCTGGCGTAGATGCCGACGTTGCTCTGGGCCGCCGCCGGAAGAATGCCGCGGACCGCATCGAGAGCTTTGGCCTTGACGGCCTGGCGGTAGACGAAATCGGAGTCGCCCGGAGCCTTCGGGGTAGCGGTCCGTAGGTGGTCTTCCACCCGGGGAGCCAGTTCGGCATAGGTGTCGAAGAGGCGATCCATGTCGCCGACGAATCTGGTACCGAGGTTGGAGGCGAGGATCTCGGGGTCCCGGTAATAGCGATATCTGCCGCCGTAGCGGGTGTCGTAGGGGATGTACCGGGTGGACTGCTCCAGGTAGGCGGCCAATCGACCCCATTCCAGGACCTTGGTGAGCAGGTTGGACGCCTGCTCGCAGGCCAGGTGGACGCCACCGAGCTGGGCGACGGAATCGTCGCCGTATTCGACGAAGATCCGTTCGTACAGGCTTTCGGCTCGGTCGAGTCCGACGGTTGCGTCGATGGAGGTATCGCCTTCGATGTCGAGTTCATTCACGAACTCGTCGAGGAAGAGGCGCCGAAGACTCTTCGAAGACCGCGAGTAGCGTGCGAACAACGCTCCTTTGACCACTTCGGGAAGGTTGACGAGAGCGAACACTGGACTGTCCAGGTTCGTGAAGTAGCGACGGAGCACGTCGGCTTCTGCCGAACTGAACTCCTCTGCCACATACGCTCCCACGGCTGCCAAGGGTATTGCGGGGAGTGCTCCCGGCCGCGGACCGCTACCCAGTTTGTGTACTCACACCACGATCACACCAGCATCGGGCTCGACGTCGACCGCGATGCGTCGCGTCGTGCCCACGGCGACGTCGTCGATGTAGACCGGCACCGGCCTGGAGAACTCGTGCTCCCAGTGCGCTCTTCTCACCATCGTCAGGTCGGGATGGGGGAGGTGGGCACCGGTACGAACACGGCGCCGAGCGAGCAGCCGCTGCTGCCAACCGAGTCGACCAAAGGTCACGTCGACCAGGCCATCGTTGGGGTGGGCCCTGGGCCCGAGGTACTTCTCCCCCTGCCAGGCGGCGTTCATCGCGGCGGCGAATTCGCCCCGCCACATGAAGTGGCGAGCGATCACGTGGGCGACTCCGGCGACGGCGAGGTTGCCGTCGAGAGTGACACGGAGCAGATCGACGGGGTAGGCCAGGGTGGCGATGCCGAGGCCTGCGCCACCACCAAGGGTGCGCAGGAGGTCACCACCGTCGACCGTGCACGGGTCTGTCCCGTTGGCGACGATGTGGGCGGCGACCACGCAATCGGACGACAGAACCGGCATGGAGGGATCAACTTCGAACGGCGTGCCGTACGCGCCACCCTTGCCAATGACCATCGTTGCGACCCTCAGGCGGCGTCGGTCGACGACGCGTCCGGTTTCGCCGCCGGTGCAACGACCTCGTGCTCGACCGGGGAGATGGTGATCAGATCCCGATACAACGCGTCGCCTGCGTTGCGGGCGGTGCGCTGGGTGCCCGGCACCGGAGCGAGCAACGCCAGCTGACTCACAAGATCCATGACCTGTTTCATCGTCCGCACGAAATCGCCGGGTGTGGTGTCGCTCTCGTTGAGCACCGGGTCCAGCGCTGCCCCCAAGGCCCACTGGTAGGCGACCACCATGAAGCCCGGGTCGGGAGCGCGCGTGAGAGGGAGACCGGCGTCCCGTTCGTGCCTGATCAGGGACCGGTGGAGGCGCTCGACCGAGCGGTACCGGCGGCGCAGCTCGCTGGTCGGGAAGACACCCGCATCGAACGGTTTCTTGGATCGGTGTTCGTTTCGAATGCGGGAACTACGCCGCTCATCGAAGCCGAATACCGACGCCAGAGCGGCGAACTCCGGCGCCGTCAGGCCATCGAACACGCCCTCTTCGAGCGCTTCGACGATGAGGAGGTCCGCCTCGTGGTAGAGGCTGGACAACCGCCGTCCCGAGCTGGTCAATGACCATCCTTCGACGTGGCCTCGTTCCCTTAGCACGCCGAGGACCTCATCGAACCGACGAGCAAGGGAGTCGGTGTCGGCGAGCACAGAACGATGAAGCCGGGCAATGTCGGCGTCGAGCCGAGCGAGTCGCTTCAGACCCTTTACCGCCGGACGCGGTAACGTTTCGCCGGAATGACGGGACATGGCGGTTGCCGAATCGGCGCTGCCGAGTCGTCGCCGACGTTTGGAGCTCAGCAGCCGGGCTCGGGCCAGGTTCTGGCTCATGTCGTGGAGGAAGGACATGCTGTGGGGTAGATACGGTTCCGGAACCTCCACCGTCCCGACCAGGAAGGGAGGGCCATCGAGCGACCGCCCGTCGACCACGTGCACGGAACAGTCGACGTCGACCGCGCTGACCCGCACCCGGTTTCCCTTGCGGTATGCGACCGAGACAACGGCGAGATGCGGTGGGAGTCCGGGGCCGTCCACCTCGATGATCTGGCCCGGTTTCAGCTGGCTCAAAGCAAAGCTGAGATCGTCGGTGGGGTCATCGTGGGGTGAGCGCGTCGACCGTTCTCGGTGAGCCGCCTTGATCTCGTCGATCGGACCGAACTCGCTTTCGAGCTTGCCGACCAGCTGGCTTCGGCGAGCGAGCAATCGCTCAAGTTCCTGCTCGGACCGAACGATGCCGGCGTTGGCTCGGTACTGCGCGAAAGAGAGGTTGAGGAGCTGTCTCGCCCGCTCGGGCTCATACCTGCGTACGAGGTTGGCCGTCATGTTGTACGTCGGTCGGAAGGCCGAGCTCAGGACGAAGTCCCGGCTCGACGCCAGCGACGCGACCTGATCGAAACCCACCCATGGCGACCACAGGGTCAGCGCCTGCCCGAACTCGTCGATTCCTCGCCTTCCCGCCCGCCCCGTCAACTGGGTGTACTGGGCGGGGGTGAGGAACTCGTGATGGTCACCGCTCCACTTGGTCAGCTTGTCGATCACGACCGAACGGGCCGGCATGTTGATACCGAGCGCGAGGGTCTCGGTGGCAAAGACGATCTTGATCAAGCCGGCCGCAAACAACGTTTCGACCAGTTCTTTGAAGATCGGCACCATCCCGGCGTGGTGGGGGGCGACTCCCACTTCGAGTTGTTCGACGAAGCGGTCGTATCCGAGGGTGATCAGCTCATCGGTGCTGAGCGACCGGACCCGCTCGGCGGCCAGCGCCCGGATCGCCAGCCTGTCCTCGGCGGTGGTGAGGACGATTCCCGACCCGGTGATCTCCCTGGCTGCGTCGTCGCAGGCGGCGCGGCTGAAGATGAAATGAATGGCGGGTAACATCTCGGCTCGCTTCAGCTCCCGGAGCACTTCGAGCCGGGACGGGGTCCGCCAACGCCGCGCCGATCGTCCTTTGCCCCGTCCGTTGTTCTTCTTGGTCGACCGGCGATCCGACGAGGCGTCGAGGTCGTAATCGAATCCGCGGTTGTTGGGTTTCGAACCGATCAACGTGGGAATCACCTGGACACCACGACCGTCACGATCGGAGATGACATGTCGGTTCTCCAGCTCGACAGGCCGGGTGGTTTCGACGATCAGTTCGGTGGGGCCCCGAACGGCGTCGATCCACGCCGCCAGCTCGCCGGCGTTGCTCACCGTGGCCGACAGGCACACCAGCTGCACGTGGTGGGGCAGGTGGATGATGACCTCTTCCCATACCGGCCCCCTGTACGAATCCTGGAGGTAGTGCACCTCGTCGAGCACCACGACGGTCAGCTCGTCGAGATCAGCGCCGGCGTACAGCATGTTGCGCAGGACCTCGGTGGTCATCACGACGATCGGTGCGTCCGGATTGATCGTGTTGTCGCCGGTCAGCAGGCCGACACGATCCGACCCGTGTTCGGAACGAAGATCGGTGAACTTCTGATTGGACAATGCCTTGATCGGGGTCGTGTAGAAGATCCGCCGGCCCGCGCCGAGTGTCCGGCGGGCGGCGTGCTCGGCCACGTACGTCTTGCCCGAACCCGTCGGCGCGGCGACGACCACATGTCGTCCGGCATCGACCGCGTCGGTGGCGGCCACTTGGAACAGATCGGGGATGAACGGGTCATCGGTTCCCACGGCTAACCGGCTGCGATCGGGGAAGATGACTTCTTCCGACGCTGACCGCCGATGAAGATGGCGATTTCGTAGAAAAGGTACATGGGCACGGCGAGCACGGCCAGAGTGAACGGATCTCCGGTGGGCGTGATGATGGCGGCGAGAACCACGACGAGCAGCAGCGCTACCCGCCGATTGCTCTTGAGGGTCTCCGGTTGAACGATACCGACGAGCTGTAGGAAGACGAGCACCACCGGAAGCTGGAACGCGATTCCGAACGCCAGCAACATCTTCGTGAAGAAACTGAGATATTCGTCGGCCTGGAAGAACGCCTGGAATCGGTCTCCTCCGAGATCGTTGACCAGCACATCGAGCGCTCGAGGAAGGAACGAGTAGGCCAGAACCAGCCCGGCGAACAGCAGGAATGTGGCCACCACCAGGTAGGGAGCCAGCGCCCGTTTCTCGTTGGGATAGAGCCCGGGCAGGACGAATCGGCCCATCTGATAGAGGATCACCGGTAGCGCCAGGATGACGCCGCCATAGCCGGACAGGGTCAGTTTGACACTGAAGGGCTGAAGTGGGTTCGTGGCCAGAAACGTGCAATCGAGATCGCTCTGTTGCTGAAGGTCGCAGTATGGCTGGGCCAGGAAGTCGAAGATCGGGTTGTAGAAGATCCAGACGGCGATGGCGCCGACAACGACCGCCGCCGTGCACTTCATCAGGCGACCGCGCAGTTCCTGAAGATGGCCGAGCAGGGTCATGTCGGCCGGGTCGGGTCCTCCGGATCGTGACCTCCTAAACGGATTCTTCATCGGGCGCCGGCTCCACGGCGAGCTCTGCTTCGTCGTCGCGCTTGGAGCCGGTGAACGGGGGCAGCACGGAAACGGGTGGGCCCATCATCCAGTTCTTCTCAACCTGATCGGCGTCGGCTCGAGCCTCCGACGACGGGTTGGTTTCGTCGGCATCGAACTCCTCGGTCGCGTCGGTGGAGGACACATCGGACGAGACCTCCGCCTCCGCATCGGCGTCCTGGTCGGTGTCAGCGCCGCTGCCCGGCAGGGGCGCCCACGGATTCACCGGCGGGGGGATTTCGAGCTTTGGCTGTTTGGTTCTCTCAGGCGCCGAGATCGGCTCGGCGATCTCGGATTCCGCCGCCGGTGCCGATGCGTCGTACGGTGTGCCTTCAGCCCACTTCTTGGGATCGGCGGCGTCCGACAGCGTATGGGAGAAGTCGGTCATGCCCTGCTGGAACTCTCGAATGCTGTCCTGGAAAGGCTCGGCTCCGGCCATGAACTCGGCCCGGAGCGAGGTACTCATCTGCCGTGCTTGGGCGGCATAGTTGCCAAGCTTGCGCAGGAGGCCCGGAAGTTGCTCAGGACCCACGACGATGAGCGCCAGCAATGCGATGAGCAGGATCTCACCACCACCGACGTTGAACATGGTGTCAGGTTAGGCGAATCGAGGGCGGAGTCACGGTTCGGCCCGAGCGCCCAAACGCACGATGCGGGCCGGCCCGGAAGCCTTGCCCGCATCGTGTGGCGTCTCGTTCGTTGTGCGAACGAAGGCGTGTAGGTCTATCGGGAGAACTCCGCCATGGCCTGCTCCAACGCTGCATCGTCACTGAGGAGGTCGTGGAAATCGAGCAGGTCGTCATGGTTGATCGGGGCGCCCTGGTGGTTCTCATCGAGTTCAGCAGGAAGACGCCACGTCGTGAAGGCCACGCCTGAGGCAACGAGGAGGTCGATCGTACGGGGTTCGGCACTCTTGACGACCGTCATCTCGCAGTGAGGGCAACGAAAGGCGTAGGTGCCGATGTTGTTGTTGTCGCAGATGCGCACATGAACGTCGGCGGTTGTCAGTTCCACGTCACCGCAGTCTTGACAGCTGGCACGAATGGTTGCCATGGATTACGTCCTCCTACTTGGGTCACAAGTAGGTTCGGCAGCGGTCATGGAACACTTGAGTCTTTGAAAAAACATCTGCGACTCCTCGCCCCACAAGCGAACTAGTCTGGAGGGACATTCGACCCACGCGGTGGACCCTCGCGTCCGCTGAAACACATCTGCAATGTCTCTGGTGCTCCCCATGACGCCCGACGAACCGATCCAAACCCCATCCTCTTCGGTTCGGCCTCGGCCACCGCGTCACCAATCCCTACGAATGCCGCCAATCGCCTTTGCTCACCGGGGCGCCAGGGCGCACGCACCGGAGAACACGCTCGAGGCGTTCGACCTCGCCAAGCGCCTGGGCGCCACCGGGCTCGAATCTGACGTTTACGTTACGGCGGACGGCGTTGTTGTCCTGGACCACGACGGTGTGGTCCGAACCCGTTTCCGAAAGAGACGAATCGGCGAGACCCGGCGGGCAGATCTTCCCAGTCATATTCCCTCGCTCGCCGAGTTCTACGACCACCTCGGGGGCGACCTCGACCTCAGTCTCGATGTCGAGGATCCGGCCGCCTTCGGCCCCACCGTGGATCTCGCACGGTCGGTGGGGGCGGAGCGACAACTATGGCTGTGCCATCCCGAGATCGACCTCTTGAGCCAGTGGCGGCACCACACGTCGGCTCGACTGGTCAATTCGGCTCGGCTGCATCGGATCGAGGAGGGGGTCGAGCGCAGGGCGGCCACGCTCGCCGCCCACGGCATAGATGCGCTCAACATGCACGCTACCGATTGGAACGCGGGTCAGGTGGCCCTGGTCCACCGTTTCGAGCGGTTCGCGTTCGGCTGGGACGCCCAACAGCACCGTGCGATCGCCACGCTGGTCGACATCGGCATCGACGGCGTGTTCAGCGATCACGTGGACCGACTCCACGAGACCTTCGCCCAGTTCTTCAGGCTTGGTTGAGCCCGAGGTGACCGACCCGCCACGCCGATCCACCTCGCCCGGCGTGGGTTCGATCGGAAAGATCGGGCTGGTGGTGCTGTGCGCGGTGCTGGTCCTCGGCGCGATCTGGTTGACGAACCTCGGTTCGAATCGAGCCACGGTCGACACGGGAGGTGTCATCGCCACGACCTCGACGACGGCATCGCCCACCACAGTGTTCGCTACGGCCGCCATGGAGGCACCTCCGTTGGAAGCCGACACCGCACCGAGGTTTTCCGAGCTCGATCCGATCCTCGTGACCGAGTTGCCGCTCGAGGCGATCGACACGCTCGACTCGATCGCCGACGGCGGGCCGTTCGAGTTCGATCGGGACGGACTCGTCTTCCAGAACCGGGAAGGTCTGCTACCTGGACGCGAAGAGGGTCACTACCGGGAGTACACGGTGATGACCCCGGGTGAACGGACTCGAGGAGCGAGGCGGATCGTGGCGGGAGCCGATGGCGAGTTGTATTACACCGCCGACCACTACGCCTCGTTCAGTGAGATCGTCGATGAGGATTGACCATTCAGAGGGTTCCGAGCCGATCCACCGGCCAGAAAAGGACGAAGGCACGGCCAACGATCCTGACCTCCTCGATTGTCCCGAACCGGCGCGAATCGAGGCTCTGGTCTCGGTTGTCGCCCATCATGAACATCTCCCCTTCGGAGACGGTTATCGGGCCGAAGTCGGCGAACGAACCCTCGTCGAGATACGGCTCGACCAGTTCGCGACCATCGATGAAGATCGTGCTGTCACGCCCCTCCACCGACTCTCCGGGCAGGCCGATCACCCGCTTGATCAGATCACGAATCTCGCCCGGCTGATCGTCGGGGCGTCGGAACACCACGACGTCACCGCGGTTCACGTCGTGAAAGCGATACCCGATCTTGTTGACGAGAATGCGATCGCCCTCGTACAGCGTTTGCTCCATCGACTCCGATGGGATGTAGAACGCCTGGAACACGAAGGTCCGCAGGAGGATGGCGACAGCCACCGCGGCGCCGAGCACGACGAACCACTCCAGCATGTTGCGGAGGAGGCTGTCGTCTTCGTCGTCGACGGAGGTGTCGACGGGATCGTCGCTCGACGGATCCTCAACGGGCGCGGCGCCGTCGTTGCCGTCGTCAGCACCGAGCCCGGACTGCGAGACGACGGCGCCGTCTTGTGCATATCGTCCACCGGGGACTTCTGCTGAGGTCGCCGGCCCCAAGCCGTCGGCCCTCCGATCGATCAACGACGATGCCGTCAATGGAGTCGTCGGCGGGCTCACCGATGAATCGTCGACCGGTGAGGGCTGCGACTGAAGCGACCGCGGCGTCTGCAGCAACGCCGCCACGAGGGCTTCACCGTGGTGAACGGGCCTGGGGCCCTCGTCTGGAGAGGCAGGCGTTTCGTCGGGTGTCGCGCCG
>JAHEJO010000033.1:0-20193 GCA_024638805.1 Acidimicrobiales bacterium
TGGGCTGTCACATTCGTCGTCGCAAAACTCGCCGTGGGGATCGGTCTGGTTGCGTTCGTGATTCCCGGGTTGGCCCTCGGCCTGTCGTTCACCCTGGTCAGCCCGATACTGGCCATCGAAGAGACCGGACCGTTTGCCACCCTGTCCAGAGCGTTCGCCTTGGTGCGGGTCCGGCCCACCCAGGTGCTCGGCCTCTATGCCGCCTGCGCGGTCGTGGGGGGGTTCGTCGCCAACGCCCTGACCACCATCCCGGCGTTCGTCGCCCTGTACTTCGGGACCGATGTGGCCTGGCCGCTGATCAGCATGGGGTCCATCGTGTCGTCGTCGTTGCTGGCGCCGTTCAACGGCGCTGCAGCAACCCTGATGTATCACGACATTCGCTTCCGACGCGAGGGTCTCGACCTGGTTCGTCGGGCCGATCAAGTCTTTCCGCCGGTCCCGGAGGTGGCTCGTGGCTGACGAAACCCCCCAAACCCTGCGCGAGCGCGCCGACGAGGTTCTCAGCCAGCCGAAATACGCTGTCGACGAACCGGGTCTCATCGATCGGGCGTGGGACCGCTTCACAGAATTCCTCGACGATCTCCTGAGCGTGGTCACCGGTGGTTCGGCCTTCGGCGGTGTCGTGCTGGGATGGGTGATCCTCGGGCTGATGCTGGCGTTGGTCGTGTTCGTTCTCTGGCGCTTCAAGCCTCGCTTTCGGTCGGTCACACCGGCCAGGGTGAGCGCCACGGTTAGGACCCAGCTCACCCGAAAGTCCCGGAGCGACTGGTTGACCGACGCATCGGTCGCTGAAGGGAAGGGTTTCTATGCCGAAGCGGTGGCGGCCCGGTATCACGCGCTCGTCGCAGGTCTGATCGAACGGCACCAGCTCCCCGACGCAGCGGGGGCCACACCGACCGAACTACGCGACGCTTTCGAGGCCGAGTCGCTCCGCCGGGACCCGTTCACCTCGGCCACCGACGCCTTCTCCGACATCTGGTACGGCGGACACGCCGCCGATGCGGGCGACAGTCGTCGGATGGTCGACTGGGACGAGCGGGTGCTCGCCGAGGGCGGGAACCGATGAACCGTCGGCTGGTTCTTCAGGTGACGGGTGTCGCGGTAGCCCTCCTCGTGACAGCGCTGATCGTTGGCCGACCCGAAGGTGATGGTCCGCCGCTGGACCCCGACTCGGTGGGCGAACTCGGGACGCAGGGACTGGTCGAGTTTCTCGAACGCAGCGGAGCTGAGGTCCGTCGGGGCCTTCCGACCGAGGAGGTCGGCGTGACCCTGGTGTTGCAGGATCGCCTGAACGGTGGCCAGCGTGAAGACCTGCTCTCCTGGATCCAAGCGGGAGGCACCGCAGTCGTCACCGACCCGACCAGCCCGCTCGTCGCCACCGGTCTCGTCGGTACCGTGGCAGGCGACGAACTCGACCGCGGCGCCTGCGACATCGATGCGCTCGACGATGTGAACGAACTCGATGCCGCTGCGTTGGCGCTGCTGGCTCCCGTGGCCCGGAGTTCGGTCTGTTTCGGCGATGGCGCCGGCGCGTACATCCTGCGTTTTCCCGACGGCGATGGTGTGGTCACCGCCCTCGGGGGAGCGCTCCCGTTCACCAACGACCGCCTCGACGAGGCGGACAATGCCGTTCTCGCCGGGCGTCTGCTGCTCGAGGGAAACGGTTCGATCACCGTGGTCTACACGCCGATTTCGTCCCCGGCCGACACGATCACGCTCGGGGATCTCATCGGGTCCAACGTTCGCTGGTTCGGGTGGCAGCTGGTGGTCGTCGCCGTCGTCGGGTTGTTGTGGGCTGCTCGGCGGTTCGGGTCGGTGGTTCGTGAACCAGCGGTGGTGGAGTTGCCCGGGTCGTTGGCGGTGCGAGCCACCGCGGAACTGCACCGGCGGGCCAGATCCGCGGCCCATTCGGCCGAGGTGATCCACCGTTCGCTGTTGGCGCGGGTGCGCACAGATCACCGCCTGCCGCCGGAGATCGATCCATGGCATGCGGCCGAGCTTCTCGCCGGTCGTACCGGCATCGAGGCGGATGACATCGTCGGCCTCCTCACAGCACCCGAATCGCACGAACACGACCGCACACCCCTCCAACACGCCGAGGACCTCGACCGTGTCGGACGCCATCTGCTGGCGTCCTTCCCTCACTCCACCACGACCGACACGACCGAGAGGACCACCGATGTCTGACACAGACCCACGTCCCGATCCCGCCGGCGGTGTCGAGCCGCCAACCGGCGAGCCGGGAGCGGCGACGGCGATGAGCGAGCGGCACAGAATGGCAGCGATCCGCGACGAGGTCAACAAAGTGATCGTCGGCCAAGGAGGAGTCCTCTCGGGGCTGCTGTGTGCATTCCTCGCCGAAGGCCACGTTCTGCTCGAGGGCGTTCCCGGAACCGCCAAGACCGCCCTGGTGAAATCGCTTGCTGCCGCCGTGTCGCTCGATGCCGCCCGCATCCAGTTCACACCGGACCTCATGCCCTCCGACGTTCTCGGGCAGATCATCTACGAGGAGGGCCGGTTCCGCTTCAGGCAGGGGCCGGTCTTCACCAACCTCCTTCTGGCCGACGAGATCAATCGGACCCCACCCAAGACCCAGGCCGCTCTACTCGAGGCGATGGAGGAGCGACAGGTGTCGATCGACGGCGTCACCCATTCGCTGCCGGCGCCGTTCATGGTGGTCGCCACCCAGAACCCTGTCGAGTACGAGGGAACCTACCCACTCCCGGAAGCCCAACTCGATCGTTTTCTCCTCAAACTGCTGGTCGACTATCCCAACCCCGATGAGGAGGTGGAGGTGCTGGCCCGCCATCACCTGGGTATGGACCCCCACGATCCGATCGGTAGTGGTATTTCCGCGGTCGCCAATGCGCAGACCCTGGCGGCGGCTCGCGCCGAGGTCATGGCGATGACCGTGCAGGAGCCCGTGATGCGCTACATCGTGTCGCTGGTGCGGGCCACACGGGTCTCACCCTCGATCCAGCTGGGGGTCTCGCCCAGGGGAGCGACCGCGTTGCTGGCGGTCAGCAAGGCGTGGGCGTGGCTCAGTGGCAAGCCGTACGTGACGCCGGACGAGGTGAAGGCGATGGCCAAACCCACACTCCGGCACCGCCTCCAGTTGAGGCCCGAAGTCGAAATCGAAGGCGTCGACTCCGATCAGGTGCTCGACGGTCTCCTCGCCCAGGTTCCCGTTCCTTGACGTTGCCCGTCGCCACCTTCCGACTGATCGCCGTCGTCTTCGCCGCCGGCTTCGCCATCCTGGCCCTTCCGGATTTCGGCGGTGTTCAATTGTTCGGCGTCGTGGTCGACGGACGGTTCGTCGCCGTGAACGGTGCGGTCCTCGCGATGGCGATCGCGGATTTCGTGATCGCCCCTTCACCGGCGACGATCGAGGTGCGCCGAATCCACCCGAGTTCGGTCACGCTCGGTTCGTCGGCCACGATGACCTGGCAACTGCGGCGCGGTGGCAACCGGACGCCGACGGCGGTGAGCGTCGCTGACGACCTCGCGCCGTCGTTGGGCGCTCAGGATCGCAGGTTCACCGTTTCGGTGCCGCCCGACAGCACGGTCACATCGAGCCTGCCGTTCCGGCCCACCCGCCGCGGCCGGTTCTCCCCGACGAAAATGGTCGTCCGAACCAGCGGACCGCTGGGACTGTTGGTCAAGCAGCGAACGGTGGCGGTGTCGACCACCCTTCGGGTGTTGCCGCCGTTCCGCAGTGCCGATCAGGCTGAACTGAGCATCAGGAAAGCCCGCCTGCTCGAAGTGGGGATCAGGGCGGCCCGGGTACGCGGTAGCGGTACCGATTTCGAATCCTTGCGGGAGATGGGTCCCGACGACGAGAGCCGCCGCATCGACTGGGCCGCCACCGCTCGGACGGGCAAACCGATCGTGCGGGTCTTTCGGACCGAACGAAACCAGACCGTCCAGGTGCTGCTGGACACCGGCCGCATCATGGCCGGCCGGATCGCCGATGTCCCTCGGATCGAACACGCGATGGATGGGGCGATGATGCTGGCCGAACTCGCCACCGGGCTGGGCGACAAGATGGGGCTCCTGGCGTTCGATCAGACCGTGCACGGGGTCATTCCGCCGTCGAACCGCCGGCGGCAGAGGTCCGTGGTCGCCGAAGAACTGTTCGACCTCCAACCGGCACTGGTCGGCTCGAACTACTCCGAACTCGTGACCCAAGTGCTGGTACGTCAGCGGAGGAGAGCGCTGTTGGTGTTGATGACCGATCTCGAGGAGCAGGCGGTACGCGAGTACCTGTTGCCGGCCCTCCCGCTTCTGGTGAGGACTCACGTGGTGATCGTCGCCTCCGTCGCTGATCCCGACATTCGGCTGTGGACCGAGCATCCCGTCGTCGACGAGGAGTCGATGTTTCTCCGAGCCGCTGCGATCGAAGAAACCAACCGCCGGCGCAGCGTTGCCGTCGATCTCGCTTCCCTGGGGGTGAGGGTCATCGACGAGCCGCCGGCCGACTTTGCCCGGGCGCTGGCCGACCTGTATCTCGACATCAAGTCGATCGGTCGCCTCTGACGTCCGTGCGGGATGGAGCCCGTCTCACACGACGGCGGCGGCGGCCCGTTCCTCTGTCTCGGCGATGAGTCCGGTGAACCCTGCCAGCTCGGCTCGCCGCCCGAAGACGACCACGTAGACAACAAAAGCCGCCCAGACGCTGACGCCGACCGAGATGCGGGGCCACAAGGGCAATCCCGGTGTCACGAAACCCTCGATCAGGCCGGCGACGACGAAGGCCAGCATCAGACCAACGATGATCGCAACGGACCGCCGCCCCTCGGTGCCGAATGCCTTGGCCCGTGTCCGATCGCCGGGCCGGACCAGCGCCCAGCCCATCGACAACCCTGCTCCTCCGGCGATCACGACAGCCGACAGCTCCAGCAGGCCATGGGGCACGATCAAACCGAAGAAGGTTCCCTGGGCCCCCGCTGCGATGAAGACCCCGTGCGTGGTGCCGACGTTGACGCCGTTGAACGCCAGGATGAAGAGGGTGCCGATCCCGAATGTGATGCCCAAGGCGTAGGCCAGGAACGAGACCTGGATGTTGTTCACCAGAACGCGAACGGCGAACTCCTCAGCAGCGGCGGAGGAGTAGTAGTTCTCGAAATCCTGCTCCACGAGCGCATTGCGGGTGGCGTCGTCGATCGCCAGGCTGAGGGCGCGCTCGTTGGTTCCCAGCCAGATCGCCAGGATCGCCCACGGTGTGAACAGTGCCGCCGCGGCCGCTCCCACCGCGACGCGAATGTGCCACACCGCCGCAGGAAACGTGATCGAGAAGAATCGACCGAGCGCGGTGCGGGTCGACGAGGTTCGCCGGTACAGCACAGCGTTGGAGCCCGCCACCAGCCCGTTGAGCTCGCTGACGAGCCCGGGATCGTCGTAGAACTCGCGCACGAAGCTCAGCTGGGCCGACACTCGATGGTGGAGGGCAACGAACTCGTCCTGCTCGGCCCGGCCTAGCGACCGGGGGGATCGCCTGAGCCGCCCGGTCAGGTCGCCGAGGCGGTTCCACTCGGCTCGGTGAACGGTCAGATAGCGATCCAGGTCCATCAAGTGGCTCCGGCGTTGGGGACCACTCCAGCCGACTGGATCACATCCACTACGATACTCGGGTGCGCGGTCCCACGGTTGCCGATCCCGCACCGGGACGATCGAACGCTTACACCTCGGTGGTCACACCCCAGGCTGTTCTGCTCCAATTCAGGACCGCTGGAATCGGCTCCCGGGTGCTCGCCAAGCTGATCGATCTGACCGGCCAAGTGCTCGCGCTCATCGCCGTCAGCGCCGCCACAGGAGTGAGTGGGACGGGAAGTTCCGCTTTCATCATCGGCGCCGTCGGTGTGTTTCTCGTCATCTTCGGTTACCCGGCAACCGAAGGGTTCATGGACGGTCAGACGCTCGGTAAGCGGTTTCTGTCGATTCGGGTGATCACCGCCGACGGCGGCCCGATCAGGTTTCGCCACGCTGCGATCCGGAGCCTGATCGGATTCGTGGAGTTCTTCGTCTTGCTGCCGGGCGGACCGATCGCGCTGATCTCGGCTCTGCTCACGACCCGGAGCCAGCGCGTGGGCGACCTGGTCGCCGAGACGGTCGTCGTTCGAGACAGGACCGACGCCACGTCACCCGTCTTCTTCAACCCGCCGCCGGGTGCCGAGCAGATCGCCCTGCATCTCGACACCAGCCGGTTGACCCACCCCCAGTACGGCCTGTTGCGGGAGTTCATGCTGCGCAGCGCCGAGTTTTCCTCCGAGGCCCGGATGGCGCTCGCCGACGATCTCTGCGACAGGCTGTGGTCCATCGGGGTTCAACGGCCCGCTGCGGTGGCGCCATCGACGTTCGTCGAGGCTGCGGTGTTCGCTCACCAGCGCCGGTTCGCCTCCACATCGGTCCCAGGACCTCCGGGCCCGCCGCCGGTGGGTCCACCGGTCGACCTCTCCGTCCTGGGCCCGCCTCCACCGGGCCAACGAGCGGTCGCCGGTCTGGCACCGCCCCGGTCCCGACACCCCCCGGGTCCGCCGCCGACCGGTCATGCCGGGATCGGGTGACGCCTCCCTCGTTTGCCGCCGGTCGATAGCCTGTGTGGCATGGTCCACTACCTCGATCACGCCGCCAGCACGCCGGTGTGTCCGGCCGCTGTCTCGGCGATGACCGAGGTGTTGACCGAGGGCTTCGGCAATCCGTCCGGTTCGCACCGGTTGGCCCGTGAAGCCAATCGTCGTCTCGACGCGGCCCGGGCGTCGATCGCCGACGGCTTCGGCTTCGCACCCGGGAACATCGTCTTCACCAGCGGCGGGACCGAGGCCGACTCGATGGCGGTGCATGGATCGCTCCGACGAGCCGAGCGACGCCGTCCTGACCGCCGGCCCCAGCTGGTGTGTTCGGCGATCGAACACCACGCGGTGCTCGATCCTGTCGTCGGCCACGGTGGGACCACGATCGGCGTCACCGTCGATGGCGTCCTCGATCTCGGTCACCTGCACACGGTTCTCGGCCATCTCGCCGACGCGGACGCTCCGGTCGGGCTGGTGTCGGTCATGGCCGCAAACAACGAAACCGGAGTGGTGCAGCCGGTCGCCGAGGCGGCTGCGATCACCCGGGACCTGGCGCCCGATGCGCTGTTCCACACCGATGCGGTCCAGTTCGGGGCGTGGCACGACACCGCCGAGCTGGCCGATGTCGTCGATCTCATGTCCGTGAGCGCTCACAAGCTCGGAGGACCCAAGGGGGTCGGATTCCTGGCGGTTGCCGACGGCGTCGAGCTGCCGGCCCAACAGATCGGCGGGGGACAGGAGCGCGGCCGTCGCGGCGGTACCCAGAACGTCCCCGGGATCATGGCGATGGCGGCAGCGGTCGACACCATGGTCGCCGAGCGGGACGCACAGGCCACGCGGGTTCGAGCGTTGCGCGATGAGATGGTCGAACGGATACTGGCGTCGGTCGAAGGCATCGTCGTGACCGGTCGGTCGGGTCCCCGGCTGCCCAACATCGCCCACATCTGTTTTGCCGGAGTGGAATCGGAGGCGTTGCTGTTTCTACTAGAGAAGGACGACGTGATGGCGTCGGCTGCGTCATCGTGTGCGAGCGGCGCTCAGCAGGCGAGTCATGTGCTGGCGGCCATGGGCGTGCCCGACGCCCTGGCCCGGGGGTCCGTACGGTTCAGCCTCGGTTACACCTCCACGCCTGACGACGTCGATGCAGCGGTGGACGCAGCGCTCGGTGCCGTGTTGCGGATTCGCGATCGTGGCTGAGGTTCTCGTTGCGATGTCGGGCGGGGTGGACTCGTCTGTTGCCGCTGCGCTCCTTGTCGATGCGGGGCACCAGGTCACCGGCGTCACGCTGAAGCTCTGGGGTGGGGAGACCGACTCCGGTTGTTGCTCGGTGAGCGATGTGGATGATGCCCGCTGGGTGGCGCACGCCCTCGGGATCGAGCACCACGTCTTCAACCTCGGAAACGAGTTCAACGAACATGTGGTCGACCGGTACGTCACCGACCATGCCCGCGGCCTCAATCCCAATCCCTGCATCGAGTGCAACCGCCACATCAAGTTCGGGAAACTGCTGGACCGTGCCGACCTCCTCGGTTTCGACCAGATCGCCACCGGACATCATGCCGGCGTGACCGACGCTGGTGATCGCCTCTACCTGACCCGTGGTGCAGACCGTGCCAAGGACCAAAGTTACGTGCTCCACATGCTCGGACAGCGGCAGTTGCGCCGGCTCCGATTGCCCGTCGGTTCGATGACGAAGGCCGACGTTCGCAGGATCGCATCCGAGCGCGGCCTTCTCACCGCGGAAAAGCCCGATTCCCAGGATGTCTGTTTCATCCACTCCAAGGGGGGGCGCAAATCATTCCTCGGCGACCGCATCCCGCTGACCTCGGGCACGATCGTCGATGGCTCAGGCGAACAGGTCGGGACGATCGAATCGGTCGAGCTCGTCACGATCGGCCAGCGTCGTGGGCTCGATGTCGGCGGCAACCCTGGACGCCGGTATGTGACCGGCATCGATCGATCGGCCAACATCGTCACCCTCGGTGAGCGGTCCGGGTCCATGCGGGACCGGGTGCGAATCGGTGAGCTCGTCTGGTCCCAGGATCCGGTCAGCGGTCAGGTCCAGGCCCAGTTCTCCGCCCACGGATCGACGCATGGTGGCGTGCTCTCGAGTCCGACCGATGGGGAGGCCATCCTCCGGTGGGACACACCGCAGGTCGCGGTCGCACCGGGACAGTCGGTCGTTTTCTATGACGGTGATCGGGTGCTCGGTGGCGGTATCGCCGGCTGAGCTCAGGACCGAGGTGCTTGCCGCCGACCCGGCCGGGATGGAGCGGGCGGCGGTGTTGATCCGCGCCGGTGGAACCGTGGCCATACCCACCGAAACCGTCTACGGGCTGGCCGCCGACGCCGAGAACGCCGAAGCGGTGCAGAAGATCTTTGCCGCCAAGGGCAGACCACACTCCCAACCGCTGATCGTTCATGTCACCCGGGCGTGGGCTCACGAGTACGCAGCGGAGTGGGGCCGAGATCACCGAGCATTGTCCGATGCGTTCTGGCCAGGACCTCTGACCATGGTCGTTCCCCGCTCCGATCGGGCCAGCGACCTGGTGACCGGCGGGCTCAATTCGGTCGGGTTGCGCTGCCCCGCCCATCCGGCGGCGGCGGAACTGTTGCGCCGAATCGGTTCTGGTCTGGCCGCGCCGTCTGCCAACCGGTACGGACACGTGAGCCCCACGACCGCCGGTCACGTCCTCGCCGACCTCGACGGCCGCATCGAGGCCGTGATCGATGGCGGCGCGTGTTCGGTCGGCTTGGAGAGCACGATCGTCGAATTGGGTCCCGACCACACCGTGGCGCTGTTGCGTCGAGGGGCGGTGACCTCTGCGCAAATCGAGTCGGTCACGGGTGCGACCGTCCGAGACGCGACCGCCGGACCGATCCGTGCGCCGGGTATGGCGGCGAGTCACTACGCACCGAAGGCTCCGGTCGAGGTCCTCACCGCAGGACAACTGTCACATCGCCTCGCCGAGGGGCTTCCCGCGGACGTACTGGTCATCGCTCCTGACCCGGTCGATCATGCCAGGTCCGTCTCTCTCGGTGACGACGACGAACGTTTCGGCGCCGGGCTGTACGACGCGTTGCGGGCCGGCGACGATGCCGATGTCGCCGCCGTGGTGGTCGTGCCACCGTCTGCCGGGTCGCTCCTCCCCGCGATCAGGGACCGACTGGCGCGGGCCGCTCACCCCGGTCGTCCCGAGACGCCCTGACCGCCATCGCCAAACCGACCAGGACGATCGGT
This sequence comes from Acidimicrobiales bacterium, assembly GCA_024638805.1. GTDB lineage: Bacteria > Actinomycetota > Acidimicrobiia > Acidimicrobiales > SZUA-35 > JABDIY01. The sequence goes on from JAHEJO010000033.1 coordinate 9,811, forward strand.
GATCCCCACCATGCCGTCGCCGGAGGAACCTCGTCGAAGATCATCCACGTCGCCAGGCTCGCCACGATCGGTTCGGCGAGCAGGGAGAGGCTCACGAGCACGCTCCCGATCCGTCCCAGGAGCAGGTTCAGCACGGTGTGGCCGCCAAGCTGCGGACCGAGGATCATGGCAGCGATCGCCAGCCATGTGGTTCGATCGAAGCCGACGAGTGCGATGTCGCCCACGACGGCGATCGGCAGCATGGTCAATGCGGCGACGGCGTACACCGCAGCTGCGTAACCGGCGGTCCCGATGCGAGTACGGAGGTGCTGTCCGACGATCAGGTAGACCGCCATGAAGACCGCCCCTGCGAGCGCCATCAGATCACCCTCGAAGGATCCGAGGTCGGTGATCAGATCGCCACCGGTCACGACGAACGCCCCGGAAACTGCGACGCCGACCGCGATCACCATCTGCCTGGTTGATCGACGACCCATGAGCCGGTTGCCGAGCACCACGAAGATCGGCGCGGTCGACACGAGGGTCACCGACGCTGCGGTGGAGGTCATCTCCAACGAAGCCAACCAGGTGGCGAAGTGCAGGCCCAGCGCAATCCCGGCCACGACGATGAGGTGCGCTGAGGTGCCCAGGGAGACCATGGAGGTACCGGAGCGGACGGCGCCGACCGAGAGGATCAGCGAGCCGCCGAGGCATCGCCAGAACGCCAACGCCACCGATGATGCGGCGGCATACCGGACGAGCACCGCCGACGACGAGATCGAGCACACCGCGACGAGCAGCAATCCGATGTCCACACGATCGATGCCCCCGCGGTGATGCTCGGTGATGGATGCGAGGTTAGCCAGGACCCGGTTCGTTGGATCGACTCGCCGGCAGATCCGACCGCCTGGCCGACCGTGCCCCAGTGGCGCTCCGAGACGGTCGCAGTCCTACGATGGGTCGGGTGACCAGCTCATCGAACCCCGCACAACTCGTCATCATGGCCGCCGGAATCGGCAGCCGGTTCGGCGGGGTCAAGCAACTCGCCGGGGTCGGCCGCGAAGGTGAGGCGTTCCTCGATTTCAGCATCAACGATGCGTTGGCCGTTGGCTTCGGTTCGATCGTGTTGATCGTCCGTGCCGAAATCGAAGCCGACGTGCGCCGGCACATGACCCAACGACATCCCGATATCGACATCGCCTACGTCCGTCAGGATGACCTCGGACCGGCCCGAGACAAACCGTGGGGAACCACGCACGCCGTCCTGAGCGCTCGAGAGGTGATCCACTCGCCGTTCGCGGTGATCAACGCCGACGACTACTACGGTCCGCAGACCTTTGCGCTGGCGGCCACCGAACTCCAGCAGCTCGGCCCCGGGCGGGCCGCCAACATCGCCTTCGAGCTGGGCAAGACCGTGCCTCCACGAGGTGCGGTGACCAGGGCGGTTGTGCAGATCGAGTCGGACCACTTCACCGGTTTGGTCGAAACGGAGGGTTGCGAGCGAGTGGAGGACGGGTCTCTCGTCGCCGGCGGTGTCGCCGTCACCGAGGACACCCCGGTCTCGATGAACTTCTGGTGTTTCCATCCGTCGATCCTCGGCGACTTCCAGCGCCAATGGGACTCGTTTCTCGAAGCCCACGCCGGCGACGCCAAGGCCGAGGCGCAGCTCCCGACGATGGTGAACGATCTGATCGCCGGCGCCGCCCTCCGGGTGGCGGTGGTCAGCTCGCCCGAAACCTGGATCGGTATCACCAACCCCGAAGACCTCGAACTGGCCCGCCTTGCCTTGGCGGCCCGGTAGCGGTTGAGCGCGAGTGGGGCTCCCGTGAGTCCGGTCGGTGCCGCCAACGCAACGTTCTGCGCCACCCTCGTCGACCAGTGGGTGGCGAGTGGCGTCGACACAGCCTTCGTTGCTCCCGGGTCCCGGTCGACGCCTCTGGCGGTGGCGTTGATCGAGCGATCCGAGCTCCGGGTCGAGGTTCTTCACGACGAACGCTCCGCCGGGTTCGCCGCCCTCGGCTATGGCGCAGCCACCCGCAGACCAGCGGTCGTCCTGTGCACATCCGGCACGGCGGCGACCCATTTCCACGGGGCGGTAGCAGAAGCGGGGATCAGTTGCGTGCCGATGATCGTCTGCACCGCCAATCGTCCCCCCGAGCTCTGGGGTGTCGGCGCTCCCCAGACGATCGACCAGGAGCGTCTCTACGGCTCCAGCGTGCGATCGTTCCTCCAGCCGGGTGCGCCCGACGACACCGACCCGGCGACCTGGCGCCAAATCGCCGATGATGCCTGGCTGGCGGCCATCGGCGAGGCGAGGCCGGGGCCGGTGCAACTCGACCTGAGCTTCCGGGAACCGCTCGTCGGAATCGCCGGTGAACTGCCCGCCCCGCTCGCCCGGGCCACTCCCTCGATACCGGCGACCGCCGATCGACAGCAGATCGCCGACCTCGCCGACCGGCTCCTCACAAGAGACGGTCGGCCCCGTCGGGGTGTGATCGTGGCCGGGCGTTGTGAGGGCGATGTCGATGCGATCGCCGAGGTGGCCGATCGCCTCGGGTGGCCGATCATCGCCGATCATCGCAGTGCGCTGCGCGACGGTCGGACCCTCGATCACCACGACACCTTGCTGAGAGGAGCGGCGGGACTCAAGGAGCGAACCGAACGGATGGTGAGATTCGGCGAACCGCTGTCGAGCAAGGTACTGAGTCAATGGATCGCGACGATGGGAGCAGCTGATCGGTCGGCGGTCAACGCCGTCGTTCCCTGGTCACGGGTCATCGACCCCGAGCGGGTGGCGGTGTGCCAGATACCCGAGCGGCGGGCAGCCCGGTATCTTCTCGACGAACTGGAGGATCGTCGGGTTGTCGCCCTGAGCGGCTGGGCGAAGGAGTGGCGGTCCGCCGACGACAGGCTGGCTGGGCCGATCCGGGCCGAGATCATCGATGGCGGCATCACCGAGCCTGGTGTTGCGGCGGCCTCCCTCCGAGCCGTTCCGGCCGGGGGAGCGCTGGTGGTCTCTTCCTCGATGCCGGTGCGGGACGTCGAATGGTTCGGTCCGCCCCGCTCGGATGTGTCGGTGTTCAGCAACCGGGGTGCCAACGGCATCGACGGGGTGGTCGCCACCGCCGTCGGTGTCGCTGTCACCGGAGTGCCGACCGTCTGCTTGATCGGCGACGTCGCGCTGCTCCACGATGCGTCCTCGCTGACGGGACTCCGAAACCGCAGCATCGATCTGACGATCGTCGTGATCGACAACGACGGGGGCGGGATCTTCAGTTTCCTGCCCCAGCGGGACTTGCTGCCGCTCGCCATCTATGAACGACTCTTCGGTACGCCACACGGCACGGACTTCGTTGCGTTGTGTGCAGCCCACGGGCTCTTCGCGACCGAATTTGGGCCGGATGTCGACCTCACCCCCTGCGGGGTCCATGTCGTGATCGCCCGCGCCGATCGTGATGAGAGCCGGGCGCTGAGAAACCGCATCGCCGAGCTGGCCACCGACTGAGGGCCGCCAGCCCGGGCGGAAGCCGTGCGGCCGCGCGATCAGGGTTGTACGAGCGCGCTGAGCATGGCCTGGAACTTGGCCCTGGTCTCGGCCAGCTCGGCGGCGGGGTCGGAGTCCTTCACCACGCCAACGCCGGCCCACAGACGAGCCTCGGTGTTGTCGATCTGGGCGCTCCTCACGCTCACCGCGAACTCGCCGTTACCTGCCGAGTCGACCCATCCGGTCGGCCCCGCATAGCGTCCCCGGTCCATCCGCTCCAGGCCCTTGATCAAGGTGAGTGCCCGGTCCTGGGGCTGGCCGCCCACCGCCGGGGTGGGGTGAAGTGACTCGACCAGTTCGAGGACGCCGGCCGCCGGCCGGCTGAGGCGTCCTTCGACGCGGGTCCCCAGATGGTGGACGTTGGCGAGGCTGACGATCGTCGGATCCGGCTCGGCGTCGACGAACGAGCAGAACGGCAGGAGCGTATCGAGGAGCCAGTCAATGGTGATGCGATGTTCCCAACGGTCCTTGTCGCTGCTGAGCAGACCCGCTGCCATTCGTTGATCCTCGGCGGGGTCCGACGACCGGGCGGCGGTGCCCGCCAGCGGATGAGCTCGGACGACGCGGTCGATGCGTGAGATCAGGAGCTCCGGCGACGCACCGAGAAAGCCATCGACGCAGAACAGGATGGCGCTTTGATAGCTGCGCCGGAGGCGCTCGAGGACCTGGGCCGGATCGATCGGCTGATCGGTGCGCAGAACGAGTTCCCGGGCCAGCACCGCTTTGTCCAATTCTCCGGCCGCGATGCGAGTCCTGGCAATTTCGACCAGCTCGTCGCGCCAAATCTCGGGAGCGAGGGTGGACATGAGATCGAAACTCGTCGACTGGGGGCCGTCTGGGACCGGCCGGCTACCCGCCGCGTCGATCCGTGCCAGAGCGGCGGCGATGTCCACGGTCCGTTCGTCGTCCTCGGTGACGGTGATCCACCGCCTCCCGTCCGGCGCCTCGCCCAGAAGCACCTGTGGGACGATCAGTGAGCCCGGGGCATGGCGATCGAAGGGCAGGGTCGCAAAGGCGACGGCTCCGGTTCCGTATCCCGTTGCCGTCGACGCCGTGTCGGTGGCAATCGCAGCGAGCTCTGCCGCCGCCGAGGTCAGCTCGGCCATGTTGTCGGTGTGGATGAGCCTTGCCTGACCGAGTCCGGCCAGGCGCACTCCCGCACGGCTCCAGAGCAGCCCGGTCCTGGCACCCACCGAGACGAGATCGGGCACCGTGTCGAGCCAGAGCGACGTGGCGATCACCCTGTCACGGTAACGCCGGGCCACCGAGGCGGGTCACCCCGACCGAGCACACCCCTGCGATCCGACCACTCGGTGCGGCCAACCCTTCTCGACGGTTGGTCGTGCGCCACACTGGTGGGGTGGACCAAAGGATCGACGCGAGCGTGCAGGCCGACACACAGGAGGTTCGAACGGTCCTCCAGGACCTGATCAGCTACCAGCACTGGCTCGATCTGGTCGACCATGTCGAACTCGACGAAACCAACGACGCCGATCCCGGCCCGGCGTATCTGGTGACCTTGGTCGCCAAAATCGGACCGTTCGCTCGCCGCAAGCGCCTCCGCATGGTCCGTCATGAGATCAACGAATCGGGTGCGACCTTCGCACGCCGCGAGATCGACGGCCGCGAGCACTCGACCTGGGTGCTCGGAGCTCATGCCGAACCCGGGGACCCCACGACTGTCTCGATGCGGCTGGCCTACGGAGGTGGCCTCTGGTCCGATGTCCTCGAACGAGTGCTGGAGGACCAGATTCGCGAGGCTGTCGACAGCCTGGCCCTCTACGTCCGCCGCCTTGCCTGATCTCACTGCGCTGTCGATCTCGCCGGGTGATCGGTTCGTCGAGGCGCTCGAGCGTGAGTGGGCTCGCGGCGCTGCGATCGCACCCATCGACGAGATGTTGCCCGAAGCCGAGCGGCGTCTCCTCCTCGATGCACTGGCTCCCACCCACGTGATCGAACAGGACGGTGAACGACGATCGTTGTCCGGGGGCCGACCGGTCGAACCGGGCGATGCCGTCGTGATCGCCACCAGCGGCACGACCGGCCAGCCCAAGGGGGTGGTGCTGACCCACGAAGCGATACTGGCGTCGGCCGAGATCACCTCCGGTCGCCTCGGTGTGGATCCGGGATCGGACCGGTGGTTGTGCTGCCTGCCGATCTCGCACATCGGCGGGTTCTCGGTCATCACCAGAGCGCTGTGCACAGGAACACCGCTCACGGTGCACGACCGATTCGACGCCGACGATGTGATGGCGTCGGTCGGCCGGGACGGGGTGACCCACACCTCCCTGGTGACCCGGGCCCTGCGCCGGATCGATCCGGGCGCCTTCACCACGATTCTGCTCGGCGGGGCCGCCCCGCCCGCTGACCGACCGGGCAACGTGATCGCAACCTACGGTAGTACCGAGACAGGCTCTGGTGTCGTGTACGACCGCCGGCGCCTCGAAGGCGTCGAGCTCCGCACCGACGACAGCGGACAGCTGTGGGTGCGGTCCCCGACGCTGCTGCGGTGCTACCGCGACGGCGTGGATCCGAAAGATCACGACGGGTGGTTTCCCACCGGCGACGCGGCCGTCATCGATGCCAGCGGCGATCTCGCAGTCGCAGGACGCAGTGCGGACGTCATCGTCACCGGCGGTGAGAAGGTGTGGCCGGCGCGGATCGAGCCCCTCATCGCCGCGTTGTCCTCGGTTGCAGGAGTTGCGGTGATCGGGCGACCCCACCCCGAGTGGGGTCATGAGGTCGTTGCGATAGTCGAACCGGCCGATCCGTCGGCCCCGCCGACGATCGAGGAGATCAGGGTGGCTGTGCGCTCGGTTTTGCCCCCCAGATGGTCACCCCGCCGTCTCGAGTTGGTCGGTTCACTGCCGCGCACGCCGCTGGGTAAGATCCGCCGTGATGCGCTCTGACCGGCTTTCCGCCCGGGAGCCGTCGGTAGGATCCGAAGATGGCTGAGGTATCCGAGATCTTCGATCCGGGGGCGTGGGAGCCGGTGCGCGGGTTCGACTTCACCGACATCACCTACCACAGGGCGGTGGACGTGGGGGCGGTCCGGATCGCGTTCGATCGCCCCGATGTCCGCAACGCCTTCCGTCCCGACACCGTCGATGAGTTGTACCGCGCCCTCGACCACGCACGGATGTGTAGCGATGTGGGTTGTGTGCTGCTCACCGGGAACGGCCCCAGCCAGCGGGACGGCGGTTGGGCGTTCTGCTCGGGTGGCGACCAGCGAATTCGAGGCGAGGACGGCTACAAGTACACCACCGGCGGTGGCGAGACAGCCGAGGAGATCGATCCGGCCAGGGCGGGACGCCTTCACATCCTCGAATGCCAGCGTCTCATCCGCATGATGCCCAAGGTAGTGATCGCGGTCGTACCGGGCTGGGCTGCCGGCGGAGGTCATTCGCTCCACGTGGTCTGCGACCTGACGATCGCCAGCGCCGAACACGCCCGCTTCAAACAGACCGACACCGACGTCGCCAGTTTCGACGGCGGATTCGGTAGCGCCTACCTGGCCCGGCAGGTGGGCCAGAAGTTCGCCCGAGAGATCTTCTTCCTGGGCAGGACCTACACGGCGGCCGAAGCCCACGCCCAGGGGGCGGTGAATCTGGTCGTTCCCCACACCGAACTCGAGGCGACAGCCCTCGAGTGGGCCGTCGAGATCTGCGGCAAATCACCAACCGCCCAGCGAATGGCGAAGTTCGCGTTCAACCTGGTCGACGACGGTCTGGTCGGCCAGCAGGTGTTCGCCGGTGAAGCCACCCGACTGGCCTACGGCACCGACGAAGCCCGCGAAGGCCGCGATGCCTTCCTCGACAAACGGCCGCCCGATTGGAGCGGGTACCCGTACGCGTACTGAGCCGAGAGTCACGGTCGGTCAGCCGGTCCAGCTGCGGATCGCCTCGGCCGTCCGGTCCGGCGCCTCCAGATGACACGCGTGACCGACTCCGTGGACGGATGCAAATGTCGCGTTGGCACCGATGCCGTGCACCAATCGGTGCCCGAGTTCGGTGAACTTGGTGTCGTTGTCGCCGGCGATCACCAGCGTGGGAACCTCGAGTCGGTGCAGTCGATCCCAGATCGGTTCCATCGACCCGGGGCCGCGATAGAGAAGTGATTCGGCAACCCCGGATCCCCAACCCCCCAGCCGTTCGGCCCGGTGCTGCTGGGCCTCGGGTACACCGGCGAAGAGAGGGAGGTCGAGCCAGAAGTCGAGGAATTCCCGGGGTGAGGAGTTCCTCAGCCGGTCGGCCATGTGGCGGTCGTTGGCGATTCGATCGGCGCGGTTGTCGGCATCGCTGATACCGGCGGTGGCGCCGATCACGACCAGTCGGCGCACGACGCCGGCGTAGTCCAGTGCCGCCCGCAATGCGATTCGACCACCCATCGAGTAACCGATCAGTAGGTCGACCGGAGCGCCGATGTCCGCTACGGCACCGGCGGTCAGCGTCGCTGCCTCCTCGAACGTTGCTTCATCGAATCTGCTGTCGCCGTGGCCAGGAAGGTCGACGGCCCATACCGAGTGGGTGCTGGCCAACTCGTCGGCGAACTCTCCCCAGCAATGGCGGTTCTGGGTGAAGCCGTGCAGCAGCACGGCCGCCGGGCCACCGGCCGAGGCCTCCGGGCCCCTGATGCGTTCGGTTACCAGACCGCTCATGGGATGCGGACCTTTCGTTGATGTCGCCGGATCGTGTAGCGGTCGAGGACCTCTTGATCCGGAGCGGGACACACACCCTTGGCGTGGGGAACGTCGATAACTCCATCATGCATGCGAAGGTCCTGCCATGGGTCATCGGTCAGCCAACTGCGGGCGGGGGAGACATCTCCGGTGATCGTGCACGCATCGCTGGCGGCCACGGCCGCCAGAGCGTGTCGTCCCAAACCGGACTCCAGCATCCCACCGGCGGCAGCAGGTATCTCCTGTTCCTCGCACCAGCCGAGCAACTCGAAGGCGGCGAACAGCCCTCCGAGCCGAGATGATTTGACGGCGATGGCCGAACAAGCCCCCGTATCGATCAGCCGTTGAACCTGTTCCCTCGACGTTGCGGCCTCGTCGGCGACCACGCACATGCCCGTTCCCACGAGTTCGGTGGCAAGGTCCAACTCCTCCGGGGCGAAGGGTTGTTCGAACGCCGCCAATCCGGTGCCGACCAGTTCGGCGGCCTGGTCGAACGACCGGCGATCGAAGCTGCCGTTCGCGTCTGCCTGCACCTCGAGGCCTGTGAACTTCTGCTCCAGCGCCCGGATCAGTTCGATCGGTCGGAAGCCGGCCCGTTCGGCCGGTACCACTTTGACCTTCACCCGCGTGAATCCCTGGCGGACCCGGGCGGCGACCGCGTCGAGCGCAGCGTCGATCGATCCGAGGGAGATGACCGCACCCGCGGGCACCTCGGAGCGGGTGACGCCGAGGTACGAGGCCAACGAGATCCCTGTCCGTTTCAATCGGATGTCGAGCTCGGCCATCTCGAGGGCGGCCCGCGCCATCGGGTGGTCGACCAGCCGGTCCCCGGTATCAGCGCCGGCACCGTGCAGAGGAGACGTCGACAGCCACCCGAATACTCCTTCGGCTGTCTCCTGGTGATAGGCGGGTCGATTGAGGGCCGAACACTCACCCCAGCCGGTGTCGCCGTCGTCGTCGGTGATCCCGACGACGGTGAGGAGGCGGTTGCTGTCGGGAACCGGATCGTGGGCCGCTGTCAGAGCGACGCTGATCGGCAGCGACAGCAGGCGAACATCCAGCGACAACGGGCCCACAGCGCGACCGTAGCGTCTCCTCCACACCGACCGGCGGCCGTGCGCTCGGAGGCCAATTGCTCATCAAGTCCGCCAGAAAACGGACCGATTCAGTACCTGATGTCTGGAGAAGGATCTCGGGATCGAACGAACGATCGGTGGGCCGGCCGACCCTTCCTGGCCCGCTTCCTGCAGATCGTCCTGTTCATCGGGCCGTTCGTGATCGCATTCGTGGTCACGCTGGCAGTGGCCAAAGGCCTCCCCGACGCCGAGGGTCGACCGGGCCAGTTCCTTCGGCTGCTGCTCCTCATATCGATCTCGATCGTGGTCATGCTCTCCAGCGATCGGGTCGCCCGGCTGGCGGCCCCGGTGTCGCTACTGTTGCAGATGACGATGATCTTCCCCGACAAGGCACCCAACCGGGTGAAGGTCGCGATGCGCTCGTCGAGTACAGAGGAGTTGCGGCGCACACTGCTCGAGGTCGACGAGTCCGGACTGGGCGGAACCGCCAGCGAGGCCGCCGAAACGCTGATGGTGCTCGTGGCGGCGCTCAGCCGCCACGACAGACTCACCAGGGGTCACAGCGAACGGGTTCGTGCGTACACCGACATCATCGCCGGTGAGCTCGGCCTGACGACCGACGATCGTTCGAAACTGCGGTGGGCGGCCTTGCTGCACGACGTCGGCAAGATGAGGATTCCGTCGGAGGTCCTGAACAAGCCAGGCAAGCTCACCGCAACCGAATACGAGATCGTCAAGCAGCACCCCCTGATCGGAGCCGAGCTGGTCGAACCGCTGCGCGACTTCCTCGGGCCGTGGGCGGACACGGTCCTCCAGCACCACGAACGATGGGAGGGCGGCGGCTATCCGGCCGGCATAGCCGGAACCGACATCTGCTACGGGGCCCGGATCGTCGCCGTCGCCGACACCTTCGACGTCATCACCTCGCTCCGGTCCTACAAGAAGCCGGCATCAGCGACCGGCGCCCGGCAGGAGATCGCGCGGTGCTCCGGGACACAATTCGACCCCGACGTCGTCAAGGCGTTCCTCCAGATCGGCCTGGGCCGTTTCCGCTGGTCGTTGGCGCCGATGTCGTTCCTGACCCAGTTTCCCCAACTGGTCGGATT
>JAHEJO010000033.1:20293-22501 GCA_024638805.1 Acidimicrobiales bacterium
GGCGACTGGTCCAACACCGACTTCACGAATGCCGATCTCACCGACGCGAAGTTCCACCGACTGGCACTGACCAATGCGGATTTCAAGGGCGCCGACCTGAGCGGTACCGAGTTCAAGGACTTCGATCTACAAGCGGCCGACTTCCGGGGCGCTGATCTCACCAGCACGACATTCGAACGAGGCGCTCTCGATGACGCGATCTTCTCATCATCCGTCCTGACCGACGTCGACTTCAGAGACGTCGATCTCCCGGGAGCAACCTTCAACAACTCGGTCCTTGACACCGTCTACCTGAAGAACATCAACCTCCGCAATGCGTCGTTCAACGGTGCTGCGCTCTTCAAGGTGAATCTGGAAAGGTCGACGCTGACCGGTGCCGACTTCAGGGACGCCAGCCTCGTCGAGGTCAAGATCCAGGATGCTCAACTCGGCAGCGTCGACTTCAGGGGCGCTGACCTCAACGACGTCAACTTCGACGAAGCCGAAAGACGAGCGAACTTCGGATCCACCGGTGGGTGGGTCGAGGTCAAGTGCCCCGACGGGTCGATGCCTCCGACCCGAGGCTGCGTGTGGGACGACTGATCCGGCGATAGGCCGGAGGTGGGTTTCGCTGTTACGGTGGTTGGCGGCTTCTCTCCGAGGCCGCCAGTCTCCAGCGAAATCCGGTGAGACCCCGGTGCTGTCCCGCAACTGTGATGCTTTCTCGACGCGAAAGCGAGCCAGGTCGCCTGGGGAATGGGTGACACGCCGTTCGGCGGGCAACCGCCGAACCCTTCCCGAGGTAGGAAACCAGGTGAACCGTTTGCTCTCCCGTCCACTGTTGACGCTCGCCGTGCTGTGCGTCGCCCTGAGCGGATGCGGCAGCGATACTCGAGTTCTCGCCGACGATCCGACCACGACCACCCCCGCCGAGACGTCGGTGGCCGATGAGGATGCGTCGGTCACAGCCGACGACGAGGCCGCCACACCGACCTACCCGCTCGACATCGAAGGGCTCAACGGCACCACAACGATCGAATCCCGTCCGGAGCGGATCGTGAGCCTGTCGCCCTCGGCGACCGAGATGCTCTTCGCCATCGGAGCCGGCGACCAGGTGGTCGCGGTCGACAGTCTCTCCACCTTCCCGCCCGAAACACCCGTGACCGACCTGAGCGCCTTCGAACCCAATCTCGAAGCGATCAGCGCCTTCGAGCCGGACCTCGTGATCGTGAGTTTCGACCCGGAGAACGCACTCACCGACGCCTTCGGGCTTCTTGGAGTACCGGTGCTGCTACAGGGGTCGGCGCTGACCGTCGACGACACATATGACCAGATCACCCAGCTCGGTCTGGTGACCGACCACGCATCGGAAGCAGCGTCGGAGAACGAGAAGATCCGTACGCGGATCGACGCCGCCGTAGCCAGCGTCGAGCAGCGCACGGGAGAGCCTGTGAGGATCTACCACGAGCTCGACGACACGTTCTTCAGCGTGAGCTCGGCGTCCTTCGTCGGCGACGTCTACCGGAGGCTGGGGTTCGAGAACGTCGCCGACCCGGCCGACCCCGACGGGTATGGCTACCCGCAGGTGACCCCCGAGCTCCTCATCGAGGCCGACCCCACCCTGATCGTCATCACCGACCAGGTCGGCTACGGGATCGACGACGTCGCCGTACGTCCTGGTTGGGACGTCATCACGGCAGTCAAGACCGGCAACATCGTGCAGGTCGACGCCGACATCGCCTCCCGCTGGGGTCCCCGGGTGGCGGACTTCGCCGAACAAATGGCCGGGATGGCCAGCTGACATGGTCGCAGCCAGAGTCCCAGACGTGGGCGCGGTGGCGCTCGCCCGGTCGTTCCGGCTGCCGTCCAAAGCCCTTGTGACAGCGGCGGCCATGCTCGTCGTCGTGGCGGTGATCAGCGTCTCGACCGGAGCGGCCGGACTCCCCATGAGCGCAGTGGTGCTCGAGCTGGCGGATCGACTGCCCGTGATCACCGTCGACTCCGGCCTCGACTCCCGTCAGGCGACGATCCTCACCCAGCTCCGGCTCCCCCGGGTCGTGCTCGGTGGACTCGTCGGGTCGTCGCTCGCTCTCGCCGGCGCCGGATATCAGGGGGTCTTCCGCAATCCATTGGCCGACCCGTTTCTTCTCGGAATCGCAGCCGGCGCCGGGTTCGGGGCAACCGTTGGGCTTGTCTACGACCTCGAATTCGGGCTGGGGCCTCTGGGGG
>JAHEJO010000153.1:0-2431 GCA_024638805.1 Acidimicrobiales bacterium
CCGTGTACCTGATCGCCACCCGGTTGATCCGGGAGCGTGACGGTGGACCGACTCTGATCGTGTCTCCACTGTTGGCCCTGATGCGCAACCAGATCGAGATGGCCGAACGAGCAGGCGTGCACGCGGCCACGGTCAACTCGACCAACCGAGATCGGTGGGACGAGATCGCGGACCGCGCGATCGGTGGCGACATCGACCTCCTTCTCATCTCTCCCGAGCGGCTCAACAACCGGGCGTTCCTCGAGACGACGTTCCCCAGCTTCGTGAACCACATGGGGCTGTTGGTCGTCGACGAGGTCCACTGCATCTCCGATTGGGGCCACGACTTTCGTCCCGACTATCGGCGATTGTCCCAGGTCGTTCAGTCGCTGCCTGCCACGGTCCCCGTCCTCGGCACCACCGCCACAGCCAACGACCGGGTCGTGAACGATGTGGCGGGCCAGCTCGGTGAGGACCTCACGATCCAGCGGGGGACACTCGAGCGTGAGAGCCTGTCACTGCAGGTGCTCGATCTGCCGCGCCAGACGGATCGGATGGCGTGGCTGGCCCAGCACATCCCAACCATCGAAGGCTCGGGGATCGTCTATTGCCTCACGATCACAGACGCCTACCGGGTAGGTCGCTGGTTGAAGAGCCGAGGGATCGAGGTCGAGGTCTACACGGGCGCCACCGACCCCGACGTCCGGCTGGGCATCGAAGAGCGACTCACCGCAGGTGATCTGGATGTGGTCGTCGCCACCTCGGCACTCGGCATGGGATACGACAACCCGCACATCACGTTCGTCATTCACTTCCAGTCACCCGGCAGCCCCATCGCGTACTACCAGCAGGTGGGACGCGCCGGCCGCGCAGTCGGACACGCCGTCGGGGTGCTGATGTCTGGCTCCGAGGACGCCGACATCCAGGACTACTTCATCGACTCTGCCTTTCCGGCTGAGCCTCTCACCGATGCGGTGATCGGATCGCTGCGAGAGATGCCGAAGAAGCTCACCGAGCTGGAGCGTGAGGTCAATCTCGGCCGGGGCCGTCTGACCGGCCTCCTGAAGATTCTCGAAGTCGAAGGGGCCATCAGAAAGGACGGACCGGTCTGGCGGCGAACAGACGATCCGTGGTCGTACCCGCGCGACCGCGTGGCGGCGGTGACCGAGGAGCGTCGACGCGAACAGCAGGCAATGCAGATGTACACCGAGATCGACGATTGCCTGATGCGGTTCCTGCGTGACCAACTCGACGACGCAGAGGCAGCGGACTGTGGCCGGTGTGCCAATTGCCTCGGCCGACCGGTCGTGCCGGCAGACATCGACCCGGCGGTGAGTGATGCTGCGCTCGAGTTCATGGGGCGCACATCCATCGTGATCGAGCCCAGGAAGCGCTGGCCTGTGGGCGTGAAGTGGGGAAGTCTGTCCGAACTCGGCAACGAGGAGGGTCGGGCGCTGGCGTATCGCGGTGACCCCGGCGCCGGTGCGTCGGCGGCGCAGGCGATCAGACGAGGGATCGGATTCCCGTCACCGCTGGTCGACCAACTGGCGGCGTTGTTCGAGAAGTGGAACCCCGATGTCCGGCCGGCCTGGGTTACCGCAGTCCCGAACTCGGGGGAGACCGACCGGACCTCCGACTTCGCCGCACGGCTCGCCGAACGGATCGGATTGCCCTTCGCTCCGGCGATCGTGAGGGTGGCGCAGCGGCCGCCCCAGCCCGACATGTACAACTCTGCCCAGCAGCTCGCAAACGTCCGGGGCGCTTTCGAGGTGCACGAGCCGCTACCCGGGCCGGTGCTGTTGGTCGATGATCTCGTCTCCTCGCGCTGGACGATCACCGCAGTGGGACACCTGCTTCGCACGGCCGGCGTCGAGGCTGTGCTGCCGATTGTGCTGCTGGACGCCTCGCGCGGCGGCGTCTGAACTCGCTGACCCTGCTTCACCGGAACTTCATCCCCCCGACGGTCTGGCCTTCACCCTGACGACGTGAAGTGGAGTCATGACGAAGAAGCAGTTGCTCATCGTGGTGCTGGTCCTCCTGGTCATCGCTGCGATCGGAACGCAGCTCCGGGGCGACCCGGACGATCCAGGAGTCCATCAGACAGATCGAGACACCGTGATGGATCAGGCCCCGACGGAACCGCCGAGCCCTCCGCAGCCGCCGGCCGGTCGATCCGGAGGCGGCTGATGAGGCGTGGCATTCGATGGATCGCGATCCTGGCCCTCGGCGCAGCCGTTGTCGGGTGCGCAGGTGCAACCGACGGCCAAGTCGGTTCGACGTCCACGTCGGGCGTTCAGCACTCGATCACACCGATCACCGCCGACCCGGCCGTTTCCGGTGATGACGCTTCCGGCATCACCGGGGCGACGGTGACGGTGCCCACCACGACTGCCGTCCCGAGTTCGACGTCGACGCTCGATCCGCCCAAGGCTGCCGAGCTCGGAACCGACGG
>JAHEJO010000153.1:2531-6148 GCA_024638805.1 Acidimicrobiales bacterium
GGGTTCGCGCAATCACCTGCGGGCCTTCATCCGTACCCTGGAGCGCCAGGGTGGTGAATACACGCCCAGCTATCTCACCATCGCCGAGTACGAAGCGATCATCAGTTCTCCCACGGAGCGGGGTCGAGCGCGGCCCTGAGATCGTGAAGCCGGTTCAGCGGATGATCTCCCCGAGCGCAGCGAAACGCAGCATGTGGGCTTGACCACTGTGGAGGGTGTATTCGTGGATCATCTTGACGAGCGTGGCGCCCAGCGGACTGCCATGGCCGAGCCCCTCGCCTTCGAGTGAGTCGATGACGGCGATCGCCGCGTCGGATCTCGCGACCTCGTCGAGGTACCGAGCGAGATCCTCGTCGATCGTGTCGATCGACCCACCCGCGTAGTCGTCCTCCCCGTAGATCATGTGACGCTCGCCGCCGCCGAGGCCCCAGGCGAGATAGACGTGCTCCATCTGCTGCATGTGTCGAACGAGTCCCAGGACCGAGAGTTCGACCGGGGCCACCGACCACTCCACGATCTGCTCGGAGGTGAGATCGCGGAGCTTGCGGAGGAACTCGTGGCGTTGGTACTCCAGCCAGCCGATCAAGAGATCGCGCATGCCCAACGCGGGCGAGGGTTCGGATGCCTTGGTGAAGTCGAGCGTCGAGAGCAGATCAGCAGTCATGCGGGGAGTATCGCTCCGGTGAGGCCCGCATGACGCCGGGGCGGGCCGGCTTCGCGGTCCGTCCGAAGGCTTGGTAGCGTCGCCCCCATGAAGATGAACGACGATCTCGCGAAACTGTTCAACGATCAGATCACGATGGAGCTCGCCTCGTCGGTGACCTACCTCCAAATGGCGGCGTACCTCGAGACAGAGGGCCTGACGGGAATGGGCACGTGGATGCGGATCCAATCCGACGAGGAGCACGCCCACGCACTCAGGTTCCTGCAATTCACACTGGATCGGGGGAACGACGTCGCAATCGGAGCGATGGACGCGCCGGTTCGCCCCGACGGCTCCGTTGCCGACGTGTTCGACGCCGCCCTCGCCCAGGAACAGAAGGTGACCGCCTCGATCTCCGACATGTACTCGGCGGCTCAGGCCGACGCAGACGTTCTGGCGCTCCCCTTCCTCCAGGAATTCCTCACCGAACAGGTGGAGGAGGAGGCTGCAGTGGGTGAAATCATCGACCGGCTGCGGCTGGCCGGCGACGACGGCCCCACGCTGCTGCAGCTCGACCGGGAGCTCGGAGCACGCACGCCTGACGACGAGTGATCGAGTGAACCGACCGCCTCAGAAGCCATCGCACCTGAACTCGCCGGTGGCGCATCATCGACCCGAATCCGGGCAAGGTCCGATGCGGCTGTGGGCCACCGTCGCAGCGGGTGCGCTCGTCATCGCCGCGCTGTCGCTGTGGGCATGGATCGCCGATTCGCCCGAGGGCTCGGCCACAGACCCGGCATCCCACCGGTTGGTCTACCTCATCTGAGACCTGCTGACGCTCGCTAGGGTCGGACGGGAGCGACGAAGGGGAAGCCGACCGTGGCACAAGGCAACTCGACCGAACCAGTCCACTCGGCGTTGGTCACGGTTCTGCGCCGAATGGAGTCCGAAGGCGTGCCGGTGAGTGAGATCGCGGCGAGGGTCAGGCGTCGGCCTGGAACCGTACGTCGGCTGCTCGAGCACGGAGAGCGAAGCCAGGTCAGAGCTGGATCCAGTGGCCGGTTGCGGCCGGTCGAGCGGGTTGTGCTCGATGGACTCGCCGCCGGACAGAGCCACGGCGTCATCGCCAGCCGAATCGGCCGAAGCGGCCACCAGACCCGTCGCATCGCCGCCTACGCGCGGTTCAAACGGGACGGCGGTCCGCTGGTTCTCGACGTCTGATGTACGGCGGACCGGCGATCCCACCCGGAGCCGACCGGTCGAACGAGCCGAAGAAGCGCGTCTCCATCCGGTGGTCACGACCGTTGCCGGGATCGTGTTCGTGCTGCTCCTGATCGGACTCGTGATTCTCTTGCGGTGGTTCGGTGACGCTGGAGAAACGGCCGAATCTCTGTGACTGGTGTCGGTCGGGCGATGATCATCGGCCCCACACCCCCCAGCTGACGGTGGTCAGCGAGCCCGTACCTCGATGGAGGGGTCGGATGCCAGCTTCGTGTTCGGCCTGGTTGCGTTGGCGGCCATCGTTCTGGCGCTGACGGCGTGGATCTATCCGGTTGCACCTGCAGACGAGACGCTATCGGCCGAGTCGGGGGTCGTCACCACAGTCGCCCCCTGAAGCGACGGTCCTCGGTTTGCGTCATGGGCGCTGGCTTCGTACACTCGCTTCCGCACTGCGCAATCCTGCGCATGCGACCCCAACACATGTTTGGCCGGGTCGGTCTGCGCGTCGAGAGACGGAACAGATTCGTAACCCGGCACACCGCGGCCAAACCCGCGACGTACCCGTCGAACCAGGAAGGTTCGGGACGGGGTACCTCTCGCCAGGTGGTCGGTTTGGATCGGACTCCGATGTCCGGTGCCGCCGTCTGCCTCGCGCACGTACCCGCAAGCGAAAGTAGACAAGGCGCACATGGCTGACAACGACGAGCAGAAGATCCGCATCCGGCTCAAGGCCTACGACCATCAGGTCGTGGACGAGTCGGCGCGCAAGATCGCCGAAACGGTGATTCGGACGCAGGCCACCATCAAGGGCCCCGTCCCCCTCCCGACGGACATCCACCGGTACTGCGTCATCCGCGGGCCGCACGTCGACAAGGACTCCCGCGAGCACTTCGAGCTGCGGATCCACAAGCGGCTGATCGACATCATGGACCCCACGCCCAAGACGGTCGACTCATTGATGCGTCTCGACCTGCCTGCCGGTGTCGAAGTGGAGATCAAGCTGTGATTCCGTTTCACGTTTCACGTTTCACGTTGCACGTTCTGGAGGTTCGGTCATGAGTGACGACACCACGACCGTGGAAGAAGAGGTCGCCGAAGACACTCCCGAGGAGACCGAAACCGTCGAAGGCGCAGTCGAGTCGGAATCCCCCGAGATCGATGAGACCGAAGAGGTCGTCGACGAGCCGGGCGACGAACTCGTGGAGCTCACCGCCATCGTCGGTGAGAAGTTGGGTATGACCCAGGTCTTCACCGAGGACGCCCGCGCCGTGCCCGTCACGGTCATCAAGGCCGGGCCTTGCTACGTCACCCAGGTCAAGACCGAAGGTGTCGACGGCTACAACGCCATTCAGATCAGCTTCGGTGGAGTCAAGCCGAACCGGGTCAACAAGCCCGACAGCGGACACTTCGCCAAGGCCGGCGTCGCCCCCGCCCGTCACCTCGTCGAAGTCCGGGTCGATTCGACCGACGGCTTCGAGGTCGGTCAGGCAATCGATCTCGGTGCATCTTTCACCAAGGGTGCCCGGGCCGATGTGACAGGCGTGTCCAAGGGCAAGGGCTTCCAGGGTGTGATGAAGCGTCACAACTTCAAAGGCCAGGGCGCAAGCCACGGAAACCACAAGAGCCATCGTGCCCCCGGGTCCATCGGTGCCTGCGCAACACCCGCACGGGTGTTCAAGGGCATGAAGATGGCCGGCCGGATGGGTGGCGATCGCACCACGATCCTCAACCTCGAGATCGTCGACGTCGACAC
>JAHEJO010000154.1 GCA_024638805.1 Acidimicrobiales bacterium
GCGAAGTACACGATCAGCACCGGGATGATCACGAAGATCGATGCCGCCGCCACCACGTTGGTGTCGGTGACGAACTCTCCACCGAGGTTGGCCAAGGCCGAGGTGATCGGCCGGTCGTCGCCCCGCTGTTCGAAGATGACCGCCCAGAAGAAGTCGTTGTAGATCCAGGCGAACTCCAGGGTGGCCAGCGCCGCCATCGCCGGACGGGTGAGGGGCATGATGACCTTGGAGTAGGTGGTCCACAGGCTGGCGCCGTCGACCATGGCCGCTTCGTTCAGTTCCTTGGGCAACAGCTTCATGTAGTTGCTGAGCACGAACGTGCAGAAGCCCATCTGGAAGCCGACGTGGAGCAGGATGATCGCCCAGTTGGATCCGTTGAGGTTGCCGGAGTTGGACATGAATTCCGGCAGCGGGATCCGGCGAAAGGCCTGGAAGAGCGGGGCCACCATGATCTGGGGAGGTAGCAGGTTACCGGCGGTGAACAGCACCAGGAAGAAGATGTTGAGCCGCCACGAGTACCGGCTGGCGACGAAGGCCATCATCGATGCCAGGAACAAGGTGAGGATCAGCGAGGGGATGAGGATCAGCGCCGTGTTCCAGTACTTGTCGATGAAATCGCCTTGATCGAGCGCAGCCTCGTAGTTGTCGAGGCTGACCGACTTGGGCCAGGACAGGAAACCGTCGACTTGGGTTTCGCTGAACGGTCGGAATGACGCGTACAGGGACATGACCAGCGGCGTGAGCCACAACAGGCCCACCGAGATGAGGAACACGTGGAGTAGCACCCGGGCCGGACGAAGCGGCGCCTTGCGGGGTACGAACTTCGTTGCCGAGGTCGTTGTGGCGGCAGCTCGGTCGGTTTCTGCGGCGGTGTCGGTCATACCGAGCTCTCCTGCTTGCGGTAGTGGTTGGTGACGTACCAGAGGACGAAACCGATGCAGAGTATGAACAGCATCGTCGCATAGGCCGACCCTCGGCCGATGTTGTCGGCCCCCTCACCGATGAGGTTGTCGGTGGTCAGGATGGACAGCAGCTCGGTGTTTCGGGGGGTGTTGAGCACGTACACGATGTCGAAGGCGCGCAGCGCCTCGATCACCGTGATCACCACCACGATCACGTTGATCGGCTTCAGTGTCGGGAACAGCACAAACCGGAAGGTCTGCCATTCGTTGCATCCGTCCAGGGACGCCGATTCGCGCAGCGAAGCGTCCACGCTCTTCATGCCGGCCAGGTACAGCACCATGATGTAGCCGGTGTGGCGCCAGGCCATGGCGACCAGGATGGCGAGGAAGTTCTTGGATAGGCCGTAACCGCCGAACTCGAACAGGAAGCTCTGATTGCCGAGCCAGTCCACAGATTCGCCTCCGCCGAAGGCCCAGGTGGCCAGACCGAACTCCTGGTCGTACATGATGTTCGACCAGATGAACCCGACGACGGCGAGTGACAGCACGACCGGCGTGTAGAACATGCTCTGGTAGATCCGGCTGCCCCTCAGGTTCTTGTCGAGCAGGTAGGCGAGGAACATCCCCAGCGCAGTGGGCCCGAAGAACAGGAAGAGCAGCAGCCACAGGTTGTTGAGCACCGCCTGGAAGAAGTCCTGCTGGAACGCTCCCAGGATGATCTGGTCGTAGTTCTCGAAAGCGACCCACTCGAGATTGTCGAAGCGGATCCCGTTCCACTTGGTCAGCGAGAGCACGATCGAGAGGATCGTCGGGATCCACACGATCAGCAGGTGAATCGTCAACGGGATGAGCAGCATGGCCAGGAAGACCCGGCGGTCCTTCCCCGAGAACTGCGACTTTCGACGCTGCTGCGGCTTCTGCGCTGTTGTCGCCGGGGGTGTTTCGGCTGGTTGATCTTCGGTCGAAGGCGGGGTCGCCGTCGTCACATCTGCCCCTTTTCTGTTGTCTTAGGCCCCCACCGGCTCACCGGTGAGGGCCCATCAGCAATGAAGTGGCCGCTCGCTACAAAAGTGCTTCGGCCTTGCCCTGGAGATCGTCCAGGATGGTGTCGATGTTGGCCGGATTCGACAGGAAGTCAGCGAAGGCCTGGCCGGCCTCGTTGGCGAATGCCGGCAACGTGTCACGGTCCAAGAACTGCGTGACATTGGCGGCGTTCTGCACCAACGCCGCCGATTTCTGCTGAAGCGCATTGTAGGCGTCGGTGTCGACATCGTTGTTGGTGGCCTGAACACCGGGGGCAATCGAGAGGAAGGTGTCCTGCGCCTCCTTGAAGCCGAAGTGGGCGACCACTTCCTTGGCCCCCGCCAGATTCTGGGGTTCGGCGACGACGACCCAGTTGTCGATCGGAGCCTCGACGGTGTCCTGCCCGTGCTCATCGTTGAGGATGGGGAAGGGGAAGAAGTCGAGATCGTCCAAATCCTCGTTGGGAAAGATGTCGCCGACGAAATTGCCGATCGTCATCATGGCCGCCTCGCCATCGACGAGAGCCTGCGCAGCATCCTGCCACTCCCGGCCGTTGGGATCCGGCTGGTGATAGGGGAGAAGCTCGGCCCATCTGGCGAACACCGCTTTGGTCCGGTCGTCGGTCCAGCTCTCCTTACCGGCCATGAGGTCGATGTGGTACTGGTAGCCGTTGAGTCGGAAGTTCAGCTGATCGAAGGTTCCCATCGCCGGCCAGCGGCCGTCGTTTCCAAGCGCAAAGGGGGTGACCCCGGCGCCCTGGAGGGTTTCGCACAGTGCCAGGAGCTCTTCATAGGTCTCAGGTGGCGTAGCGCCGGCTGCCTCCCAGACACTCTTGCGGTAGTGGATGCCCCAAGAGTAAAAGGTCCACGGTACGGCGTACTGCTTGCCCTCGTAGCTGGACGCCTGCTTGAAACCACCCGAGAGCTTGTCGTCGAGTTTCTCGGTCCAGATGTCGCTGATGTCCATCAGCAGGCCGGCCGATGCCAGTGGTGACAGCCGGAACGATGCGAACCACGGCGCCACGTCGTCGGGCGGATCCTGCATGTAGGCCACGATCTGCTCCTGGTAGGTGTTGTGGTCCACCTCGTTGAGCTCGATCGTCAGGTTCTCGTTGGGAATGGTGTCCAGAGCTGCCTTGAGGCCCTCGTTGGGCTTGGCGTCGGAGTAGTTGGATGCAACCCGGACCACTCCGGTGGCGGCGCCGCCTTCGCCGGCGGTGTCACCCTCGTCGTCGCTGCCGCAGGCGGCGAGGAAACCGCCGAAAGCGGCGGTGCCTCCGATGGCGGCAGCACCTTTGAGGACGTTGCGTCGACCGAGGACGAAACCGACCTCGGAAGGGCTTGGTGACCGTCGAGTCTCCTCAGACATATTCTCCCCTGATCTCTCAGCGCCGTGGCGCTGGTATGGCCGCCGAGAACCGTCTCGACGGTCCCGCACCTTGCGGGCAATCCCACAGAATCTTTCAGATTCGGACGATCGAGTCAAGTCGATCGATCGGGACCAAAGTCCCTTTCCCATGGCCCATTTCGCCACAGGCTGCGCCCATCTACCCCTAATGAGTCCGACCGTTCGTGTGTGCACTACTCTCGGCGGTGTGCGAATGTGTTCGAGTTGGCAGCGTGTGCTGGCAATCGATCCCGCAAACGGGCCATCTGGTCTCGATTCGGTGTTTCTCGGTCGCCGTTGCGTGTTCACTACGGCGGCCGGCGTGTGCGATTTCGACAGCGCCATGGCTATTGCGGGGCCTATCTGATGCTCGCTCGTCGCCGACATGACGAAATCGTGAAGATCCTGCGAGCCGACGGTATGGTGAGAGTGTCGATCCTCGCCAGCCGGCTGGGGGTGTCGGAGATGACGATCCGTCGTGATCTCGAGGGTCTGCAACGTTCCGGATTGGTGGAGAAGTTCCACGGCGGCGCCTTGCTGCTGGAGCGGCCCACGACCGAGGAGCTCGGCTTCGACGTGAAACGAACGCTGCAGCCACACCTGAAGGAAGCGATCGCAGCTCGAGCGGCGCAGAGGGTCCGGCCGGGGAGCTCGGTCGGCCTCACCGCCGGAACCACAACCTGGATGCTGGCCAAGCTCCTCGAGGTCCGGCCCTTGACCGTCGTGACCAACTCGATCTCTGTGGCCGAGGTGCTGTACCCCAGCGCGTCGCCGCTGCTCGATGTCGTGCTCACCGGAGGCGTGCGAACTCCGTCGGATGCGCTGGTCGGACCGGTGGCGGTCTCGAGCCTCTCCTCCCTGCACATCGATGTGCTCTTCATGGGGGTGCACGGCATGACCGCACGAGCCGGCTTCACCACGCCGAACCTGCTCGAAGCGGAAACCAATCGGGCCTTCCTCCGGGGGGCGGCGGAGCTCGTGGTCGTGGCCGACCACACCAAGTACGGCGTGACCGGCTTGAGCACGATCTGCCCGCTGTCGGCCGCCGATTCTCTCATCACCGATGCTGAGCTTGACCCGCCCGCTCTCGAGGTGCTGAGGTCGGAAGTCTCCGACGTCGAGTTGGTCTGACCGAGAAAGCTGCTGTGCGCCCCATGCCCCCCCGATCGACCGAGCTGTCCGAACTGTTGTGGCGTCCGTCGCCCGATCGGGTGGTCGGCTCGCACATGGACCGTTTCCGCCGCACGGTCCGCCCGTCGGCAGAGAACAGCGACGGACTGTGGTCGTGGTCAGTACAGAATCCCGGCTCGTTCTGGTCTGCGGTATGGGACTACGGCGAGGTACGAGGCACCCGCGGCGCGCGCGACGTCGAAGAGGCCGCCGAGTTCTGGCGCTGGCGGTTCCTCCCCGACGCCCAACTCAACATGGCCGAGAACCTCCTCGCCGACCGCCCCGGCGTCAACGCCAATGCGCTCATCGCCATCGGCGAGGACGGCATGACGGTCGCGTGGACCTGGGACCGTCTGCGATCCGAGACTGCCGCTGTGGCCTCCTGGCTTCGATCGGTCGGGGTCGGCCGGGGGGATCGGGTGGCGGCGTGGATGCCCCATGTGCCCGAGACGGTGATCCTCTTCCTGGCCGCAGCGTCGATCGGCGCTGTCTTCACGTCCACCTCAGCTGACTTCGGGGTGGACGGCGTCGTGGACCGGTTCGGGCAGACCGAACCGAAGATCCTCCTCGCCGCCACCGGCTATCGGTATGCCGGCAAGACCTTCGACCTCCGGGATCGGATGGTCGAGATCGGTGGGCGACTGCCCACCGTCGAGCACGTGCTCGTCGTGGATGGTCCGCCCGAAACGGCCGGATCGATCGAGGCGACCGCAGCAACCGTATGCCGCTGGACCGGGGTGGTCGACGAGCACGACGGCGCGGCGCCGGCCTACGAGCAGCTCCCCACCGACCACCCGCTCTACATCCTGTACTCCTCGGGCACCACCGGTAAGCCGAAATGCATCGTCCACCGGACCGGTGGGGTGCTCATCAAACATCTGAGCGAGCAGCAGCTCCATTGCGATGTCAAGGCCGGCGACACAGTCTTCTACTTCACGACCTGCGGTTGGATGATGTGGAACTGGCTGGTCAGTTGCCTGGCATCCGGGGCCACGATCGTGCTCTACGACGGCAACCCGGCGTTCCCGACCCAGACCCGACTGTTCGCCGAAGCGGAACGCCACCGGTTCACACTGCTCGGCGTGTCGGCCAAGTTCATCGATGGGTGTCTCAAGGCCGATCTGAGCCCCGGCTCCGATTTCGACCTGTCCTCGATCCGCACGTTGTGTTCGACCGGCTCACCGCTGAGCAGCGACGCCTTTGGCTGGGTCTACGACGCCCTGTCCGACGACATCCACCTGGCATCGGTGAGCGGGGGGACCGACCTCTGCGGCTGTCTGGTCGGTAGCGACCCGACCAAACCGGTGTGCGCCGGAGAGCTCCAAGGCAAGTGCCTCGGGATGCACATCGACATTCTCGATGTGGAGGGTGTGTCGGTGGAAGAACTCCATGTCAAGGGGGAGCTCGTGTGCCGCACGCCGTTCCCTTCGATGCCACTCGAGTTCTGGAATGACCCCGACGATCGTCGCTACCGGGCCGCCTATTTCGAGCGTTTTCCCGACACCTGGGCGCATGGGGATTTCGCCAGCTGGGAGGCCGGCGGTGGGATCGTGATCCACGGCCGATCGGATGCCACCCTCAACGCATCGGGCGTACGCATCGGCACCGCCGAGATCT
>JAHEJO010000155.1 GCA_024638805.1 Acidimicrobiales bacterium
CCTCGACGGTCCGAGCTTCCACACCCACCTCATCGATCTGGTCGAGCGAATGAGGACGCAGTGACACCGGGTCAGTTGCGTCGGCTCAAGTAGGCGAGAGTGACGCCAGGTCGTGTACGAGGTCGAAGTGGTTCCGGCCGGCGATCTCTTCCATAACGACCGCGTGGCCGGCCGATTCGAGTTCGTGGCCGTAGAGCCGGCCCTGGAGCTTGAACGCCTCGGTCTCGTTCTCGCCCCACACGATCGTCGTCGGTACCGCGACGTCGCCCCGCTCGATGTGCAGCAGTGGACTCATGTCCGCAGCCGATCGATCATCCAGGTCGAGCGCGTCGTTGATGTAGGTTCCCACGAGGGGTCGGAGGTCGTACACGCCGGAGAGGAGCACCGCAGCATCCACGTCCTCGGTGAGCGCCACCCAGGCGGCGAGATGAGCCCCCGCCGACGAACCGGACACGACCAGTTGTTGGGAACCATCGGGGTCGCGCAGGTTGGCTCTGACCCACCGGGCGGCCGCCCGGGCCTGGGCGACGATCTCGGCGAGCGAGTTCCGGGGGGCCAGGCCATAGCCGGCGGCCACGTAGGTGATGCCGCGGGCGTGGAATTCGAGCGCAGGGAACGATGCATCCGACTTGTCGAGTTCCTGCCAGTAGCCGCCGTGGAAGAAGAGGTGGACCTTGCGATCGGTGGTCTCGACGGCGGTGGCCGACGCAAAGACATCGAGCTCGGCGCCCGCGCCTCCGCCGTAGCGGTGGGTCTGGTGAGCGATCGCGGCACGGGCACGTTCGCTGGCGCTGTGATACTCGGCCAGGTAGGGACCGAGATCGTCGAGGCAACTGCTCGGCGAGTAGGCCCTCTCACGTTCGGCACGGCCGTCGGGAGACAACACCTGCGCGATCGCCTTGCTATCGCCCGGTTCAGAACTGGGCACGGATCTCCCACAGGTCGGGAAAGGCGGCTCTGAACAGGGTCGTCTTCAGATACTCGGCCCCCAGGGACCCGCCGGTGCCCGGCTTGGACCCGATGGTGCGTTGGACCATCTTCACGTGCCGATAGCGCCACTCCTGGAGCCCCTCGTCGAGGTCGGTCAGGCTCTCGCACAACTCCGCCAGCGCGGGGTCGCTGCGGTAGACGCGGATCAGCGCCGATTGCACCGCCGGGGAGGCGGCGACCGGCTGGGTGACGTCTCGTTGGAGTACGTCGTCGGGGATGTCGAATCCGGCTCGGTCCAGGAATGCCAGGAAATGGTCCCACAGTGAGGGTTCGGCCAGGCGGTCCAGCAAACGGGCGTGGGTGGTTGGTGATTCCGAGAAGCGATCGGCATGTGCCTTGACCTTGAAGCCCAACAGGAACTCGAGCTCTCTGAACTGGGCGCTCTGGAACCCGCTGGCACTGGCCAAGAAGCCACGGAACGAATCGAACTCGAGCGGGGTCATCGTTTCGAGCACATCGAGCTGGGCGACCAACGTCTTGAGGATCTTCAGCACCCGCTTGAGTTGGTGGGCTCCCCGGTGAGGCGCATCCGCGTCGAGGTGGTCGACGAGGTGGTCGAGCTCGTGGAGAACCTGTTTGAACCACAACTCGTAGACCTGATGGATGATGATGAAGAGCGTCTCGTCGTGCTCGGGTGGGTCCGACGCCGGCTCCTGGAGCGACAGCAGCTGGTCGACCCGCAGGTACGAACCGTAGGTCATTTCCGGGCTGTCGCTCATCGTCTCTTCGGTCATCCAACGTCTCCCTTGACAAGACCGGCCGATCGAACCGCTTCGGCGGGCAGCGGCGTCAATGTGCCCACGAGTTGGGCCGCCCGGTCGAAGTCGACCTCGGCGATGTCGTCGATTCCGGCGGTCAGTTCGGTGAGGATGTCCGCCTGGGCCCCGGCCCGGGATCTCACCTCCGCATACGGGAGGGTCGTGAACATCACCATCCCGTAACGCGGGGTGAAACGATCGGGGTAGCGGGTACCCAACTCGAGGGCCAGTTCCCGCTTGATCAGATACGACGGGTCGACGACACCCGCTCTCATCTCGATGTAGTTGTCCAGAGCCATGTCGGCGATGGCGTCGGCATCGGGTTTGCGGTCGTCGCTGAAGCGGGCCAGCGCCCCCGCCACATCGTCAGGTCGGTCGTCGAGATGACGGATCAGGACGAGCGCCGACTCCATCGCTGCGTTCATCCCCTGTCCGTGGAACGGCACGATGCCATGGGCGGCGTCGCCGAGGAACACGCTGCGGTCCTCGAAGCTCCATCGGTCGCAGCGGATCGTCGACAACGCTCCTGTCGGGTTGGCGCTGAACTGCGTCGTGAGATCGGGGACGAGATCGACGAAGTCGGGGAAGTTCCGGTCGAAGAAGTTCTGCACCGCCGGAGCGGTGTCAAGCTCGGCGAAGCTGCCGGCCTCGCCTCCGACCGCCGGCTGGTTGGGGAGGAACAGCGTGGCGGTGAAGTCGCCCGCCGGGTTGGCCAGCGCGATCAACATGAAGATGCCACCGGGCCATATGTGGAGCGCGTTGGGGTCCAGCCGGAACCCCCCATCCGGCTCTGGGGGGATGGTGAGCTCCTTGTAGCCGTGGTCGAGCGGCTCCTCACCGAAGGTGCCGCCGTTGTGTTGGAGCGTGGCGGTCCGAATGAGCGAGTTGGCGCCGTCGGTCCCGAAGACCATTCCGAAGGGCCTGCTCACCAGCGTTTCGTCGTCCCCGATGGTGAAGCCGAGGGTGCGATCGTCGAGATCGACCGTACGGAGCCGGTGGGCGAAGTGGGTCCTGACCTTTCCGGTCCGTTCCGCGGCGGTGAGCAGGATGGCGTTGAGGCCGCTGCGACCGACCGAGTGGATGACCTCGTGGGGTCGGGTGCCGTAGGGCTGCAGGGTCACTTCGCCATCGGCGTGCACCATTCGTCCGACCATCGGGATCGTGATCGCGCCCACCTCGTCACCGATCCCGGCAGCTTCGAGGGCGACGATCCCACGGGTCGCCAGGGCCAGGTTGATCGAACGGCCGGCGTCGACCGAATGGGTGCGCAGGTCAAGGCGGCTCTCGTACAGGTCGACCTCGAAGCCGCGCTTGGCCAGGAGGATCGCCAGGATTGAACCGGCCGGACCGGCGCCCACGACGGCGAGAGGGCCCAGGTCGTGCAGTGAACTCATGGGATCAGCCCTTCGAGGATCTCCACGAACCGGTGGATGTCGACGAAGGTGTTGTACAACGGCACCGGTGCCACCCGGATGACGTTCGGGTGGCGCCAGTCGCAGGCGACGCCGGCCTCCTCCAGCCGGTCGTACACCGCTCTACCGTCGACCTCTCGGGAGGTGATCGTGAGGGCGAACTGCGCCCCCCGTCGTTCAGGCTCGGGAGGTGTGAGGCTAACGATCCGGCCGGCCAGAACCGCGCCCAGCAGGTGGTCCAGGTATGCGATCTGACGTTCCGATTTGGTCCGTAGCGTTGCCACCCCGCCGACCTCGTCGAAGATCTCGAGGCTGGCCCGGAGCGCCGCCATCGACAGGATCGGTGCGTTGGACAGCTGCCAGGACTCCACGGTCGGGATCGGTTCGTACTCGGTCTTCATCTCGAACCGGGTGTCCTTGCGGGTGCCCCACCAACCGAGAAGCTTGGGCAGTTGCTGATCGGCAACATGTCGCTGGTGCACGAATGCTGCCCCGACACCCCCGGGCCCGCCGTTGAGGTACTTGTAGGTGCACCACGCAGCGAAGTCGACGTCCCAGTCATGGAGCTGCATGGGCACGTTTCCGGCGGCGTGGGCCAGATCGAAACCCACCCGAGCCCCGGCGCCGTGAGCGGCGTCGGTGATCTCGGGCATCGGCAGAACCTGGCCGGTGTAATACTGCACTCCCGGCAGAAGCACCAGCGCCAGCTCGCTGCCGAGCTGGGCGATCGCGTCGAGGATGTCGGAGGGATCGAGGGTCGTGCGCCCGGCCCGGGGCCGTAGGAGGACCAGCGAGGATGCGGGATCGAATCCTCGCTGTCGGATCTGGGACTCGACAGCGAAGTGATCCGACGGGAAGGCGTGGTCCTCGATGAGGATCTTGTGCCGTTGGGGCGTCGGCTCGTAGAAGCTGATCATCAGCAGATGGAGGTTGGCGGTCAGCGAGTTCATGACGACCACCTCGTCGCTCTGGCCTCCGACGATCCGGGCCATCGGCTCGGTCAGCAGTTCGTGGTAGGGCTCCCAGGCGAGCGCACCGGTGAAATGCCCGTCGACCCCGAGGTGGCCCCACCGATCCAGTTCGGCGTTGACGTAGTCCCGCGCCCGACGGGGGAGCGCCCCGAGCGAATTGCCGACGAGGTAGACGCGCGGGTTGCCGGCGGCGTCGGGCGGGATCTCGAATTCTGTACGCCATCGGCGGAGCGGGTCGGCGGCGTCGAGTCGTTCCGCGCACGCCCTGCTGGTGTCGAACGCAATCTCGTCGATCATGGTGAGGTTCCGTCGGCCCCGAGGGAGAAGAAGGCATCGGCGTTCCTGAATCTGAGCGCGTCTCTGGTGTGATCGTCGAGGAATCCGGAGTGGTCGATGACCTGCCCCGGCTGTTCCTCGCCCAGCGGGAACGGGTAATCCGAGCCCATCATTATCCGGTCGGTCCCCATCACCGAAGTGAGCAGGGTCAGCGCGTCCTCGCTGAAGACCGCCGAGTCGACCCAGAACCGATCGGCGTAACTCGACGGCGGGTGCGGGCAGTCGAGCCGGATGATGTCCCGCCGCCGCCAGGCGTTGTCGACCCGGGCGATCTGAGCGGCGAAGTTGCCACCCCCGTGGGCGAAGCAGATCCGTAGGTGTTGTGGGAGCCGCTCGAAGGCACCGGACAGGATGAGTGACAGGATCGCCAAGTGGGTTTCGGCCGGCATGCCGACGAGCCACTGGAGCATGTACTTGGGCATGCGGTCGGGGGCCATCGTGTTCCACGGATGAACGAAGACCGGAATCTCGTCGTCGGCGCAGTGGTGGAGGAACCGGACCAGTTCGGGGTCGTCGAGGTTCCGGCCGTCCACATGATTCCCGATGTGCACTCCGACATGTCCGTTGGCTTTGGCTCGGGTGACCTCCTTGCACGCCGCATCGACGTCCTGGAGCGGGGTGTGACTGAGCGAGCGAAGGCGATAGGGGTCCACGTCGCACATCTCGGATGCGAGGTCGTTGATCTTGGCCGCCCACCGGGCGCCAACCGATGGTTCACAGGAGTAGGAGAACAGGATCGGTGTGGCCGAGATCACCTGGATGGTCGTCCCCGACCTGTCCATCTCGGCCAGACGGGCGGTGGGGTCCCACAGCGGAGCGTCGACCGGTCGGTATTCTGCCTCACCGCTCATTATGACGCCGGTCCCGTCCCCGCTGTCCGACAGCCAGGGCGCGTCGGGGCTGCACAGCATCTCGGCGTCGTCCCTGGTCAGCGCGGGAAAGAAGTGGGAATGCACATCGATTCGCCGCGGCACGCTCGCCGTCATGCGCCAGGCCGGGGGTGGATCGTGCCGCACGACGAGCAGGTCCGGGCCTCATCGCTGCCGTAGAACGCCTCGAACAGCGGCGGAAGATCGTCGACGATCGACTCGAGCTGGACCTCGGCGCGATGGATGAGGGCGTGGCACCGGGGGCAGAACCACTCGAAGCCGTCGACCGAACCGGCCGGGCGGGCGTACTCGATCACCAGCCCGATGCTGGCGGGGTCGGGCCGCTGCGGTGAATGGCGGACGTGGGGCGGGAGCAGAAAGACGTCGCCTTCGGTGATCGGCATGTCGCGCGGCGGTTCGCCGGGACCGTCGCAGATCCTCAGGTTCATCGTCCCTTTGAGCTGGTAGAAGAACTCCGGCAGAGGATCGTCGTGGAAGTCGGTCCGCACGTTTCCACCCCCGACGATCGTGACGATCATGTCGGAGTTCTCCCAGATCTGCCGGTTGGACACCGGCGGTTTCAAGAACTCGGCGTTGTCATCGATCCATTGGGCGAGGTTGAACGGGAGCTGCATGCTCGCCGGCGCACTCACCTGGGTCGGGTCCTCGGTCATGGTCCCTCCTACTAATCTGCTGCTCGGAGCATGGCGGTTGCCTTCATCTCGATCAAGAGCTGGGGATGGGGAAGTTGGT
>JAHEJO010000156.1 GCA_024638805.1 Acidimicrobiales bacterium
AACTCCAGCAGCATCTCGAGGTCCACAGCAAGAAGATGATCGTTTTGTTCGAAGGTCGTGATGCGGCCGGCAAGGGCGGCACGATTCGGCGCGTCAGCCGGTTCATGAACGTCAAGCATTATCGCGTTGTGGCCCTCGGCAAACCGACCGAGGAGCAGCGCACTCAGTGGTACTTGCAGAGGTACGTCGCCCAGTTCCCCGCCGGCGGGGAGATGGTCCTGTTCGATCGCAGCTGGTACAACCGTGCGATGGTGGAGCCGGTGTTCGGGTTCTGCACCGACAAGGAGCACAGGGACTTCCTCCGGGGCGTGGTCGGGTTCGAAAAGGATCTGGTGCGGCAGGGAACGATCCTGGTCAAGCTCTACTTCTCGGTCACCAAGGATGAGCAGCAGCGCCGGTTCGAACGGCGTCGGGACGATCCGCTCCGTCAGTGGAAGCTCAGCGAGATCGACGTGCAGGCCCAGGACCTCTGGGACGCTTTCACCGAGAAGAAGTACGAGATGCTGCGAAAGACGCACACCAACGTGGCACCGTGGACGATCATTCGCTCGGAGAACAAACACGTCGCTCGCCTCAATGCGATGCGGGTGATCCTCGACGCTGTCGACTACGAAGACAGGGATCCCGACCTCGACTTCGTGCCCGACCCTCAGGTCGTGGTTTCGGGCGCACACGAGCTGGAGATCATGCGAGCGGATCGGATCCGCAGGGGCAAGTTCCAGCTCTGATCTCGCAACGAACCGGGCCCCTCCCTTGCGCCTGACCAGAGAGCCAACCACTGACACGAGGTAACCAGACCTTCGTCCCTCCCCGCCCGAGCCGCCTCGACCTCATCCACCGTTCGGTGCGTCTCGTTTCGTCGCCGCCACACCGAGCACCTAGATTGACCAGCGATCAACCCCCGGCGCCACCGATCACTCGGTGAGGAGGACCGCTCGATTGAAGATCAGTACGGACGACGAACTGGGAAGGCTGGACGCCACCGCCCTCGCCCGCCTGATCAGAGATGGCGACTTGAGCCCTGCCGAGTCGATCGACGCTGCCATCGGCCGCCTCGAGGCGGTCGAACCCGTGCTCGCCTCCACCGTCCTCGAGCGTTTCGCCGGCGCTCGTCGTGACGCGGCCTCGACCCTCGCCGGTCATTTCGCAGGCGTGCCGACCGTCATCAAGGACAACACCGACTTCGCCGGCCTTCCGACGCTCTTCGGGTCACAGGCGGTGATTCCGAAGGCTGCGGCGGCCCACGCGACCATCACCCAACTCCTTCTCGGGACCGGTCTCGTCCCCATCGCCAAATCCAGACTTCCCGAGTTCGGACTCACCTCGACCACCGAATTCGGCCAGGACCCCCCGGTGCGAAATCCCTGGAATCCCGAGTACTCGGCGGGAGGTTCGTCGGGGGGTTCAGCGGCTCTGGTCGCCGCCGGTGTCGTGCCGATCGGTCACGCCAACGACGGCGGCGGCTCGATCCGCATTCCGGCAGCGTGTTGTGGTCTGGTCGGTCTGAAGCCGAGCCGGGGTCGCCTGCCCGGTCCCCCGCGTTCGACATCGCTGCCGATCGACATCTCGGTCGAAGGCGTGCTCACACGCACCGTGCGCGATACCGCCCGATTCTTCCTCGCCGCCGAACAGAGCTACCGGAGCCCCGACCTGCCTCCGGTCGGCGAAGTCGTCGGGCCCGGCGCCCGGAGCCTGCGGATCGGCGTGTTCACCGAACGCCACGACGGCTCGGACTCTCACCCCGATGTCCACGCTGCGGTCGAGGAGACCGCCACCGCCTGCGAGGAACTGGGCCATCGGGTCGAGTGGGTTCCCAGCCCCGTGACCGGACAGATGGCCGAGGACTTCCTGCTCTACTGGGCACTTCTCGCGGCGCTCATCACCCACGGCGGCCGCTGGCTGTCGGGCGAGGGGTTCGACCGCCGCCGCCTCGAACCGTTGACCCTGGGGCTGCGAACCCATGCCCTGCGGCATGGGTTCGGCCTGCGCCCGGCCATCCGCCGGCTGCGGGCGACGTCTGCGGTGTACCACGAATTCTTCAGCACTTACGACCTGATGCTCTCGCCGACGCTGTCGCTGCCGCCGGTGCCGCTGGGTCACCTGGCGCTCGATCTCGATTTCGAGACGGCGAGCCGCCGGCTCATCGAGTACTGCGCCTTCACACCGATGCAGAACGTGACGGGAACTCCTGCGATCTCGTTGCCACTGGCCCGTTCGAGCACCGGATTGCCCATCGGCGTGCACTTCGCAACCGATCGTGGGAACGAACGGACCCTCCTCGAGATCGCCTTCGCCCTCGAACGGGCGCGGCCATGGCCCCAGGTCTGGACATAGAGCAGTTCTAGGCGGCACCCTCGTAATACCGCTGCGCACGCTCCCAGGCTGCTTCAGCGCAACGCGCCCCGATCTCGCGGCCCCGAAGGTCGTCAGCACGGACATGGATCCCTCCGTAGAGGCGGGACAGCCCGGCCTCGTCGGCGGCATCGCGGTAGGTGGCCCAGTGGAGAACAACATCCTGGTGGGGTCCGAGTTCGAACTCGAGTGACCCTGCCGGGATCGTCCAGCTACCCAGCCCGCCGGGGAAGAACTCGCTACCGGTCATCGCCGTCAGGACCTCTGCACCGGCCCGGCTGAAGGCGCTGTGGCCGGAGACGTAGGACGCGAACGACGGGGTCACAAAGGTCGGAAGCTGATAGGGCACCCAGTCAACGGCCAAGATCCACCCGACGCCGCCGGCCTCGCTCTCGGGGTCGGCGGGGATGCCCCTCCAGGCCAGAACGGCTACTTCGCCGACGTGCTCGGCGAGACGTTCGTGCCGTTGACCGGCGGCGGTAGTCTCGGCGGTGACGATCTCGACCAGTCCGTCTTCGAGCGGTAGTCCATCGGGGTGATACGACGGGCCCGTCGGTTCAGACGACTGACCAAGCCCACCCATGTAGCGGATCATCGAGATCGGCCGGACGTAGTCGTAGTAGCTCTTCGAACCCCAAGCGGCAATGGCGGCGTCGTGCACGGCACCGTTGAGGGCCAGATAGAGCTTGACGTCCCATTCGAGACGGTCGACCACCGGACCCTCTCCCTCGATGCGCAGATCGTTTCCGAGGTCGTCCGAGACCGCATTCGCAATGGTGTTCCAGTGACCGGGCGGGGTCTCCGACCTCGGTCCGTCGGCCCAGTACTCCGCCACCGCTCGGCCGTAGTCGCCGACGGGAACGATGACCGGCTCGTACGGCTGGCCGGTGGTCGGATTGACATCACGACCGGCCGCGTCATAGGTGCCCAAGGGCGAGTTGCCCAATGAACTCGGCCCGATGTCGACCATCGCGGGGTTGTCGGGGTCGAGTAGGGAGGAGAACCGGATCACCTCCACCGCATCTCGCTGGAAGGTACCGCGGGTGGCGGGATCGGCGAGCCTTGGTGGCGGGCCCGGATCGAACGGGGGCCGCCCGTCGGGCGACGGCCCCTGGATGGCGAAAGGTCGTACGCCACCCCACTGGGAGCCGACGAACTCCTGCACGTTGTTCTCCAGCGGGAGCCCGTTTTGAGCGACGAGGACATCGAGTTGTAGCGGCTGCCACCGGTCCGGGTCGATCATCGTCGTCCCGGATTCCGCCACGACGAGGGGCTCGTTGACCGGCCGGTACGTCGGGTCGACGTAGCGTTCAGGCTCGTTGGAACCATCGTCGATCGTCGCCGCGAGCACGGTTGCTGCGATGCGATTGCCGAGCGCCGCCGGTGGCTCACCCTCGATGTCGG
Source organism: Acidimicrobiales bacterium (assembly GCA_024638805.1). Taxonomy (GTDB): domain Bacteria; phylum Actinomycetota; class Acidimicrobiia; order Acidimicrobiales; family SZUA-35; genus JABDIY01. The sequence goes on from JAHEJO010000156.1 coordinate 3,757, forward strand.
TGAACGTACGGTCATAGCAGAGCGACTCGAAGAGATCGTCGAGGCGTGTGACGAGCACTTCAGCGCCCGGCGTCGGGAGATACCGCTCGACGAGGATCCGATAGGCGGCGAAGCTGATGGCCTGCTCTCGCGCAGCCTGCACATCCTCGGCGTCGACGAGCTCGTCCACGAAAACGCCCGTGGCGGTGTCGTCGTAGGCCGCCCACGCATCCCACATCGCAGCTGAGGTGTGGAAGAGATTCCGGGAGTGCACTGTGGGAGCGGGGAAGTCGTTGCGGACCGCTTCGAGAAGTTCCTCATCCCACAGCCTCGCCACCGTCATCGTGGGGTCCGCCGTCGGTTCGCAGTCGGCGAGCAGGTGGTCAGCGGTGGCTGAGCGGGTCATCACCACAACGATGGCGGCGGCGATCAGTGCGAACGACAGACCGCTGACGGCGAGCAGGCGCGTACGCACGTGATTCTTAGAGCAGGTCCAGCGCAGCAGCGCCCAGCTGCGCCAGCCTGATGTCGTCGCTCTCGGGAAGCCCGCTGACTCCGATCGCGCCTACGACCACGCTGTCGACGATGATCGGAACACCGCCGCCCCAGCCGGTGAACCGGGCATCTCCGAAGTTGGTGAGCGGAAAGCGCTCGCGAAGCGCGGTCGCGCCGATGGCGGCGGATTCGGAGCGCTGCCGAGCCGCCGAATATGCCTTGTTGCAGGCGATGGTTATCGACGGCAACGGACAGTCGTCGGTGCGCATGAACGCCAGGAGTTCGCCGTGGGAGTCGACGACGGCAACTGCGGCGCCCAACTGGTCCGTTTCCAGTTCGCCCCGCACCGCGTCGATGACCTGCGCGGCGTCGCTATGACTGAGTTCGGATACCTGCCGCATCGTCGTCAGTCGATCTCTTCGAGCGCGACGGGTCGACGCTGACGGGCCGATATGAGGGCCGCTTCGAGAATTCGTTGGGTGACCAGGGCGTCGGCGAAGTCGGGCAATGGCACCTCGGGTTCTTCGCCGCCGAGGGCCCGCACGATGTCGGCCGCCTGGTTGACGAAGGTGTGCTCGTACCCGAGTCCGTGCCCGTCGGGCCACCAGGCCGCCATCCACGGGTGTTCCTCGTGGGTGGTTTGAATCGTGGTCCAGCCCTGCTCGGCCCCCGGGTCGATGGCGTCGAAGACCTCGAGTTGGTTCATGTGCTGGAAATCGAACGACAGGGCGCCGAGTTCGCCGTGGATCTCGATGCGGTTGGAGTTCTTCACTCCCGTGGCGAGTCGCGTGGCTTCGAAGCTGGCGATCGCTCCTCCTTCCAGGTGGCCGTAGAACACGATGGCATCGTCGACGGTGCTCGGCGCAAACCGGGTCGGATCGTCAGGGAGCGGCCGCTGATCGATGAACCGCTGTTCGATGGCGCCACTGACTTCGACGATCTCCTCGCCGGTAAGGAATCGGGCCATGTCGACGATGTGGGCGCCGAGGTCGCCCAAAGCCCCCGAGCCCGCTCGGGCCGCGTCGAATCGCCAGATCCGGGGGGTCTGGGGACCACCCCAGCCCTGCAGGTAGGCGGCCCGGACGTGATACAACCGTCCCAACCGACCCTCGGCGATCATGCGGTGGGCCAGGCCGAGGGCGGGGACCCGGCGATAGCTGTACCAGACGAAGGTCCTGGCCGGGGAAGCTGCGGCAGCGGCGGCCATGCGTCGGGCGTCGGCGAGAGTTCCGGCCAGCGGTTTCTCGCAGGCGACATGTTTACCCGCCTCGAGCGCGGCGATCGCCTGCTCGGCGTGCACGTCGTTGGGGGTTGTCACGTCGACGAGGTCCACGGCCGTGTCGTCGACGAGGTCGTGCCATTCGGTCGTCCAGCGCTGCCATCCCCACCGGGGAGCGAAGGTGGCGAGATCCTCAGCATCCCGGGCGGCAACGACACCCATCGTCGGCTGTATGGGCAAGTCGAAGAAGTGGGGGGCGGACGACCAGGCGTTGGCGTGGGCCCGTCCCATGAACTTCGAACCGATCATCCCGATACCGAGCTGTTCCACGTCATCCTCCGGCGCCGATCATAGACCCTCGACCTCGTGCGCAGACCGGCGCGTCCGCGAGCCGACACTCAGTCGGCTGCGATGTCGAGGATCCGATCCGCTTGGACGTCGTCGAGTTCGATGCGGGTGCCGTTCGGCCACGTCACCACGACGGTGCGGGCGCGATCGAGCGAGCCGAGTCCGAAGTGGAGTCGGGGATCCTGCGACGACAAGTAGCTGTCGCCGGCGATCACCTCGCGCCGCAGGGAGACGCCGTCATCGAGGACGACCGTCGCAACGGTGCC
>JAHEJO010000157.1 GCA_024638805.1 Acidimicrobiales bacterium
AGAGCGTTCTGGAAACAGCCGCCGGTCAGGGCGACCCTGTTGACGGGGACAGTGTGGCACCGCTTGGCGGCCTCGACGATGACCTGGGCCACCGCGAGATGGAAACCTGCGGCCAGCCGGGCTCGCATGCTGGCCCCGGCGCCGTCCTCCATTGCCTGGGCGATCGTTGCGACGATCGGGCTCGGGTCGAATCGATCACCGTGCCATGCAAATGCCAGTGGAACCGGGCGGCTCGTGCCGGCCAGCGCGAGGTTCTCGAGTTCGATCGCCGCCTGCGCCTCGTAGGTGATCTCGTGGCGCAGACCCAGGAGTGAAGCGACGGCATCGAAGAGACGCCCCATGCTCGAACACGGCACGCAGTTGATTGTCCGGTCGAGCATGGCCGTGAGGATGGCGAGTTCGTTGGCGTCGGTCTCGCGGACCGGGGGCAGACCCGGTGAGAGCAAGAGGCCGGCGGCGTGAAGGTGGGCGATCGCCATCCGACTGGGGTGTGCGACCGCTCCGTTCCCACCTGGCAGCGGTACGGGCTCGAGCCATGCGGCCCGGTGGAACGAGCGGCCGCTGGCGATCAGAATCTCCCCTCCCCAGATCGTGTTGTCGGCGCCGTAACCGGTGCCATCGAAGGATGCTCCGATCACCTGGGTGTCGGGGTCGAGGCCGTACTCAGCGATCATCGAGGCGACGTGGGCCCAGTGGTGTTGCACTTCGACCACCTCTGCGGATCGGTTCCGAGCCCAGCGGGAGGCGGCGTAACCCGGGTGGACGTCAGCGGCGAGGACCTCGGGTTCGACGGCATAGAGGGTCGAAAAGGCCGTTGTCGAGTCCTCGAAGGCGCGTAGAGTGGCGGGGCTTTCCATGTCACCGATGTGCTGGCTGACCCAGGCGTCACCACCGCCGGCCAGGCAGAAGGTGTTCTTCAGTTCACCGCCGACCGCGAGAACCGACCGCGTTGCCGACGGCATACGAACCGGAACCGGTGCAAACCCCCGAGCTCGGCGAATTGGCAGCAGACGACCGTCGACGACCCGTACGACCGAATCATCACATGGCCGGGCGATCGGGCGGTCGTGCGTGAGGAATCCATCGACGATCGAGCCCAGCGCATTGAGCGCGTCGTCGTCGCAGTAGACGATCGGTTCGCCGCCCATGTTGGCGCTGGTCATGACCAGCGGCCCGAGTCCCGCGGCAAACAGAAGGTGGTGGACGGGCGTGTAGGGCAACATCACCCCGATCAACGGGTTGCCGGGAGCCACCGCAACGGGAAGGACGGAAGCGGCACGAGCTTCCGCGAGCACGATTGGATGGGCGGGCGCCAGGAGCTGGTCGGCGACGCCGATGTCGATACGGGCCAGACGGCGAGCACCGCTCATGTCCGCGGCCATGACGGCGAACGGCTTGTCGGGCCGGCGTTTCCGCCTTCGTAGTTCCTGCACTGCGCCAACGTTGGTGGCGTCACACGCCAGGTGAAATCCACCGACCCCCTTGATGGCGACGATCCCGCCGCTCCTCAGATGGGTGGCGGCCAGCCGAATCGGATCCCCGTCAACCATCCGCCCGTGTGCATCGGTGTAGGCGAGCGAGGGACCGCACGCCCAGCAGGCGATCGGTTGAGCGTGATAACGACGATCGAGCGGGTCGGCGTACTCGCGTTCACACGCCGGGCACATCGGGAAGCCGGCCATGGTCGTCGCCGGCCGGTCGTACGGCAAGCCGGTGATGATCGTGAACCGGGGTCCGCAGTTGGTACACGTGATGAACGGGTGGCCGAAGCGACGGTCGCCGGGGTTGAACAGTTCAGCAACACACCGATCGCACACCGCCGCATCGGGCGGGACGATCGTGCGGGGTCCGCTGTCCTGGCGGCTGTCGACGATCCTGAACGAAGTCCGGCCGCCCGGGCCGGGCGCGACCGCCGTGCCGCCACTCCTCGAGCTGCGCCTGATCTCATCCACGCGAGCGAGGGGCGGCGCATCGGTGTGAAGCCGGTCGATGAACTCATCGACCGCCGCTGCTGTACCCGCCACCGAGATGAAGACTTCGGTGGCACTGTTGCCCACCTCGCCGGACAGTCCCAACGCCTCGGCGAGTCGGTACACGAACGGTCGAAACCCCACGCCCTGGACAATGCCGGTGACCCTGAGGTCTTCGGATACGAGCGTGGACATCACACGACCCCGACCCATTCGGCTGCGATGATCGCCTGAACCCGCTCCATCGCTTCGGCCACGGCACCGCTCAATGGAGCACCGTAATCGGTCTGGGCGGTCTCGATCAGGAACACCGTGACATCCTCGGGGTAGTCCTCACCCAGAAGCCAGCGGCACAGGGACAGCGCATTGTCCCAGCGGAGCTGATGAGTGTCGAACGCCGCAGGGGCCGTGCGGCCCTCCAGCTCCTCGCCCGGCACCCGGAGGATGGTTCCCGGTGGCTGCCCGGTGGAGGCTGCGTCCACGATGATGACCCGGCGGGCCCCTCGCATGCTGTTGGCCACCCCCATGCCGTCCGTGCCGCCGTCGATGAGTCCGATTCCCTCCGGGATCGAATCCATGGCCAGCCGCTCGATCAACATCGGACCGACTCCGTCGTCGCCTCGAAGCAGATGCCCACAACCGATGATGACAAGATCCAGGGAGCCCTGCTGCGGGCCCGCGGCTGCAGGCCGTTCGAACGGTCGGTCATCGTCTCGGTGCATTGGCTGACTCTCCCTTCTGGCAGTGTCGCACACCTTGTGGTTAGATTCTGCTGCCGAAATCGGATCGTTGCGACAGGCAGCCTCACCCGATTGCGACAGGCAGCCTCACCCGATGCGGCAGAAACCCTCTCGTTCAGCGCATGTGTAGCACGTCGTCCCGGCTGATCATGACACCGGCAATACACTGACTGAGTGACGCGTGCGGAAAAAGCGAGCCGGATCGGCGAGATCCTCGATGACCTGTTCCCCCACCCCCAGGTTCCCCTCGATCACCGTGACGCCTACACGCTTCTGGTCGCCGTCACCCTGTCGGCCCAGACGACGGACAAGAAGGTCAACGAGGTGACGCCGGGGCTGTTCGCGGTGGCCGACACCCCTGTGAAGATGAGCCATCTGGCGCCCGACGACATCCGCGGACTGATCCGGGAGATCGGACTCGCACCGACGAAGGCCAAGAACATCTCGAAGATGGCATTCCAGATCCTCGACGCAGGAGGGGAGGTTCTTCCCGACTGGGACTTCCTCGAATCCCTGGCCGGCGTCGGTCACAAGACAGCCAGCGTCGTGATGGCGAGCGCCTTCGGGATCCCGGCGTTCCCGGTGGACACCCACATTCACCGGCTTGCGGCGCGGTGGGGGTTGTCCAACGGCTCCACGGTCGAGAGGACCGAGAAAGACCTCAAGGCCGTCTTTGCCAGGGACACGTGGAACGATCGACACTTGCAGATGATCTACTTCGGGCGCGAGTACTGCCCGGCCCGCCATCACGATTTCAGCGCATGCCCGATCTGCTCCTGGGCGGCAACGAAGAAGCTGATCGCCGCCGAGTCGAGGACGTCGCCGACCAGACGAACCGACCACCCGGGAACGCCGCCAGGGTGACCGTCGTCGACCTGAACCGAAATCTTCGCTGGTACGTCTGGCATCAACGGGTCGCCGGCGCCCTCTTCTGGGCGCCGACCGCTTTCCTGTTCTTCGTCGATCGCTACGGTCTGTCGACCGCGCTTCAGATCCAGTCGGTGTACTACCTGGCCGTCGTCGGTCTCGAACTACCGTCGGGCCGGTTCAGTGACCGCTTCGGAAGGGTCCCCACGCTGCGGATCGCAGCCGGATCGTGGATCGCCGCCCACACGATCTTCGTGACAACCGAATCGGCGGTCGGCGCCGCGGCCGGCCAGATCCTGCTCGCCGCCGGATTCGCCTTCATCTCGGGTACCGATGTGACGTTCCACTACGACACGCTCGAAGCCCTGGGCCAGGAGAGCCGCTACGAGGAGCGGGAGTCGGCGATCCGACGGCAACTGCTGCTGGCGATGGCATCGAGCGCTGCGATCGGTGGTGTTCTGGCGTTCGTCGATCTGCGGCTACCATTCGTCGCCGCCGGCGTGATGGCGATCACCCAACTCGGCATCACCCTGCGCTTCACCCGGCCACCTTCACATCCAAGCGATCGCAACACCGGTCTCGCCGCGACCGTGACCCTCCTCCGTCGGCCCTTGCTGGCGTGGATCGCCCTATACGTCGTATGCCAGGTGGTCACCATCCACCTCGCCGCCGAGTTGGGCGCTCCCTATCTGGCCACCGTCCTCGACGGCAACCTCGACGATCCGACGACGGCGGCCTTCGTCAACGGCATCCTGGCTGCTGCGGTCGCCCTGGTCGGAGCGGCAACGCTCCGGCGACTCCCGCAGGTGACCGGCCGGCTGGGCCTCACCGCCGCGCTCGCCTCGATCGCATTCGTGCCCACGATCCTGCTGATCATGATGTCGGTGGTCACGGCCGCCTGGCTGATTCCGTTCCTCGCCCTCAGAGGCGTCCAGAGCGCGGCGAGCACCGTTCTGATCGGCGGGGTGGTCGGCGCCACCGTCGACACCGGACACAGGGCTACATTCCTGTCGTTGACGAGCCTGCTCGGCCGGCTCGGCTACGGCGTGGCTCTGCTCGGACTGAGCGCAGGAGCAAGCTTGAGCACCAATCTGACGGCGGCTACCGTCGTCGGCGTCGTCGCGGCATCAGCGGTCGTTCTGACCAGGTTGTTGCTGTCCGAGGATGACCGGCAGATCTCAAAGATCCTGGAACACGACCACGACGATCTGCACCACGAACACCAGCATTCGCATGACGACGTGCACCACGACCACGAACGACCCGATCCGGGACAAGGTCCCCATACCCATCCCCATGTGCATCCGGCCCTCACACATTCCCATCCGCTGTGGCGAGACATCCATCACTCCTCGGGCTCGTAGCCGCCTGCGGGACCGAACCATTCCCACTGCGGCATGCAATGGCGGCAGCGCCCGATCCGCCCGTAAGCTCGGGGCTCACAACCAACGAAGCCGAATGCACGGACTCTCCATCTGCTCCGCTATCGCCGACGTGGTACGCGAGCATGCGGAAGGCCCGAGACGAACATGGCCTTGGGGACCACGACCTGTCCGTTCCGAGGTCGATCAGTGGAGCTAGAATCGGCTGGTGTCGACACCCATCTTCCAGCGCTCAGACCGGTAGGTCAAGGTGAACCGAACACCCCGTGACCCGGTTGACCCTCGGTGAATGCGCAGCGTGCGGCCGCAACGGCACATCGCCCGACGATCGGGTGGCGTGAATGGGTCTCGCTGCCGGGCATCGGGGTACCGTGGATCAACGCCGCCATCCACGGTGACGGGGTGAACGGCGTCGAGATCATCCGCCGAGTCCTGGCTGAGATCAGCTCGAGTTCGCCAAATACCACCCTTCTGAACCGGGCCTTCCCGGGTTCGGAACGTGGCCCGCTCGCCTCACGCCTCGCCCATCTTTTCAGCCGGGAGGTGGTGGCCCGCTGCGCCGTGGGCATCGACCTGCACACCGGTTCGGACCACCGGACCAACCTGCCCCAGATCCGTGCCGACCTCGACGATCTGGTCCGGAGTCGGAGGGTCGTCACCAAAGGACAGCTCCTGGGCCTGATCCATGACGAATTCGGACGACGGCTGGCGGTCGTGAAGGCAAATACCGACGGAATCGTCATCGGGCTGAATCTGTCGCCGATTGTCAACCAGGGCGAGGCCGTCATCCACATCGCCCAACCCAAGGAGCACCTCGATTGAAACTCGCCATCCTCTCCCGAGCGCCGGGCAGCTACAGCACTCGCCGATTCGAGGTCGCCGCCAGTGAACGCGGGCACGGCATCAAGGTCCTGAACACGCTTCGGTTCGCTATCGACCTCACCGGCTCCGAACCGGACCTGCAGTACCGGGGCAAGCCGCTCTCGGACTACGGTTACGGCGTGGCCGAGATCCTCATCAGAGATGACTCGGAGTTCGTTGGG
>JAHEJO010000034.1 GCA_024638805.1 Acidimicrobiales bacterium
TGAATTCTGTGTTGCCGCCCGCCCATGAGTTGTGGTCGATCGGCCCGGCCGACCACGATCAGCGGTTGACCACGATCGCTGTACCGTCACGGCGCACATCGCCGACACCCTCCAGGCTTCTGTCGGCGTTCATCGCGACCGCGTGCACACCGCCGTAGAAGAGATTGCGGTCCGGCCAGGCCCGGTGATCGGGAAAGGCGGCGGTGAGGCCGGCCCGGACGGCGTCGGAGTAGAAATCCTCGAAGTCGAGATGCCCACCTTCGACGTGCAGCCGGGGGGCGTTGACCGCTTCGGCCAGTCCGGCGTCGCGTTGGCACAGTTGCACGACCACCTGGCAGATGGCGGTGCGAATGCGGTTCGATCCTCCCGATCCCATCGCCACGACACCGCCGTCGTCATGTTCGATGATCGTGGGGCACATCATCGATGAAAGCCGGGTGTCGAGTGGCCAGTCCGAGATGCCGGCCGGGTTGACGTCTTCCTCGCCGAGGATGTTGTTGAGCATGTAGCCGAAGTTCCCCACCACCTCGCCGTTGCCCTCCCCATTGGAGATCGTCACGGCGCAAGCCGTGCCATCAGCATCGATCACAGAGACGTGGGTCGTTCCCCGCTGCCGCAGCAGCGTTGGCGCCACCAGTCCGGACAGGTCGCTGCCGGCGTCTAAACGAGCCCGGCCGGTCGCTACGAAGGCACGGGCCAACGCCAGCGGGTCCGTTCCATCGAGGCGCTCGAGCGAATGGCCGATCAGCACGCCGCCGGCAGCGGGAAGGGGATTCATGTGCACGGTCGCCCGACGGAAGCGGACCGAAACCGGCAGTCGCGGCACGGCCCGATAGTCACGAAGGTCGGCCGGGGTCAGGTGACCCTGACCGTGCTGGCTGGCGATCACCGCGTCCTCCACCGCGGCGTTGTGATCGTCCGATGCCAATGCGCTCAACGCGTTGGCGATGCCCGGGTTGGGGAAGTTCTCTCCGGCTCGAACGAGGTGACCCTCCGGTGCGAAGACCTTCCTCGATGCGGGTGTGGCGGTCAGGATCGGCGCCACCACACCGGACAGGAAATGCTGGAACGGCGTGACCAGCACCCCGTCCCTGGCGGCCCGCCTGGCCGGTTCGACCAGCTCGGTCAAGGTCATGCCGGACCCGGCTCGGTGAAGGGTTCGGATCCCGATGAAGAAGCCCGGCGTGGCGACCGTAGCCGGACCGATGTGGAAGGCCTGCGTAGCCGTCCCGAAATCGGCATGGACTTCCCGGACACCGGCGTCGCCGTGTACCCGGCGCTGCTTGGGCGTTTGCGGGAAGAAGTCGATCAGCGAGACCTGACCGCTCGATCCGTCGCGCACGATGGCGAAACCGCCGCCACCCGGTGAACACAGCACCGGTTCGGCCACACACGCCATCGCCACCGCACCGATGGCGGCGTCGACGGCATTGCCACCGTCACGAAGTATTCGGGCGCCCGCCGCGGCGGTCACGTCGTGGCCAGCGGCGACGACCCCAGCCGGTCCGGTCCGATTCACCCGACCTGTCTATCGGTCCAGCGTCCCAGCGATGCACCCGCGACCGGTCCGTGGCGCTACTCAACCGGGAAACGGTTTGTTCTTGTCAGCCCGAGCGAACAGGAGTAGATTGCGCAAAGGTGGGCAGATGTGCCCGCTGTCACAGCCAACATACCGAGGATCCGCAGCCGGACCACGGGTGACGTCGCAGCTGCGGGGAACAGAGGAATCATGCGTGTGTTTCTTGTTGCGTTCTTCGTCGCGACCCTGGCGCTCGTGCAGCCCGTGGCCGCCATCAGCACCGAACGTTCCAAACCCGACGTCATCGATGCGAAGGAGCGGGTGGCAACCGACGCTCCCCCCTCGGTCGAGATGGTCGCTGCCGGCCTGGACAATCCACGAGGTCTGGCCATTTCTTCCACCGGCTCGATCTACGTGGCCGAATCCGGTACCGGCGGCGCTCTGCTGGTGGAGTCGGCCGAGGGGGCCAACTGCGTGGGTGACACGGGCGCGGTCAGCAAGATCCGGGGCGGTGAGGTTTCCGTGGTCGCCAGCTTCGCCTCGGTCGCCGAAGCCAACGACGCCGACGGACCCGGTCCCGGCGCTCCCACCTGCGAGGGCGCCGGCATCGCCGCCGGTGGACCCTCCGGAGTAGCCGTCGAGGCCACCGGTGATGTGGTGGTCGCGATGGCCCTGGGTGGGACTCCGGAGACCCGGGCGCAGTTCCCCGCTGCGATCGGTGACCAGCTCGGCACCCTGCAGCGGATCGATCGCAACGGCGATGTCGAGAAGGTCGCCGACCTCGCCTCGTTCGAAGCCGAACGCGACCCCGACGGCAGGGGCGCCGACTCGAATCCCTATGCGGTGGTCGCCCTCGATTACGGGCGCCGTCTGGTCGCCGACGCCGGCGGCAACGACATCCTCGAGATCAATCCCTGGGGCGGTGTGCGCCGTTACGTCTCGGCGTTCCCCAAGCTGCCACCGGCAGAGTTCACGCCACCTTCGTGCTTTGCCGACCTGCCTCCCGAAGCCCAAGCCGAGGCCCCACCCCCCGGGGCGATGATTCCCCCCGACCCGGTGCCGACCAGCGTTGCCGTCGGCCCCGACGGGGCGTATTACGTGGGCATGTTGTCCGGCTTCCCGTTCGCCGCCGGCGCGGCTGCGGTGTACCGGGTGGATCCGGCGACCGGCCGGCACGACCCCTACGTCAGCGGGCTCAACCATGTGGTCGGCATCGGGTTCGGACCCGATGGCACCCTCTTCGTGGTCGAGTTGGTCGAGAACCTTCTCGAACTCGAGGTGTGCGAGACTCCCGCACCGGGTGCGCTCCTCATGGTCAAAGACGGTGTGACCACCGTCCTTCTCGACGACGTCCCCCTGCCGGGTGGGCTGGTCGTCGATGCGTACGGTGCCGTCTACCTGACCACCAACAGCATCTTCCCGGGAGCCGGCGAGGTGTGGAAGGTAACTCCCGCCGAATGAGTCGAGGTGAGGGCCGGGGCGGGACGCCGCCGACCTCAGCCCTCACCCACATGCTCATCGGCCTCTAGAAGATCTCCGGGGTCCAGGGGGCCACCGGCCACGCAAACAGGCGGTCGAGTTCGACGACGGCCTCGGCGGAGCCGTCGATGCGGCCTGCGGCCGCCAGCGTTGTCGCCCTCTGCCCCCCGAGGTAGAGGGCGCCCAGGGTCCCGACGTCGAGGCCCACATCGGCCCGGACTTCGACGGTCGAAACCGTCGCCGACCCATCGGTGACCGACAAGCCGTAGTTGTTCGACCGGTCCGGGTACATCGCGTCGGTTACGGCGACAACGAGGTCGGTGTCGCCGAGGTAGCGGCGAGCCTCGAGCATGCCGCTGATGTCGAGGAGCCGCAGCCACAGGGCGTCGCCGACCAGACGTTCGACCCGGCGGGGATCTGTCAGCAACCAGGGGATCGGGTCGTCGAGTGGGGCGTTCCACCACGAAACCTGTGGGAACAGATCGAGGTGGGACAGGTGATGCCACAGCGACCGCCGGGCGGCATCGCTGGTGGCGACCAATTCGATCACGTTCACCTTGCCGTTGGCGCCGAAGTCGTCCCAGTCCAGCTTCTGGCGATAGAGGGCGTAGCCGACCGGCACCCCGTCGCTCTCGGCGATCACCCATCGATGTTTGCTGAAGCCCTCGCGATCGGACTTGTGGTCGAGGAACACCCGGTGCCGCCACCATCTCTGCGACCGGGAGAGCATGCCGGGCCGGTGGTCGAACTCTGCCTCGTACAGAGGCACGACCATCGCTTGGGCCCGTTCGGCTGGGACGAGTCGAAGACGCAGGTCAGGTTCCGCGACCTGCACCCTCGCATGGCGGGTGTCGAACTTGACCTCAGCCAGATCAGCGGCCGGGCCGTAGCCGAACCGCCCGTAGATCGGCCACTCCGATGCCCACAGTCCGGCGACCGGCTGTCCCCGGCTCTGCGCCTGTTCGAGGTGGGCCCTGATCATTGCGGTGAGGACCCCTCTGCGCCGGTGGGTGGGTGCGACCGACACCACCGTCGTGCCGGCCATGGCCACACGGCCACCGGGCACGGACAGATCGAGGTCGAACGAGGCGCAGGTACCGACGAGGAGGCCATCGTCGAAGGCGCCGATCATCAGGTTCGTGTCGAACGTGGCGGCGTACCGCGCATCGAGTTCCTCATCGGGCTCAACGTCCTGGCCGAATGCCGCCATGAGCAACTCCCGAAACGTCGGCCGCTCTTCTTCTTTCAGGAAACGAACCTCGTGCGCCATTTCGCACACGCTACCGCACACTCCGAGGCCGGCTGTCCAGACATGCATCGATGAACCATGCTCGAGCGCCCCGCCCCGCCCCCGCCGCTCCAACGCACACGACGGGTCGTCACCTGAGGGTCTTCACAACGGCTGCTCCCGTCCTCATTTTGGGCAAATTTCCTTCGAGATGCTGGTGAAACCTACCCAGCTGTGTAACAGTGGTCACAGATCCGGTTTCTCCGGGTCCGGGGCGAGAAGCGGAAACAACGAAGTGCTGTCGGGCTTGAAGGCATCCCCTCTCCGGGGTACCTGTTTCTCGACGTCCGAAATCGGGGTCTGGAGCACCGCTCTGGGCGCCGCCAAGAACACCAACACAGACAACACTACCCGAAGCAGGAGAACTACGATGAGCAGCGGCGCCCTGAGGACACCCACGTCGAGAGTTCGGAAGATCCCGTGGATTCTGGCGGTGGTGGTCGCCACCTTGATCGCGGCGATGGCCGGTCCGGTGGCCCCGGTGGCGGCCGAGGATGGCGGCACGACGTTCACCGTGGTGATCGAGAACGTATCCAACGACGGAACGTTGTCGACGTCGACCGGGACGGTGGCGGTGCCGTTGTCGCCGGGTGCGTATCTGGTGCATCCGGCCGGTCGAAATGCGCTGCTGGATCCGCGTGACGCGGCCACGCCTGCGCTGGAGGCGTTGGCCGAGGACGGGGACCCGTCGGGTTTCCCATCCCAGCTGCCGGGCTCGAAGGTGTTCAACACCCCTGATGGCGCAGATGGGCCGGGGCCGTTGTTGCCCGGTCAGACCTACTCGTTCTCGTTCGAAGCGACGCCCGGTCACGAGTTGTCGCTGGCGACGATGTTCGTGCAGTCCAACGACTGGTTCTACACGACGGTGTCGGATACGAACGGGATCGCGTTGTTCGACGCAAACGGTCATCCGGTGTCGGGTGACGTAACCGATCATTTGAAGTTGTGGGAGTCCAAGACCGAGGTGGACGAAGAGCCCGGGACGGGTCCGAATCAGGCGCCGAGGCAGAGTGGGCCGAACACGGGTCATGTCGAGTCGGGTCAGGTGATCAGTCTGTCCACGCAGGGCAAGACGGTGCCGTTGAACGGTCCGGTGATCAAGGTCACCATCACCGCGGACGGCACGACACCACCGGTGCAGCCGCCCACCCCACCGACCGAGCCCCCGGTCGAGCCTCCTGTCGAACCACCGGTCGAACCGGTCAACGCATCCGACGGCATGGTGGTCGGTCGGACGGGAACTCTGAACGGTCTGAACGGTATCAACGTCGGTCCAGACGGCAAGGTGTACAACGCCAGCGTCGGCGGCAGCGAAATCACGGTGCACGACCCTGAAACCGGCGAGATCCTCGACCGGATCGGTCAGGAGCGGGGCGTCAACGGCCCCGACGATCTCTTCATCACGCCCGACGGCACGATCTACTGGACCGAGATCCTGGCCGGCAACGTCGGGAGGCTCGAGCCCGACGGGACGGTCAAGAAGCAGTTCGTCGGGCCGGGGGTCAACCCGATCACCATGTCCGACGACGGCCGCCTGTTCGTGGGCAGGATCTTCCTCGGTGAGGGGCTGTACGAGTTGGATCCCCAGCTCGAGGCCGATCCGGTCGTGCTTATCCCCCAAATCTCGGTGAACGGCTTCGATTTCGGACCGGACGGGCAGCTGTACGCCCCACAGTTTTTCCTCGGTGACATCGTTCGCATCGACGTCGACGCCGCAACTCCTGAACCGGAGATCGTCGCCAGCGGACTCATGGTCCCCTCCGCCGTGAAGTTCAACTCGGCCGGCGAGCTCTACGCGTCGGAGATCTCCGGAGGGCGAATCCTGAAGGTCGATCCCGCAAACGGGGACGTCGAGGTGGTGACCCAGATCGAGGGGACGATCGACAACCTGGCCTTCGACGCCAGCGACCGGCTCTTCTTCGCCGCTGGCGCCGACAATCAGATCGTGCGGTTCACCCCGGACGGCGAGATCGACGTCTTCGGCGAGATCGCACTTGGGCTTCCGGGCGGTGTGGCCGTCAGCCCCGATGGCACGGTCTGGGCAGCTGACCTCTTCGTCCTGCGGGGCTACGGCGACGGAGCTGATCCGGTGACATCGTTCTACGAGCGGTTCGCCCCGCCCGGGCAGGCGTTCGGTGGTGCCAACACCGTGTTCGCCGCCGGTGACCTGTTGATCACCTCGACAACGTTCGGCAACAACGTTCAGGTTCTTGACCCGGCGACCGGCGAGGTGCTGGAGGACTTCCGAAATCTCGCCAGCCCGACCAACGCGATCATCCACGGTGACCGTCTCGTGGCATCGCAACTGGGTGCCACGCCCGGTTCATCGGGCAGCGTGGTCGACGCCCGAAGCGGTGATGTGCTCCTCGACGGTCTGGCCCTCCCGGTTGGCCTGGCCTCCGACGGTGCCACGTTGTACGTGTCCGACTGGGCGACCGGGACCATCACCGCTGTTTCCGAGGCCGGGTCGAACGTCATCGCCAGCGGTTTGACCGGACCCGAAGGTCTAGCCCTCGATGGCGACCGACTGCTTGTCGTGGAGGAGGGTTTGGATCAGGTCTCGGCTATCGACCTCGCCGCTGGTGAAGCGAGCCCGGTCATCGTGGGTCTCGACCTCGGCCCACCCGTCCTCGAAGGCTTCGCCCCGTTTGGGTCGGTCACCGGCGTCGCCGTGAGTCCCGATGGGACCATCTATGTCACCCAGGACGGTGACACCAACGCGGTCCTCAAGTTCGGGGCTCCGTCTGAGCCGGTGGAGCCGCCGGCGCCGTCGATGGGATTCATCGAAACACTCCAAGCCGATGGGCGGTTCACCACCCTGCTGGCGGCGATCGAGGCGTCGTTCCTGACACCACCGCCGGAGGGGGAGTTGTTCACGCTGTTGGCGCCGACCGATGAGGCGTTCGCGGCGCTTCCGCCTGGTTTGCTCGATGAGCTGTTGGCCGATCCGGGTTTCCTGACCGACGTGTTGCTGTATCACCTGATCGAGGGGGCGGTCCCGGCCGAGACGGTGGTGACGTTGACCGAGGCGAGGTCGTTGCTGGGGGCGCCGATCGGGATCGAGGTTGTTGATGGCGGGGTCGTTCTCAACGGCAGCGTCAACGTGATCCAGACCGACATCTTCACCACCGAGGGTGTGATCCATGTGCTCGATGGTGTTCTGGAGTTGCCGCCGCCGCCGGACCAGTTGGGTTTCCTCCTCGCCGACTTCGCCCGTGCGAGCACCGAGGTGCCCAATCCGGGTGACCCGGATGCTTTGTCGAGGGCCTTCGTGGACGTGTTCGATCATGGTGATGGGGCGACGGTCGAGGTGTGCGTGTTCGTGGACACGACGATTCAGGATCCGACGATGGTGCACATCCATCGTGGGGCGGCCGGGGTGGACGGTCCGGTGGTGGTGAATTTCGAGTTCACCGCCGAGTCCTGGGATCAGGACCAGTTGAGCCCGTTGCAGCGTTTCGCCGACGGGTGTGTGGATGTGGCGAGCGAGCTCGCCGTGGAGATTCTTGCTGGACCGGATGGTTTCTACCTCAACGTGCATTCGGTGCGTTTCCCTGCCGGCGCCAACCGGGAGCAGTTCGTCGACGGTGATGGACCGGACCCGCGGGCGTTCACCGCCGCCCCGCTGCTGGGAGCCAATGTGGTTCCCGGACCCGGTGATCCCGACAGTGGCCGGGGTTGGGTTGACTTCTATTTGCCGGTGACCGACACGGGTGAGATCTGCTACTTCAGCGAGGTGTTTCGGGTGGACGAGATCACCTCCGGTCACATCCACATCGGCGCGGCCGGCGAGGCCGGTGATGTCCTGGTGGACCTGCAGGTCGGTTCGCGGTGGAAGCTCCGCCTTCATCCGAGCGGGCAGGGCTTCTTCGTCTCGGGTTGTGTGCCGATCACCGCTGACGCGTTGGCGATGATCCAGGCCGACCCGGCCGGCTTCTACGCCCAGCTTCACACCGACGCCCTGCCCGGAGGAGCGGTGCGGGCTCAGTTGGTGGCCGGCGTGGGTGAGATCATCCGGATCGCTGAACTCGATCCACCGGAGGGACCATCGGGGGATCTGAACGGTTTCGCGGTGATGGCGCTGTTCCCGTCCCAAGGCCTGCTGTGCTGGGACACCCCCAACTCAGGGATTGGGATGCCGACCGGCATGACGATCAGCGACGGCACCGGCGTGGTGATCACTTTCGATCTGGTGACCTATCCGTTCCTCGAGGTGACGGTCGACCCGTTCTTCGACTACGCCTCGATCGGTTGCCAGACCGTCGCCACCGACACCCTCCAAGGGATGGTCGACAACCCCAACGACTACACGATGTCGGTCGACTCCGCCGACCAGGCCGGTGCACTCACCGGGGTCGTCTTCGACCCCGACATCGGACCGCCTCCCCCCGGAGAAGAACCGCCGCCCGGCGCCGGGGTGCTCATCGAGGGGTCCGTGACCGGTGAGCACAGTGTCGATCCGGAGGCACCCGACTGCGACGGTGAACCCTTGTGGCGGTTCAACAGCTCCGGAACCGGGAATCTGTCCGATCTCGGCGACGTCGCCTACGAACTGACCCAGTGTTCGTACATGGACCCGGAGCTGGGATTCGTGTTTCGCGACGGCACGATCACCTTCACCGCCGCCGACGGCGACACACTGGTCATCGCTCAGGAGGGCACCTCGGAGGTGATCCCGGTCGACCCGAACGACCCTGAGGCGGGATTCGCCGGCTTCACGGTGGAAGGAACCTGGGACGCTGTTGGCGGGACCGGGCGCTTCACGAACGCAACCGGGTCTGGCCTGATGGACGGCGTTGGAGACATTCCCGGCGGCGAGGCCTTGTTCGACCTCCCCGACGGTTTGGCGGAGTTCAACTTCGTCGGCGAGATCGCGCTCGAAGAACCGCCGCCAGAAGCGGACCTGGTCAACCTCCAGATCCTGGCGATCAACGACTTCCACGGCAACATTGCCACCACGTCCAGCGCCTTCGGCGGTGTCGGTCGGGCGGACTTCCTGGCGGCCAACATGGCCACCGCCGAGGCCGAGGTGGAGAACTCGATCATCGTCTCGGCCGGGGATCTCATCGGTGCCTCCCCATTGATCTCGGCGCTGTTCCACGACGAGCCCACGATCGAGGCCATGAACCTGCTCGGCCTCGAGATCAACGGCGTCGGCAACCACGAATTCGACGAGGGCGCCGACGAGCTGATTCGCATGCAAAACGGTGGCAGTCACCCCGTCGACGGCGACCTCGACGGTGACGGATTCGTCGGCGCCGATTTCGAGTTCCTCGCCGCCAACGTGGTCGACGACACCTCCGGCGAGACGATCTTCGCCCCTTACACGATCAAGGAGTACGAAGGGATCGGGGTGGCATTCATCGGCATGACGCTGGAGGGGACACCCACCATCGTGACACCCGCAGGGGTCGCGGGGCTGACCTTCAACGACGAGATCGAAACGGTCAACGCCTTGATACCTGACATCCAGGCCCAGGGCGTCGAAGCGATCGTGGTGCTCCTGCACGAGGGCGGAATCGCCTCCGAGGGCGGCGGCGACGGCGACGGCTGCGGCACACTGTCCGGCCCGCTCAACGACATCGTCGTCGGGCTCGACGACGCGGTCGACCTGGTGATCGGCGGTCACAACAACCAACGGTTCACCTGCCTCGACGTCGACGGCAAGGCGGTCACGATGGCCTACTGGTCCGGGCGGATGTTCACCGACATCGACACGGTCCTGGACCCGATCACCGGCGACATGACCGTCGTCGCCCTCGACAACAAGGAGAACTTCCAGGAAGGCGTGACGCCGGATGCGGGCGTCACCGCCCTCATCGACCGGTACGACGCCCTCTCGGCCCCTCTGGCCAACCGGGTGATCGGCTCGATCAGCACCGACATCACCGAGGAGAACAACGACGCTGGCGAATCGGCGCTGGGTGATGTCATCGCCGACGCCCAGCTGGCAGCGACGTCGAGTGCGGGCACCGGGAATGCCGTCGTGGCGTTCATGAACCCGGGTGGCATCCGGGATGACTTCTTCACCGCCGATGTCGAAGGCGGCGAGGCGCCGGGCGAGGTGACCTACGGCGAAGCGTTCAGCGTGCAGCCCTTCGGTAACAGCCTGGTGACGATGACGCTGACCGGCGCTCAAATCCGCACTCTGCTCACCCAGCAGTGGGTGGGTCAGGAACCGGGTTCGCCCCGCATCCTCCAGGTGTCGGAAGGCTTCAGCTACACCTGGGATGCCGATGCCGCCGACGAGAACAAGGTCGACCCCGCCTCGATCATGATCGATGGTGTGGTTGTCGACACCGCCGGTGAGTACCGGGTGACCGTCAACAGCTTCCTGGCCGACGGGGGTGACAACTTCATCGTGCTCCGCGACGGGACCAACCGCCTCGGCGGAGAGATCGATCTCGATGCCCTCGTCACCTACTTCGGGGCGAACTCCCCGATCGCACCCGGCCCCCAGGACCGGATCACCCGGATCGGAGCAGCGCCAACTCCGGCCTGAGGCCGAGATGAGCCGCCGATCAGCATGACCGATCCTCGATCGGTCATGCTGACGACGTCGGGCGTGCGTCCAGGTTTCGTCGATCGAGGATTGGAGGATGGGCTCTCGGGTCCACTCGACTAGAACAGGACCCATGGGAGAACACATTCCGACCGCAGTCATCGGTGCCGGCTCATGGGGCACCGCCCTCGCCTGCCAGCTAGCTCGGCGCGGCGTCCCCACGACGATCTGGGCGCGGGAGCCGGAGGTGGTCGCCTCGATCAACGACCGCCATCGCAATGCCCTCTTCATCAGCGATGTCGATCTGCCCCCATCTCTGCGCGCCACCGGTGATCTCGAAGCGGCCGTGGCAGGAGCGGACATCGTGGTGAGCGCCGTTCCGACCCAGTTCCTCCGCGCTACCTTCACCGGCGTCGCCAACGCGTTCGGGTCCGTCGATGCGATCGTGTCGGTGTCGAAGGGAATCGAGGTGGGCACCTCCCTCACCCCCACCGGCGTCCTCCGTGAAGTGGTCGGTCACCCAACCAATCTCATCGCCCTGTCCGGCCCGTCCTTCGCCGCCGAGGTGGCGGATGGCTCACCGACCGCAGTTGTCGCAGCCGGGCACGATCACGACCTCGTGCAGCGGGTGCAGGAACTGTTCAGCGATGAGCGATTTCGTGTGTATGCCTCGGACGACATCGTGAGCGCCGAGCTCGGCGGGGCTCTCAAGAACGTCATCGCCATCGCCACGGGAATCGTCGATGGGCTCGGCTATGGCCGCAACACGCGGGCCGCGTTGATCACAAGGGGCCTGGCTGAGATCACCCGCCTCGGCGTAGCCATGGGCGGGAAGCCGATGACGTTCTCCGGCCTGTCAGGTCTGGGAGACCTCGTCCTCACGTGCACCGGTGACCTCTCCCGCAATCGGCAGGTCGGCCTCGCGCTCGGCCGGGGACAGACGCTCGAAGAGATCCTGGATGAGATGGATGAGGTAGCCGAGGGGGTGAAGACGACCGCTGCCGCCCACCAACTCGCCGCGGATGCCGGCGTCGACATGCCGATCACCGAACAGGTCTACCGTGTGCTCTACGAAGGGGCCGAACCGCGCCGGTCGGTCGTCGAGCTCATGACCCGCGACCTGCGGGACGAACTCGACTAGTGCTGGAGGCGCACGTGGCGGGCGGCCTTCGTCGATCCAGAGGATCGCTGCCGCGCAACCGTCCCGGCTGTCCACTCGGTGCAGACGCTGCGCCTCAGTCGGCCGGTGCCCGGTAAACGTCGATGTTGTCCGGTGGGAGCGGTTCGTTCCCCAGGATCAGATCGGCTGCCTTCTCGGCGATCATCATCACCGGCGCGTAGATGTTCCCGTTGGTCACGTTCGGCATCACCGAGGCGTCGACCACCCGCAGCCCGTCGATCCCGTGGACCCGCATCGTGTCCGGATGCACCACACCCATCTCGCCGGTCCCCATCGCAGCGGTGCATGACGGATGGAGTGCGGTTTCGGCTTCGCGACCGACCCACTCGAGTATCTCCTCGTCGGTCTGAACCGATGGCCCCGGCGAGATCTCCCCACCGTTGAACTCGTCGAAGGCCGGCTGGCTCATGATCCGCCGCGTGGTCCTCACCGTCTCGACCCACTCGCGGCGATCGCTTTCAGTTGACAGATAGTTGAATCGGACGGCGGGGTGTGTCCGCGGATCGGTGGACGTGATCCTCACCGTGCCGCGCACGTCAGAGTACATCGGGCCCACGTGTACCTGATAGCCATGTCCATCGGTGGGGGAGGAGCCGTCGTAGCGGATGGCCAAGGGGAGGAAGTGGAACATCAGGTTCGGGTAATCCACCCCGTCGTTGCTGCGCACGAACGCACCCGCTTCGAAATGGTTGGTTGCGGCCGGACCCCGCCGGGCCAGCCATTGCAGTCCGATCAACGGCATCCGCCACTTCGCCAGTTGGGGTTGCATCGACACGGGCTGGGTGCATTCGTGCTGGATGTACACCTCCAGATGGTCCTGCAGGTTCTGGCCCACACCGGGCAGCGCCGAGATGACGCCGATCCCCAACCCACCCAGATGGTCGGGATCGCCGATCCCGGAGAGCTGCAGGAGCTGGGGCGAGTTGAACGCTCCACCGCAACTGATGACCTCGGCGGCGGCGACGGTGTGGGTGCGTGCTGCTCGCCGGTACTCGACGCCGGTCGCCCGGGTGCCGTCGAAGAGGATTCGGTTCACCCGGGCCAAGGTGACCAAGGTGAGGTTGGGGCGGTCCAGCACCGGGTGCAGGTAGGCCCGGGCGGCGCTCAGGCGGCGGCCCCGGACGACGTTCTTGTCGAAGACAGCGAACCCCTCCTGCCGGTAACCGTTGACGTCGGTGGTGCTGGCGAACCCGGCCTGCTCGCCGGCGTCGAGCCACGCTCCGAACAGAGGGTTGTCGGCCGGCCCGGTCTCGAGTCGCAGCGGCCCGTCGTCACCTCGATAGGCGTCGCCACCGATCAGCCGGTTCTCCATCCGTTTGAAATACGGGAGACAGTGGGCGTAGTCCCATCGCCCCAAACCTTCGACCTCGGTCGACCACCGGTCGTAGTCCATGGGGTTACCCCGTTGGAAGATCATCCCGTTGATGCTCGACGATCCGCCCAGCACCTTGCCGCGGGCGTGGTAGACCCGGCGGCCGTTCATGAAAGGCTCGGGTTCGCTTTCGTACTTCCAGTCGTAGAAGCGGCTGCCGATCGGGTAGGTCAGGGCGGCGGGCATGTGGATGAACACATCCCACCGCCAATCTCTGCGTCCAGCCTCGAGCACCAACACCCGGTGGGCAGGGTCGGCGCTGAGCCGGTTGGCCAGGGCACAGCCGGCGGATCCGCCGCCGATGATCACGAAGTCGTAGGTGTCGCTCGAACTCTCCGGCACGGCTGCCATTTGAGCCCATGCGGCCGGTTGATGTCGAAACCTCAGGACCTGTTGCGCTGGGCGTGCGATCGCGGCTTTTTCGATCGCCGGGCCCGTTCGCTCTCCAGCCAGACCTTCGGGTCGATCGCTCCGGTGGGCGCGTTCGGATCCATCTCCTGCACGAGCCGCCACGCCTCGTCGGCGCGGGCTCGGGCATCGAGATAACGCCGTTGGGCGGCCGATGCCACCGCGGTTGCTTCCTTCACCATTCGCTCGGCGTCAGTATCGCCGTCCCGGCAGTTCATTCGGGCGAGCTCGGCGGTCACCATCAGCGAGCTGGCTTCCCGATCGAGCGCGTTGGCGCGCTCGCTGGTCCTGGCCGCCCGGTCCTGGGCGTTGAACAGTGCGATCATCTCCGCATTCTCCGGCTGCACGTCGAGTCGGGTTTCTATGGCGTGCTGTACGAACACAACGGTCGGGAGTTGCTCCACCATGTCGTCGATCGAGGTGCCGCCCGGTCCGAGCATCGCCTGGTTTCGCACCCGCAGCGGGGCCAGCACGAGTTGGGCTGTGCCCGCCTTCCCGGCGAACTCCTCCGGCCTTGCACTGCCCATGATCGTGGCCGGGATCCTGGCATCGTCGATCAGACCGGCGACACGGTCGGCATCGCCGTGTTCGTCGTCGGCGTGATCGCAGGCAATCCACACCTCGATCGTGGCCCTCGACCACACCGAGGTGCGGGTCGCCATCCAGGCCAGCAGGGTCAGCAGCTGGCCGTTGGCGTCATCGGACCACCAAACCGCAATGCGGCTGCGCCGGGCCCGTGTCGGCGCCCCACCGTCGAGGCCCTGGGCGTGCACAATACCGACATGGGAGCCGAACCGAACGCCGGTCCTGACCATCGTCTCGTACTCGCGAGAGTTCGCACGTTCGGCGTCGTCGATCTCGTACCAGCTGTAGAGGGCGAGGTTCGGGCTGATCGGTCCCATGCCGTGGGCCTGGAGCATCGCCGACACGCCCGCCTCGAGATCGTTCGCGACGACGACCCGCCCGTAGACCCCGGAGCCGGCTTCGTCGATCTCGTTCTGGAGTTCGACCTGCACCCGGGCGGCGTGTTTGCGGGCCACAGGACCCCGGCCGGGAATGATCCGAGCGGCGGTGGTGAAACCTGAACCCCCCTCGAACCACGAGCTCACCGTCAGCAGCTGGGCTCGCCGTTCCGGATCCCGAGGCACGAACGCCACCGTCACCGGTCGCCAGTCCCGCCGGGCGTCGGTCTGACCGCTCATCATGCGCAAATGCCCTCGCACCTTGGAGGCGTGGAAACTGCGGGTGCTGTCGGCCCAGCGAACCTGTTGCACCGAGTTGCCGAGATAGCGGTAGAGGCCGAAGATGGCGACCCCGGCCAGGCTGCCGGCCAGCGGATCGATGGCGATGATGGCGCCCAGACATGCGAGCGTTCCCAGGAGGCTGAGGCGCCAATCGAAGAACCGGAACCTCGGCCGGAACGAGGTGCTGGCCGCTCGGGCTTCGGAGTAGGTGGCGTAATTGATCATCCCGTAGCTGGCGAGGAAGAACATGGAGATGACCGGTGCCACGACGTCGAGGTCGCCGAGGGCGACGGTCGCGAGGGCGATGGCGGCGGTGAGCAGCACGGCGCGGCGGGGATTGTCGCCGATCGGGGTGGTGATGGCGAACGGGTTGAGGGGCTTGACCACACGGTCGGCGGCGAGGCGCTGCAGGACCCGCGGTGCGCCCAGGATGGATGCGATCGCCGATGACAGGGTGGCGGCGATGACACCGAGGTCGACGAGCCCGGGTGCCAGCGAGAGCTGTCGCATGATTGCGGTGTCGTCGCGGAGCACCTGCAGTGGCACAGCGGCGACGAATGTGAGGACGACCAGCACGTAGACGACGGTCGAGAGCCCGATGGCGGCGAAGGTGCCGGTCGTGATGCTCTTGCTCGGGGTGCGCAGGTCGCCCGACATGGCCACGCCCTGAGTGAATCCGGTGATCGCCGGGAAGAAGATGGCGAAGCTGACCCAGAACGATCCGCCCGCCAACGGTTTGCCCACGCTGTCCCTGAACAGGTCCATCGAGAGATCGGGTGTGACGCCGATGAAGTAGGCGGCGATGGCGATGATCAGCAACACCATCACGACGTACTGGAGGCGGGTGGCGATGTCGGCTCCGAGCCACGCGAGACCGACGAGCCCGACGATCATGACCGCCGCGATCATCTGGGGCAGGTTCGGGTTGTCCCAACCGGCCGCACTGGCCACCGCTTCGCCCAGACCGATGGAATAGAACGCCACCGAGACCGACATCGCCAGGTACAGCACCATTCCGATGGCACCGCCGGCTGCAGGGCCGAGGGTCCTGGACACGAGGAAGTAGACACCCCCACCCCCGACCCTGAGGTTGGTGGCGATCGCCGCCAACGAAATCGTGGTGAGGATCGACACCGAGGTGGACAGCGCCAGGATGAGCAGCATCTGGGCGAGGCCGACGTTGCCGGTCACGAAGCCCAGACGTAGGAACAGGACCAAGCCCAGGATTGTCAGCAGACTGGGGGTGAAGACGCCGCCGAACGTGCCCAGTTTGGTGGGCTCGTTTGACGATCGCGTGAGCGTCGTCATATACCGGTTCTCATCGGGTCCACTCCTGGGCGACTTTACTGCAACGCCGAATCGCGCACGCGCGGGAACAGGCGAGAGCCCGGGCCGCTCACGCAAGAGCCAGTGCCGGCCGAGCATGCGAGGTGACGCCGAATCAGCTCGATCGCTAGGCCTCGAAAGGGGGCCAGCTCTCGTCCTTGTCGCTGATCGTGATCCCGTCGTCGATCGGCCAGTCGATGGCGAAGAACGGATCGTCGTACCGCAGACCTTTCTCCGCCCCCGGCGTGTACGGCGTGTTCGTGAGGTACATCACCTCGCTGTCGGGCAAGAGGGATTGGTAGGCGTGGGCACAACCCTCCGGGATCGCCAACGCCAGGCGGTTCTGCGGTGTGAGCTCGATCCCGAACCATTTCCCGTACGTCGCAGAGTCCTTGCGGACGTCAGCGCACACGTCGAAGATGGCGCCGTTGATGCACCGCATGAATTTGGCTTCGCCCACCGGCGGTTCCTGCCAATGGAGGCCGCGAATCAGCCCAGCTTCGACGCAGTAGCTCGTGTTGATCTGGGCCACGTTGCTCGCTCCGCCGACGGCGCTCATTTCGTCGGCGCACCACTGGCGAGCGAAGAAACCCCGCTCATCACCGATCTGGTTCAGCGAAACGACGAAACAACCTGCCACGTCTGTGGGCTGAAATTCCATTCTCTCTGACCTCTCGTTCACACGGAACCGGTTGCCGTCGCGTGCCACGGCCCGGATGACAGGAATCCGAGCTGCACTAACACTACGTCTGCCAGTAGAACTCGTCGTTGATCTGGTGGGTATCGAGAAGGTGCTGGATCTGCTTGATGCGGCGATGGCCGCGGTGGGTTTGCTGGGCCTCGTTGAAGTCGATCCGAACAAAGGTGTCGACCATCTCCTTGACGCCGGAACGCACGTCGTGATCGCAGGAGAACCCGGGCAACCGAGTGGTGATCTTTTCGAAATTCACCTTGTAGTTGCGGTTGTCGCCACCCTTTTCACCGATGATGACCTCGCAGCCGTCGATCTCCTCGCCGATGATCCGGCAGATGTCTTTCACCTGATAATTGCCTCGATCGTCGCCGACGTTGAAGACCTCGTCGTGGATCGCCTCGGCGGGCGCCTCGAGCGCACACAGCATCGCCTTGCCGATGTCGGCCACATGCACGAAGGGTCGCCACGGGGTGCCGTCGGATTCGAGCACGAGCTTCTTGGTGAGGTACGCCTGAGCGGTGAGGTCGTTGATGGCGAGGTCGAACCTCATCCGTGGGCTCAACCCGTACGCCGTTCCATTGCGCAGGTAGACCGGCGAGAAGTTGTCATCGGCCAGCTTCGAGAGGCCCTCTTCGCACAACAGTTTGCACTTCGCATAGGCGGTCAGGGGGCCTGTGGGCGACTCCTCGGTGGCGAACACGTCCTCGTCGTCACCGGATGCGCCATAGACACTGCACGACGAGCTGTAGACGAAACGGTGAACGCCGGCGGCCTTGGCCATGTCGGCCAGCCGAATGGTGGCACGGTGATTGATGTCGAACGTCAGATCGGGGTTGAGATTGCCGAGAGGATCGTTGGAGAGATCGGCGAGATGGATGACCGCGTCGAAGCCCTGGAGCTGATCAGGTACGACAAGCCGCGAATCGATCTTGGTCCACGCCGGAGCGCAGTCGACGCCGTCGTGGAGCCATCCGACGCGATGGAAACCCGTGTCGTAGCTCACAACGTCGTGGCCGGCCTTCATGAGGCGCTGACCCAGAAGTGTTCCGATGTAGCCTTCGCCGCCGGTGAGTAGGACCTTCATCACTGATTACTCCAGTTGTTCCAAGGGGCGTTGCCGCCGTCCCAAAGTGATTCCAACAGTTCTTTGTCCCGCAGGGTGTCCATGCACTGCCAGAACGTCTCATGACGGTAGGCCATGAGTTCGCCGTCCTTGGCCAGTTTGGCCAGCGGTTCGTTCGAGAAGTCCATGTCGTCGGATTCGATGTACTCGAGAACCTCGGGCTCGAGCACGCAGTAACCACCGTTGATCCAGCCCTCGCCGGTTTGAGGCTTCTCGGTGAAGCTGGTGATCTGATCACCGTCGAACTCGATGGCGCCGAAACGGGCGGGCGGACGAACCGCTGTCACGGTCGCCAGCTTGCCGTGGTTCCTGTGGAACTCGACCAATCTGGTGATGTCCACGTCGGCGACACCATCGCCGTAAGTTGCCATGAACGTGCCGTTGTAGTGAGGTGCGAGACGACGGATCCGACCGCCGGTGTGAGTGTGAAGCCCGGTGTCGATCAGGCCGATGTTCCAGCCCTCATCGGGCTGCTGGGTGTGGCGGATCACCTTGCTGGCCCCCAGATTCACCGTGAGGTCACTGGCCAGCGTGCCGTACCCGGCGAAGTACTGCTTGATCATGTCGCCCTTGTAGCCGAGGGCGACGAGGAAGTCGTCGTAGCCGTGCGCCGCATAGTGCTTCATGATGTGCCAGATGATCGGTCTGCCACCAATCTCGACCAGGGGCTTTGGCTTGCTGATCGTTTCTTCACTCAGACGACTACCGAGGCCGCCGGCGAGAATCACAACCTTCATGAGATCTTGGATTCGGGTGCTCGATCCATGGGACCAACGTAACGGTGCCACGATGTGGGCTCATGGGCTAGCGGGTCGAGTCCCACGGGCAAACATGCCCTATCGGGCGACCGAACGACTCGAATCAACTGGGTTGGAGCGATACGCGCCCTTCGATGCAAGGACCTGGAGACCTACCCTTGATCCGGCGGCCGCATCGGCCGATGTGGATGGTGGACGAACATCTGGAGCACCAGGTGGTTCACCAACGATTGGACAGATCGGCGCCGACCGAAGCTACAACGGTGCCTACCGCACGAACCCTCCCGACGAACGGACAAAGATGAGCGACAAGACGGTGATTCTCGGCAGTGGAATGGCGGCGTGGGGCGCCTTCGATCGCCTCACGTCAGAAGGTGTCACACCTAGGCTGTTCGACAAGAACAGTTACCCCGGCGGCCATACCGCGTCGTTCCCGAACGACAAGGGCTTCGTCTTCGATGATGGCCCTCACATCTCCTTCACCGAGATCGAGGAGGTGCAGAACGTCCTCGCCGAGGCCGTCGACGGCCACTACGAGACGCTGAACGCCCGTGTCGACAACTACTACCAGGGCGTGTGGGTGAAGCACCCTGCGATCGCCTACCTCCATGCCCTTCCCGAGGATCTCATCGTGCAGATCCTCGACGAATTCATCCAGGTGTCCGCGACGGAGATGCCTGAAACGGCATCGTTCGCCAACTATCACGAATGGCTGCTCGCCGCCTACGGCCCGACGTTCGCCGACAATTTTCCCGGCCGCTACGGCACCAAATACCACACCTGTGGTCCCCAGGACATGAACGTGTCGTGGTTGGGCCCCCGGCTCTACCGTCCTGACCTCAAAGAAGTCCTGATGGGCGCCGTGCGCCCGCCACGCACCGAGAAGCACTACATCGACAAGTTCCGCTACCCGAAGAAGGGTGGCTTCGAAGGCTACCTGCACAAGTTCTTCGCAGCCGCCGACCTGAGCCTGGGCCATCGGGCGGAGAGCATCGACCCCATCGCCAAGACCGTGACGTTCGGCAACGGACACACCGAGGGTTACGACACTCTCATTTCGTCGGCTCCGTTGACCGAGATGATCCGGATGCTGCCCAACGTGCCCGATGATGTGCAAGAGGCGGCCGGCCTGCTGAGCTGCAGCCAGAGCGTCATCGTGAACGTCGGCGTTGCCCGCGAGGACCTTTCACCCGCCCACTGGCGGTACATCTACGACGAAGACCTGCGGTGTGTGCGTCTCAGCTTTCCTCACATGTTCAGCCCCACAACCTGCCCCCCCGGTCACGGTGCGGTCCAGGTCGAGGTCTACTACAGCGACAAATACAAGCCGCTCGACCACAAACCCGAAGACGACATCAAGCCGGTCATCGAAGAGCTCATCACCATGGGAGTGCTCCGTGAGGACGACGACATCGTGTTCTCCGAAGCTCGTCTCATCCCCTACGCGAATGTGATCTTCGACCTGGACTCGGGGCCGTGTGCAGCCAAGGTGCAGGACTACTTGACGTCACTCGACATCACCTACTGCGGACGTTACGGCGACTGGGCCTACATCTGGACCGACCAGAGCTACCTCAGTGGCCAACGGGCCGCGCAACGCACCCTGGATGCCCGCACCTCCAGCTAGTCGCCCGCAACTGCGTGCCAGCTGAACCGAGCAGCGCTACCGGGTGCAGTGACGGATCGTTTGCCTTTTCCGGTAGGCGAACAAACCCTTCAGCGCCAGCTTGTTGAAGATCGGGAAGGTGATCAGAGCCTGAGGGAGACCTGGATGCTGGTACTCGATGTGTTCGGTGACCCTGGTTTCATCGGGACCGATCTCGATGAACCGGTGGGTGTGCGCCCACTTCTCCATCAACCCGGCGGTTTGCACGTCGGTGAAACCCTCATCGGACACGTCGTGGTGGGTCGCCTCCCAACGGATCGGAATCGGTCCGGCCCAAATCGTGAACCGGCTCACCGAGCCTTCGGCCAAAGGTTCGATCGAATGGGTTTGCATGATGCTCGGAGGCGGTGTCAGGATCTTCAGGGCGCTCGTGTCATGGTGGAATTCTCGCACCCGTTTCCGGCTGGCGGGAACGGTGAACTCGTACTCGAACGTGGGCACGTCGAGAGTCTTGCCGACTCCTTGCGGCGACGGCGAATCTCGACCTGATGGACGACTTGCCGGACGTGCAGAAGGTGGGCACGACGAACCCGAGCGGTACGAACCGCAAGCGTGCCGCTTCTCGCCTCAGATCGCGTAGGTCACCCCGGTCAGGTCTTCCGACGCCTGCCACAGCCGGCGCTGGAGTTTGTGGTCGTGGGAACGCCTGCTCGAGGCGACCACGACCGGATGGCCTCGGAACTCGCCGAAACCGTCGGGGCCGTAATACTGCCCGCCGATCGCGGCCGGGTCGGTGGCCGCTCGCAGCGTCGGCAGCGCGCCCATCTCGGCGGACTGGGTCATCGGGCGCAACACGACCTCGGCGACCCTCACGACCGCCGGTGAGTTGCGGGCCAGTTCGGTTGAAGCGCCGCCCGGGTGTGCTGCAAGGGCCATCGTCGTGGAGCCGGCGGTGAAGAGACGGCGTTGCAGCTCGTAGGTGAACAACAGGTTTGCCAGTTTGGACCGTGCATAGGCCCTTACCCGGTTGTAACCCGTTTCATCGTTCAGATCATCGACGTCGATCCGGGAGAGGATCTTGTGGCCGGTGCTGGACACCGTGACGATCCGGGAGCCTTCGGTGTCGAGGAGCTCGTCGAGGAGAAGG
>JAHEJO010000035.1 GCA_024638805.1 Acidimicrobiales bacterium
CACCGCCCGTCGGTGGGTCGGATCCTTGAGTGTGACGTCCACCATGCGCGCCCGCCCGAGTGGGTCGAGGTGGGTCAGTTCTCGCTCAGCCATCCGCAAACACTACCGCTCAGGCGGCGCCACGCTACTCATCCGCCCAGCTGACTCATCGACTTGGTCGGTCGAATGAAATGCACCTGGTTGATCGAGTGCCCCGCCCACTTCTTGCGGACCTCGGCGGCGATGGCGTCGAGGATGTCGGCGTCGGTCGCACCGGACCGCAGCAGCGTCAAGACATCGGTGTGCCCCAGTGCGAAAAGGCAGTTGCGGAGCTGCCCGTCGGCGGTCAGACGGATGCGGTCGCAGGCCTCGCAGAAGGGTTGGGTGACGCTGGCGATCACTCCGAACTCTCCGGAACCATCGGTGAAGCCGAATCTTTCCGCCGGCGAGGACCCGCGACTGATAGGAGCGAAGTCGAATTCGGCGGCGGCAGCGTCGAGGATCTCGCTGGCGGTGACGACCCGATCATTTGACCATTCGCTTTGGGCGTCGAGTGGCATGAACTCGATGAATCTGACCGTGACCCCTTTCATCCTGCCGAAACGGAGGAACTCGATGATCTCGTCATCGTTGATCCCTCTCATGGGCACGACGTTGAGCTTGACCGGGTCGAAGCCAGCCGCGACGGCGGCGTCGATCCCTTCGAGGACCCGAGCTAGTTCGTTACGCTTCGTCAGGCGGAGGAAACGGTCAGGGATGAGGGTGTCGATGCTGATGTTCACACGGTCGAGACCGGCATCACGCAAATCGTTGGCGATCAGGGCAAGGGTCGCCCCATTGGTCGTCATCGACAGCTCGATGTCCAACGCCGCCAGCCGTTCGACCAGCAATGGCAGCCGTGCCCTCACCGTTGGCTCGCCACCGGTGAGGCGAATCGTCCGCACACCGGCCTCCTCGACCAGGATGCGCGCCACCCGCTCGATCTCCTCGTAGGAGAGGATGCCGCTTCTCTCCACCCAGTCCATTCCCTCCTCGGGCATGCAATATGCGCAGCGGAAGTTGCATCGATCCGTCACCGAGATTCGGAGATCGGTGTGTACCCGACCGAACGTGTCGATCAACGTTCCTGCCATGCCGACCACGGTAACGGACAGGTGAGGATGGTCACCAATATGGGCGCTTGACAACCGCCCGCCCGACCATTCGACTATGAATGAGCAGAGATACCCATCCCGTCAATCTTGACACGAACCGAAAGTGCATCCAGCGAAATGCCCCTGCCCATCTGGCAAATGCTCATCATCGCCGTTGTCGTCAGCCTGTGGATGGCGTGGCTTGTCGTTCCTTTCCTGCGGTCTCTGAGAAAACGCGAACACGACTCGATCGGTTCCTTCCGGCAGCAGTTGTCGGCGATGGGTCGAGCCCCCGAAGAGGTGATGCAAGAACGCGTGAGCGGTGGCCAGTTGGCGACGAGCCCTTCGAAGTGGAGGAACCAGTCCGTCCACAGCCGGCGCCTCCAGATCTTCCTCGCCCTCTGCGTGTCCGTCGTGGTGTCGTTGATCGCCGCCGTCATCGCCGGTGGGCTGTTCGTTGGCCTTCATCTCACCATGGACGTGCTGCTGGCAACGTTCGTCGCCTTCGCCAACCGCGCCGGCGCACGAGAACTGGAACGCCGGGACACCGTGATCTGGCTCGACGACTACGAGTCAGATCGCGATGACACCAGCCCCTACGACGAATACGACCGGGAACGGGACGAACTTCTCGCCAACTACGGGTAGAATCCTCTCTGGCTTTCAGGGGGTGTAGCTCAGTTGGCTAGAGCGCCTCGGTCGCATCGAGGAGGCCAGGGGTTCGAATCCCCTCACCTCCACGCCGTTCGCTTCGCTCACTCACCGAGTTTCGGCTGACGCCGAAACACCGCCCGCCTTCTAGCGCCAGTCGATTCGGGCGCCGGCGCTGGGTGTGGCCCGGCTCCACCAGGTGCTCACGTGGGGGTCGGTGCCCTGTTCGGCGAAGACGACGATCGATCCGCCGAAACCTCCGCCCGTGAGCCGGGCCGCCAGCACACCGGGCTGAACGATGAGCTGTTCGATCACAGCTTCGATCATCGGCGTCGACGCCTCGAAATCCTCGGCGTAGCTCCGGTGTCCCTCATTGAGAATCTGGGCGGCGAGGCGCAGGTCGTCGGCGGTGAATGCGTCGGCCATCGCCCGAACCCGGGCGTTGTCGCCCACGACGTGGCGGGCACGTTTGCGTATCACCGGATCGGTCAGGGTTTCGACCTCGGCCAGCGAGGCGCAGCGGAGCGGTCCGATATCCCCTTCGGCGGCGAAGCACGCGTTTCGACGCTCGCTGTAGGCGGAGTCGGCGATCTCTCGCCGTTGCCCGGAGTGAACGATGAGCACCTCGAGCCCTTCCGGTACCGGTACCGGCGTGATCTCGAGGCTGTGACAGTCGATCATCAGCGCCGAACCGGCCACGCCGCACAGGCTGGCGATCTGATCCATGATCCCGATCTGGACCCCGGTGGCGTCCTGCTCGGCAGCTTTGGCCATCTTTGCCAGCTCGAGACGGTCCCCGTCTCCGCGGAGGGCCAGCAAAGCGGCACAGGTGAGCGCGGTGCTGGTCGAGAGGCCGGTTCCTCCGGTGGGCAACGACGTGTCGATCCGACCGTCGAACCCGCGGCCGGTGTCAGCCCGTTTGGCGGCTGCGGCCAGAAACCGACCCCATGCGGGTGTGACCGAAGCCGGATCGTCGACGGGCAGAACAAACCAAACCGGTTCGCCCTCGTTGGACGACACCGCCGATACATGCCCCTGGGTGAGCGTTCCGGTGATCGTGATGCCCCGATCGAGCGCCATGGGGAACACGAGACCGCCGGTGTAGTCGGTGTGTTCACCGATCAGATTGACCCTGCCGGGAGCGAACGACTCGAACGCATGCATCACGCGACCACCGGGATCGCAGGGTCCGACGACCGTTGGCGGACCGGGTCGAGCCATGCGAGTCCGATCTGCGGGAACACCGCAGCGTGGCGGGGACAGAAAGACCCACCGGCTGTCAGGATCCCCACTCGCATCGTCAACAATCTAGGGCCGGCGGTGCGCAAACCTGCCGGCCGCATGGGCTAACCACTCTCGGCATCGTCGGTGATCGCCGGAGGGTCGTCCTCCCCCTCACCCGGCACTGCCGCTGCGGCGAGGGCCTCGGCATCGGATGCTTCGCACTCGTTGTAGTTCTCGCGGCGGGCCTGGCTGCCGATCGACTCCGAATTGGCACCAGTAAGTGGAATCGGACCGATGCTGTCACGCAGTTCGACCGCCTCGACGTTGTCGAATTGGGTCAACGTGCACACCAACACCTGAGAGGGCAGCCGGTTGTTGAGGTCTCTGAACTGCGCCTCGTCCGACACGGTGATCGCCAGCAGACCACCGGTGGGCGATGCGGCGACCGGGTTGAGCGACTCGGACAGCCGGGGCCGCATGGCGACGAGCGCGAGTTCCGCTTCGGTTGGTCCCACCATCAGCGCATCGATCGTCTCCTGCAATCCCGGCGGTTGTTCTCTGGCTCGAACCACCCGTACCAGCGTTTCGTCCGCCTCGGAGATGAAGAACAGCTCCAACTCGAACGGTCCCCGGGGCTCGGACTCGGTGATCGGCGTCGAATTCACGGTGCCGAGGAGGTCGTAGGGAACGTCGTCGATCACGACCGCCTGGTTCTCCGAAGGCGTCGTACACGCCGCAAGGCCCACGGCGACACACGCAAGCCCTGTCGGCCGCCAGGTCATAGCGCCAACTCCTCGATCGTCTCGTTGACCTCGGCTTCGATCGCCGGTAGTTCCAGTATGAAGCGCGCACCTCGGCCGGTGGGGGTGGCCCCGTCCACCCAGATCCGCCCGCCGTGCAGGCGCACGTGTTCAGCGACGAGGGAGAGACCCAGTCCGACCCCTTTGGCGACGTTGCGCCTGCCGGCGTCGGATCCGGCACGGGAGAATCGCTCGAAGATGCGGAGTCGGTCGGCCGGATCCACGCCGGGTCCGTCGTCGATCACGCTGATCCTGATCCGGTCGCTGTAGCGCATGATCGTGATGATCGTTGCGCCGCCGGCGTACTTGCGGGCGTTGTCCAAGAGGTTGGCGATCACCTGATGTAGCCGTCGTTTGTCGGCGCGTACGAGGAGCGGGTCGCCGGCGCTGGCATCGACCATGACGTTCGTCGCGGTGCTGTGGGCGACGACCCTCTCGATGAACTCGCTGATGCTGAAGACGCTGGTGTCCAAGTGGATCGCACCGGCGTCGAGTTGGGATATCTCGAGGAGATCCTCCACGAGCCGTTGGAATCGCATCAGGTCCTTGGATAGCAGGTCGGTCGCCCGTCTGGCCGCCTCCGGCATCTCAATTCGCCGACGCTCGAGCACCTCGACCGATGCTGCGAGCGTCATGAGTGGCGATCGGAGCTCGTGGGACACATCCGAAGCGAAGCGCTCGTCTCGTTCGATACGGGCCTTCAGAGCGCTCGCCATGTCGTTGAACGAGGCGGTGAGCTTGGCGAGATCGGGATCCGACTGCTCGTCCAGCCGCGTGTCGAAGTCGCCGCTGGCGATCGCTTCGGCCGCCTCGGCCGCGCTCGTGACCGGCTGTAGGATCCGGCGGGCGAAGTAGTAACCGAGGCCGGCGCCGAGAATGGTCGCAACGGCGCTGGCGCCGATGAGGATCCGTCGCAGCGTCGCCAACGTGGCGGCGGTCGCCGACAGCGGGAGAACCTCGTAATACTCGGCGTCGATCTCGGCGATACGTACGCCGGCGGCGAATTGTGCACCTTCGGCCGTGCGGAACCTCTTACTGCCGGCCTGGCCACGGACCACGAGTTCACGCAGGTCGGTGGGGATGTCCCGAGCCACGAGTCCGGAAAGTGACCGGGGTT
The DNA here is from genome assembly GCA_024638805.1 of Acidimicrobiales bacterium. Classification (GTDB taxonomy): domain Bacteria; phylum Actinomycetota; class Acidimicrobiia; order Acidimicrobiales; family SZUA-35; genus JABDIY01. The sequence goes on from JAHEJO010000035.1 coordinate 4,905, forward strand.
CATTGTCGGCCAGCAGGAGGAGGACGCGGGCGTTGTTCGGTCGGGGGAGCCCTTCGAGGATCCTGGTGACATCAGGCTCGCCGACACCGTCGGAGTCGGCGTCGGGTTGGAGCTGGAGGTCACGTTTGAGGTCGGCGGCGTTCTTGAACATCTGCCCCACGGCGAGACCCTCGGTCTCGCCGAGGAGTTGCCGCTGGGCCAACACGAACGTGCTGACCGCCATGCCCGTCGAGAGCAGAAGAGCCCCCAACGCATACGACAGCGAGACCCGTGTTCGGAGACCGAAGGCGCGACCGACCCCGCCCCCACGGCGTCCGGCGGCGTCCTCAGGGCTGGAGTTTGTATCCAAGGCCTCTGGAGGTCACGACGTAGCGGGGGCTCGCCGGGTCGGGTTCGACTTTGGTGCGCAGCCGACGGATATGCACATCGACCAGGCGTCCGTCACCGAAGTAGTCATAACCCCAGACTCGTTCGAGGAGGACCTCACGACTGAATACCTTGCCGGGCTGGGATGCGAGTTCGCACAGCAACTTGAACTCGGTCTTGGTCAGATGCACGTCGGCGTCGTCCTGGGTGACCACACCCTCCTCCGGGCTGATCTCGAGGTCGCCTACTTTGACCCTCGGCATGTTGCCATGCTCGGTGTTGCGGCTACGGCGCAGCATGGCACGAATACGAGCCGACAGCTCTTTGGGAGCAAAGGGCTTGGTGACGTAATCGTCCGCCCCGGCTTCGAGACCCGCCACCACGTCGTGGGTGTCGGCACGGGCGGTGACCATGATGATCGGCACGTCGCTTTGGCGACGCAACTGGCGACACACGTCGAAGCCGTCGATGCCGGGCAGATTGATGTCGATCAGGACGACGTCAGGAGGGTCCAGCGTGAAGCACTCCATCGCCGACTCACCCGTCGCTGCCTCAGTGACGTCCCAGCCCTCTTCTTCCAAGGCCAGTTTGACCGCCTGGCGGATCCGCTCGTCATCCTCGACAGTCAGAATGTGTGTGCCCACAACCGTCCATGGTGCCTCATATCGGCGCAGAATGGGAGCCAGCGGCTCACGGGCGACCCGTTTTGGTGTGTGCCGATCAGGGGTCAAGGGGGGCGCCCGCTCGATCGAGCAGCTCGGCGAGGGGCTCGAACAAGTGAGGTGGGGCGGCGAGGAGGAGACGTCGATCGGCCGTTTCCGGCGTGAGGAACTCGACTCGGGCGCCGGACTCCACTGCGATGAGCCACCCCGCGGCCAGATCCCATCGGTTCAGACCGGCCTCGTAGTAGGCGTCGTAGACACCTACGGCCACCAGGCACAGGTCTTTGGCCGCAGCCCCCGATCGGCGGATGTCACGAACGTTCGGCACGACATCGAGAAGGATCTCAGCCTGCCGGCGCCGCTGATCGGGTAGGTAGGAGAAGCCCGTTGCGATCAGGGCCTGGTCCAGCGAAGCTGTTGCCGTTCGAACGTGCATCCGAGTGCCGTTGCCGAACGCGCCACCGTCCCGGGAGGCTGAGTACAGGACGTCGGCAATCGGGTCATAGACCGCCGCTGCCGCGGTGCCGGTTTCGTCGACGGCGGCGATCGACACCACCCACCCTGGGAGTCCATAGTAGAAGTTGGTGGTGCCATCGATCGGGTCGATGAACCAGGTGACGCCCGTCGTTCCCTCGGCTGCGGTTCCCTCCTCACCGACGATGGCATCATCAGGACGGTGATGCTTCAAACCATCGGTGATCAAGGCCTCGGCAGCCTGGTCGGCGGCGGTCACGATGTCAGTGCTGCTCGACTTGGTGGTGACGTCACCGACGACGGCCTGGCGCTGCTGTAGCGCGAGCGAACCCGCCTCACGGGCCAGGTCGGCGGCGAGGGAAGTCAACGCCTGCCACTCCGTCATCGTCGCTGGTCCTCGGGATGCTGCACGGCACGCCATTCGTTCATGGCCCTCAGGGTGAGTTGGGCGACGATGCCGACGCCGGCGGCACCGCCGATGGCGAATGCGACCGCGCTCAATGCGGACAACCATTCGGGCGCCCCCAGAAGATCGGCGGTGCCGAAGCCGATCATTCCCCCGAGTATCCCGCCGATGATGATGCCGCTGAACGCCAACCAGCGGGCGGCCGCGGGAGGTTCGGTGTCCAGGGGCGACGGCGCGGCGAGGCCGGAGAACGGAGTCAGCTGATCGGGGCCGCCGGGCGACGCCGGATCTTCGTCGGGCTCGATTCCCTCAGCCACCAGCCGGGATCAGTCTTCGGCGGGATCCTGGTCGGCCTGGTTTTGTTGGGCGTTGGCCCGGATGGCAGAGGAGACCTGATTCAGTCCTGCGCGACCCATCATCTTGAAGTTCCGCTCGAGTCCCATGCCGCTCACGAGCATGAGGACGAAGCCGGCGAACGCGAGGAGAAAGTGAATCTGTAGCGTTCCCAGCATCAGGGTGAGACCGGCGATGAGTCCCACGACCGACCACCGAAGCGAGGAGAGCGCATGGCCGTACACGGTGGTCTCGCCGACCTCGCGCACCAGCTCCGGATCGGTCTGGTGCAGATGACGCTCGATCTCGTCGAGAATGTTCTGCTCATTTTCCGATAGCGGCATGAACGCTTACCTCTCCAAACCGTTGGAGCCCTTAGTTTCGCGCACGAAATCCCAATCGGCAACGCGGGCGGATCCTTTACCCGATCGGATTCGGTCGACCGGCGGCTCGCCGGGTCGGTACGACGGGCAGCGTCGCGGCGCCCTCACCGGACCCGTATCCGAACGGTCGGCCTGAGAAGGCGGCGCGGATCCGCATCGTGCCACCAGCGCCGCACCGCAGAGTGCTCGGCTCGAAGGTCGGCGATGATCTTGTCACCCGCCGCTTCGGCTTCCTCGGCATCGTCGGTCGTGACGAGCTCGGGTGCAAACCGAGCGGCGGTGACGAGAGTACCCAAGGTCGGGAAGGGGAGGTAGTCGAATCGTCTCTGGGCGGACAGACGCTCGCAGAAATCGGATCGTGTCTCCGACGGCGTCCGCAGTATTCCCCGTCGTCGTTCGAGCGATTCGGCGACCTCGGCCCACACCGTGTCGATGCGCTCGGCGGGTGACACAGCTCGTTGGCGGCGTCGAAGCCGACGGACGTGCTGTAGCAAGGGCAAACCTCCGACGATCGCCGTCGCCACCAGCAGCCCGATCAGCCACTGCCGGTTGAATTCAAAACCGCCGCCGCCCCCTCCGGTTCCCGTCCCGGCGGTTCCGCCGGGAAATTCGGGATCCTGGAACTCGGGTCCGGTGGTGTCGGTCGAGCCGGCCTCGGTCTCGCCGGGTGTGGTGGTGGTCGTCGTGTCGAACGGATTGTCGGGTTGGACCGGGTCATCCTGGTCAGCGCCGTGTCCGGCATAAGCGGTAGCAGAAGGGGAGCCTCGGCCGGGTGTGGGCTCGAACGACACCCATCCGAGATCGTCGAAGTACACCTCGGGCCAGGCGTGGGTGTGGCGGCCGGTGATCTGATAGGACCCGGGCTCTCCGACCACCGGCTGGCCCCACGTGAACCCGACCGCGACGCGTGCCGGAATGCCCAGCGAACGAGCCATGAGGGCGAAGGTGCCCGAGAATTGTTGGCAGAACCCGACCTGTTCGTCGAGGAATTGTTCGATCGGATCCCCCGAGCGCGGACTCAGACTGACGGAATAGTCGAACCTCCGGAAGAAGTCTTGAATCATGATCAGCGCGTCGTAGTCGCTGGACGCTCCCTGGGTGAGGTCCCGCGCCGTGGTGGCAATCGTGGGGGTCACGCCATCGAGATCGAGGTACCGCTGACGAATCGCTGCGGGCGCATTCGTCGAAGCGGCTCGGAGTTCCGCCGCGCTGTAATCGGGAACGATCGATTCGATCGAGTACTCGAGTCCGTCCACCGAACCTCGGGATTCCTCCACGATGAGCGATCCCGTGTCGGCGATCCAGTTGAACCTGGCGTCGGACTCGATGATCTCCGACGGGGCGAACGCGGCCGGCAACCATTCCTGGCTCAAGTTCTGCATCCGGAAGTCCTGACGCACGTTGTGGGTGGTACCCGCCGTCGGTCGCCGTCCCGGGAGAATGCCGTCCTCCTCCATCGATTCCTGGCCTCGCGACAGCCACACGCCGTTCTCGTAGGTGTCGAGGCCGGCCAGACGGTAGTAGCTGGGCCGTTCGGTAGTCACCGCGAACAACTCGATGTCGCGCTGATCGACCAGTCTCGCCCCGATATCGACGAACGGGCTGACCACGACCCTGGTCGGGTCGCCGCCGTTGCGCCAGTCGAGCAACCCGACCTCTCCGGCTCCGGGTATGAGCGGACCGACAAGGAGTCCGATGGCGACGGCCACGACACCGAATGAGGCGGCCCCGCCGGCCAGTCGGGCCGGCCCGCGTCGACGGTCGGCGGTCAGCCACAGGAGCCGGCGTTCCCGATCGAGCCGGTGGGCCGAGGTCCACACGATCAGGGCTGAGGCGAATACGGCGGTGGTCAGTAGGCGGTACTCACCGGACCCTATGACGGACGTGAACACGAACAACAGACCGGCGGGCAACACCGGTTCGAAGGCCAGGCGAAGCCGCAGTGCTGCCCAGTCGACGATGAAGGCACTCAGCCACGCCCCTACGGCGGCGGCGGCGAGAAACCCGTCGATCGCGTCGACCGGCGATCGTTGACTGCGGAACTGCTCCAGGCCCTCATCGGCGATGGCGGCGAGGATCGTTCGTGTCTGCTCCGTGGGGAGGACGGCAAACTCCGTCGTGCCGGGGGCGAGGAGGTTCACCAGCACGGTCGCCAGTACGAACAGAGAGAGCGGAGCAGCGAGGATGAGTGGCACGCGCAGGTGACGAAGGATGATGGCCAGCGCCGATGATGCGGCGGCCGCAGCGATGATCGGGAGTACGTCAGCGGCCTGATCGAAAATTCGAATGAAACCGAACAGAGCCGCCGGAGTCAACGCGACCGCAGCCACCTCGGTGAACATTGGTGCCCGCCCCAGACGGGAACGGGCCGAACGATTGCGGGCGTCGCTCACGTGGTCACCGGGTGAAACGACGGCGAGTTGAGTACCGCCCGCCATTCGATCACCGGATCGGCGATGCCGTCGTGGCGGATGTGGCCCGGAATACCGGTCAGCGGAGTGGGCTCACAGGTGATCACCGCCACCCGGCGGTAGCGGCGACCGAGGCGAGCGACGGCGGCTGCCAGTTCGGGCTCGGGCGCCCCGGTGACGACGATCAGTGTGCCCCCGCGGGTTCGAGTGCTCAGATCGCGCAGGGTCGGAATCAGCGTGGACGGTTCACTCGAGTCGGGTGACGCGGTGTCCACGGACCATCGAAGTGTGGCGAATCGATCGTCGACGAGATCGAGTTCGTGCCAGCTATGGATGTCGGTGATGATCGTCGGCTCGGTGGTGACCAGCCTCAGAGCGTCTTCGGGGTTCCAGCCGGCGACGAGTGCGCTGAGGGAGGCCGAAGCCGCCCGCTCGAATCCTTCGGAGCTGTAGGCCGCTGCTGCTCGGTCGAGCACGACGGTCGTGCGGGCCGTGCGGGGTCGCTCATCGGTGCGGACCATGAGTTCGTCGGTCCTGGCCGTCGCCCGCCAGTTGACCCGGCGAAGTTCATCGCCCACCACGTAAGGGCGCAGCGCGAAGAACTCGTCGCCACCGCTTCGCAGCGACCGATCGTTTCGGAGTTCGCCGACCTGTTCCTGCCCGACCCGCCCTCTGAGGGAGTCGAACGGAATGACGGGCGCATGGACGAGCAACTGCGAAGCTCCGGTGGCGCGCACGGTCGATGTCGTGAGGGCCAGAGGGTCGGCGAAGGACAGGTCCAACGGCCCGACCTCGAGAAGCCCACGGGTACGAGTCGGCAGCTGGTACGCCACGACGGTCTGTTTTCGTCCGGGTATACCGGCCAGTGATACGCGCGCCCCGCTGCTTCCGCTCACGTGGTCGGTCACCCTGAGAACGGGTGTTGTCCGGCGAGACCGGTTGGCGAGTTCGAGGTCGATTCGAGCCGGTTGACCGGCTCGTAGCTTGGCTGGGGCCGCCCGTCTGCCGATCTCGAGATCGAGTTGAACAGAGGCGGTGTAGACGACCGCACCGATGATGGAAACACCCGCCATCGCTCCCAGAAGATACAGCTCGAGGGTTCCGAACGCCCGCCCGACCGCCGTGATGGCCAGACCCGCCGTACCGAGGGCCAGGCACGCTCGAGTCGGACGCATCAGATGCGATCGAAGGGGACCGGTACGGACTCCAGTATGTCGGCGACGATGCGGTCGGTTTCGGTTCCCTGGAGCTGGGCCTCGGGCCGGAGCACGATCCGATGGCTGACCACAGCTGCGGCGACCGCCTTCACGTCGTCGTCGGTGACGTAGGGTCGCTGCGATGCAAGAGCATGTGCCCGGCTGACCTGCTGGAGGTTCAGGGTTGCTCGCGGGGACATGCCGAGCTCGATCGCCGGGTGGTTGCGGGTCGCCTCGGCGATGTTGACCAGGTAGGCCCTCAGCTCAGGTGCGATCTGCACGGCCTTGACCATCGAGATCATCGTGCGCAGATCGTGGGCGGTGGCGACCGGTCCGAGCGTGTCGACGAGGTGGCGCTGCTCGTGCGTCTCGAGAATCGACAACTCGTCCTGCCGTCGGGGATATCCGACCGAGATGCGCATCAGGAATCGGTCGAGTTGGCTCTCCGGGAGCGGATAGGTCCCTTCCGATTCGACCGGGTTCTGGGTGGCGACCACCATGAACGGGATCGGCAGGCGGTAACTGTGACCGTCGACGGTGACCTGCTCCTCGGCCATCGCCTCGAGAAGGGCGGACTGGGTCTTGGGAGATGCGCGGTTGATCTCATCGGCCAACACGATGTTGTTGAACACCGGGCCCTCTCGAAACTCGAATGTGGAACTGTCCCGCTTCCACACGCTGATACCCGTGACATCAGCGGGTAGGAGGTCGGGAGTGAACTGGATACGACCCCATTTTGCCTCGACGGATTGGGCCAACGCCTTGGCGATCGTCGTCTTGCCCACACCTGGCACGTCCTCGACCAGCAGGTGCCCTTCGGCGAGGAGGCACAGAAGCGCCTGGCGAATGACGACCGGTTTCCCCCGGATGACCTGCTCCATGTTGCCAGCGATGGCATCGAAGGCGGTGACGAACCGGGCCACTCCGGCACCGTCGAGCATCGGAGCGGAGTCGGGCCTCGAGGCGCTCACACCGTCGGTGTCGGTTGTGGGGGTCGTGGTCATCAGGTCCTTTCGCCCGAACCGCCATAGGCTCGGTTCAGGGTAGCGGAGAGACTAAGTTCGCATCCATGGATCCGGTTGCCTCGAGCGATGTGGCCTCCGAGCATCCGGCCCTGGCTCTGGACATCGGCGGAACGAAGATGGCCGCCGGTGAAGTGAGCCCGTCCGGACGGTTGGTCCGGCGCATTCTGAGGCCGACACCACAGGTGACCGATGCCGAATCGTTGTTCGGCCTGGTCACCGACCTGTTGGACGAGCTGGCCCCGTTCGATCGGTATCAGGCCCTCGGGGTGGGATGCGTCGGTCCAATGACCCCGGGGGGTCGTCTGGTGTCGCCGCTCGACATCCACGCATGGCGGCGCTTCCCGCTGCTCCAGAAGCTTCGAGCGCACACGAATCTCGAGGTTGCGATCGACAACGACGCCAAGGCCCTCGCCATGGCAGAAGGGTGGGTCGGTGCTGCGGTCGGCTTCGCAAACTACCTGGCGATGGTGGTGAGCACCGGGATCGGCGGCGGCATCGTCTTGAACGGCCGCCTGCTCGAAGGAAACAGCGGCAATGCCGGCCACATCGGCCACGTGTTCGTCTGTCCCGACTCGACGTCGGCTCCTCCCGACCATGTGCCCGGCCTCCTGGAGTCCGAGGCGTCCGGGGCCGGGATCGCGGTCCGAATCGGTACCGCGGCCGAGAACGCCAGCACCGAAGAGATCCGGCACGCCGGTGTGATGGTGGGGCGAGCGGTGGCTTCGGCGGCCAATCTCCTGGATCTCCGGCTGGCGGTCGTGGCCGGGTCGGTGGCGCTGGGCTACGGCGAACCATTCTTCAGCTCCGCCCAGGCCGAGATCGATCGACTGTGCACGCTCGAGTACAGCCACGGCACCCGTATCCAGCCGGCTGGGCTCGGCGATGAAGGCCCGCTGATCGGCGCCGCTGCGGTGGTCCTGCGCCACCTTGGCCGGTTGCCGAGAACCTTCTAGTTGCTTGGTCGGAAGCACATGCCGGTCTCAAGGACGACGATCCATCCGCCCACACTGCGTCCTCAATTTTGTGGATCACCGCGAGGTCGCGTTCCCTCGCCCCGCACCCAAACCAGATCGAGCACCCGCCCGGTGCCGGTCAACAAGTCGCGACATCGGTAACTGTCTCGGCACTGCGATGTCGACCTCGGCGCGCCCGATCACCGAGCCGTGTCGGCGGTTCCACTCGTCTCGATCCTGAGCGGTCACGACGTGTGGGTCAGGCCTGGCGCAACCACCGGAGCCACGTCAACACCTCGGCACCGGAGGAGGCGGGAGGAGACCCATCGCCGCCGTAAGCGGTCACGAGGCGGAAGGTCATCCAGTCCCGGTCCGGAACCGGTAGGAACGGTCGACGGGCCCACCACCGATCGGGAACCAGCGAACGATACGCCCGGATCGCGGTCGGCCAGAGAACAGGGTGCCTGGCGACTGCGGCGACCATGGATGGATGCAGCTGCAAAGGGTGCTCCAGAGTGGGTACGTTACTTCGTGATCTCGGACCAGGGGCCGCGGTCGGCGCGAGGTTCCTTGGGGAGGCCGAGCACCATTTCTCCCAGGATGTTGCGCTGGATCTGCGACGTGCCGGCATAGATCGTGCCGGCCCGGGCGTTCATGAACGTCCCCAACCAGCTTCCCGACTCGTTGGGGGCCCCTGGTGCGTCCGTCGAGAACGCCGACGTCGGTAGTTTGCCGTCGATGAACAGGGCATCGGCGCCGAGTATGTCGACCGCCAGTTCGGTCACCTTGCAGTGGTACTCGCTCCAGTAGAGCTTGAACATCGACCCCTCGGGACCTGGATGACCACCCTTGAGGAAGTCGGTCAGCGTGCGCATCCCGAGGAAACGCATGATTTCAACCTTCGAGTAACACCAGGCCAGACGCTGCCGGATGACGGGATCCTCAGACCTGCCGTACTCCTTCGCCAGTTGGAACAGGCGGTCGAGTTCGGTGCGGAACGCGAGCGGTGTCGTGGCAGCCGCCTCTCCTCTCTCGAAGCCGAGAAGTGTCATCGCCACCCCCCAGCCGCCGTTGATCTCGCCGACGACGTTGTCGCGTGCGCATCGGGCATCGGTGAAGAAGATCTCGTTGAACTCCGACTGGCCGGTGATCATGCGTATCGGGCGAACCTCGACCCCGGGTTGGTCCATCGGGACGAGCAGGAACGTGATGCCACGATGTTTGGCCGCTTCGGCGTCGGTCCTGGCGAGCACGAAGATCCAGTCGGCGAGGTGGCCGGCCGAGGTCCAGATCTTCTGACCGTTGATCACCCACTCGTCACCGTCCAGTTCGGCCTTGCAGCCCAGATTGCCGAGATCGGATCCCGCATTGGGTTCGGAATACCCCTGGCACCATGTGTGCTCACCACTGATGATCCGAGGGAGGAAGTACTTCTTCTGCTCTTCGGTTCCCCACGTCAGAATCGTGTTGCCGACCATCTGGATGCCGAACACGTCGTTCGGCCCGCCGGTGGGGACCCCGGACTTCTGGAATTCCTCGGCGAGGATCACCGACTCGAGGGCGGTGAGGCCTGCGCCGCCGTATTCGGTGGGCCAACTGGCCGCCAGGAACTGATTGTCGCGCAGGATGTCGCGCCACTCCTGCATGAACCGCATGGCGGCGACCTCGTCCAACGCGCCGATGCCGCTCCAGTCGACGGGCAGATGTTCTGCCAGAAAGGCCTGAACCTTCTCGCGAAAGACCTCGGCTTCGGGGGAGTAGGTGGGCGTCATGGCTCAAGACTAGACCGATCGGTCAAGTGTCGGCGAGACGGCTGTCTGAGGCGGCCGGAGCGACTCAGGCCAGCTCGTGCAAGGTCGCCAGGAATGCGCTGGTCAACACGCCGGAATCGACCGCGGCACCGACGGTGTGGTCGGCTGCCACGAAACCGACGGGGAGCGCGTCGGACACCAGCAGCGAAGCGGTCGGCTCGAGGGTGACCCGATCGGGGACGAGGCATTGGAACCGGGCGGCGCCTCGGGTACGGCGTTGGGACAGCCCCACCACTTTGTCGCCTGTGGACATGCTGGTGACCTCGCCGGGGCCGAGGCCGGCGAAACACAGGACCGACCCCCAGTCTCGGTGCTGCAGCGATCCTGTGTGGACGGCGTGGTCGCCGAGGCCAAGCCCTCGGAGGGTTGCTGCCCACACATGGCCGACCCAGTGGAAGGCGCGGCTGACGTCGTCGTCCCATAGCGGGTCGCCGCGGTCGATGAGAACATCGATCCAGGTGTCGCCAGGTTGCACGAGTACGGCGCCGCCACCGCTGCGCCGGCGACAGACTTCGGCGCCTACCTCCGCGATCGCAGTGGGCTCCAGCACGTCGTCCTTTTGGGATGAGCCGAGCACGAGCGCCGGCTTGTCCACGGCGTGAACCCAGACGCGCCGACCGGGCGACTCGGGCATGGGTCGACAGTGGAGATCCGATGCGGTCCCACGGGTGGTGACCACGTCCCACCATGGACCTCGACCGTTGAGCACACGTCCAGTCTGGTGGGTTCCGCGGCAGCGTACTCGCGACCATGATGAGTGAGTGGAGGTTGAATCCGGCCAGCTCTCGGTCGTCGTCCTCGCCTATGACGGCGTGGCCGCCGACGAAGCGGGAGCCATCGTCGAGATTCTCGGTTCGGCCGCGATCGGCGTGCTCATCGCCAGCGTGGAGGCGGCGACGGTCACGAGCTACCACGGCACTCTCGTGCCGACTCGCACCGCCGAGGACATCGGTCGGTGTGCCGCCTTCGTCGTTCCTGGCGGCATGGGAGTGCGGACGGCGTCGGAGAATCCGTTGCTTACCGGCGCGATCGCACAAATCGGAGCGCAGGCCACCTGGCTGGGGGCGACGTCCACAGGTTCGGTGTTGCTCGCAGCTGCGGGTCTGGCCGATCACGCACGGGTCACCACACATTGGCTGGCGGGTGACATGATCACATCTCGGGGCCTCGAGCTTGTTCCGGAGCCATTCGTCGAACACGGTCGCCTGCTCACCGCGGCGGGCAGTGCATCGGCAGCGACACTGGCCTTTCGGCTGGTCGGCGCTCTGCGTGGCACGGAGGCGGCGCAGCGGGCCAGATCCCACTATCTGCCGGTGCGGCCCGCGCCTCGTCGGCGGTCGAACCGGCGCCGCCTGTGGGGGACGCGTCGGGTCGAACTCCATCACTCGATCGATCCGGCAGGAACCGCTGAACTGGTGATTCTCGATTGGGACGACGTCTCCGGTCCGGGGTAGCGGTCCGCTCGAGGGCGCTCTGAGGATTCGTTCACCCCTCTGGGCAGGGCTTTTGGGAGAACCGAGCAGGTTTTCGCTTCGATAGGTGGACATGGGGGGCGTAGGGGGTTAATGTGGGTCGCTGTGGGGAGATATCCCATGAGGCTGCCCTCCGGTCCTGGTGCGATCCATGGGCCGGGGAACCGCAGTCGGTCGGACATCATCATGAGGACCGGGGGAGGCGAGGTGCACGTTGTTCGTGGGTCAGTACGAGCACACGCTGGACAGCAAGGGCCGCGTCGTGCTGCCACCCGATTTCCGGGAAGTCCTCGGCCCTCGGGGCTATGTCGTTCGCCTCGGCGAACGTTTGGGCCTGTGGGACGAGCGGGAGTACTCGATGGTGGCCCAGCGTTGGCAGGAACATCGCACGACCGGACATCTCGATGCGGTCACCTTTCGCAAACTCCTCTCCGAGACCCAGAGAGTGAAACTCGACTCAGCCGGTCGGATCACCATCAACAAGAGCCTGCTGGACGGTTTCGACCTCGGCCAACCGGTGGTTTTGTCAGGTTCGCTCAACCGAATCGAGATTTGGCCACAGGAGCTCTACCACTCGGTTCACGATTCCGCCCAGGCGGCGGCCAACGTCAGCGCCGCTCTCGATCGGATCGGACTGTGAACTCCACAGCACCGTTACAGGGCGCGCCATCGGCGGCTCGATCACGAAAGGAGTGCGGCAGAACCTAGAGGAAGGTTCGTTCATCGGTTGCTTCTCGGATGTCGGGGAAGGGTACTTCTGCCCCACAACTCCGCCCGTTACCCCTCAAGTGCGCTCAGGGAGACATCCTGACGTACGTCCGCCATCCGAGGGGCAACCGATGAACGAGACACACATGGGTGACGCCGACACGATTCATGACGCCCCGCTGGTTCGTCCATGCCCCGGTGATGGAGGAGGAAACCACCCGGATCCTCAGCCAGGTACCGGCGGGCGTGGTCCTCGACGCGACTGTCGGGGCGGGGGGGCACGCAGCGGCCTTGCTCGAAGCGGCACCTCATCTGAGGCTGGTCGGCGTCGATCAGGACCCTGATGCCCGCAGAGCCGCCCAGGAGCGTCTGGCACCATTCGGCGACCGGGCCGAAATCGCCGGCGGACGGTTCGATGCGCTCGACTCGATCCTCGACGACCGTGATCTTCACTCGCTGTCGGGCTTCCTGTTCGATCTCGGGGTGAGTTCCCCCCAGCTCGATCGGGCAGATCGAGGGTTCAGTTTTCGAAACGACGGTCCGCTGGACATGCGGATGGATTCGACGTCGAGCCTCACCGCCGAGCAGATCGTCAATACCTGGCCTCAGGAGGAGTTGACCGCCGTTCTGCGCAGGGGCGGCGACGAACGGTTCTCGGCTCGGATCGCCCGGGCGATCGTCCAGCAGCGACCGATCATCAGGACCTCCGAACTCGCCGAGGTCATCATCGCAGCGATCCCGGCGGCCACGAGACGAAGCGGGGGTCATCCGGCCAAGAGAACCTTCCAGGCGTTGCGGATCGCCGTCAATCACGAACTCGACATTCTGGAACCCTCGTTGCGGGCCGCCCTCGCCCGGCTCGTCCCCAGTGGCCGCGGCGTCGTCCTCACCTACCACTCGGGCGAGGACCGGATCGTCAAGGCCGTCTTCCGCCAGCTCACCGAATCCACAACTCCGAAGAGCCTGCCAGTGGCCGATCAGCCGGCGCCGTACCGGTTGCTTCGACCGGTGTCGCAGACACCCTCGATCGCTGAGCAGGAGCGCAATCCGCGGTCCCGCAGCGCTCGACTTCGAGCGATCGAGAGAAGCGAAGGTGTCGCTGCATGAGCGCGACATCGACGATCAAGGCTCGCCAGAAATCGGCGGGGGGAGGCGCCGAGGCTCGACGGGCCGGCTCGACCGGTCCTGGCCTCTTCGTCATCGACTTCGCTGCGCTGAGGAGCCGTACGCGCCGGCGACGACTCGTGCTCGTGTCCCTCACCCTTCTCGTGGGAGCGTTCTTCGCAGTGGCGCTCGTACAGGCCCAATTGGTGCAGACGCAGAGCCAACTCGACGGTCTCGAGGCCGAAAATGCGCGTCTGGCGAACGACATCGCTCTTCTCGACCGCGAGGTCGTTGTCGCATCCTCACCGGAGGAAGTGGTTCGACGCGCTCGGGAACTCGGGATGGTCCGCGCCGCCCGACCGGTCTATCTGGTCGCGACACGCCCGCTCGAACCATGAGCGGGCGGCGAACGTCCAAACGCTCGACGCGGAGCCTCTTCGCCGAGCACCCCCAGGTCTTTGTCGTTTTGGCCACCTTTTTCGTCGTCATGGTCATCTTCATGGCCGCTCTCATCGATCTCCAGGCCGTCCGGCCGGACAAGTACCGCGATCTGGCGGCGGATCAGAGCAGCGCCACGCGAACCCTCGCCGGGTTCCGTGGGCGGGTTCTGGACCGTGAGGGGTATGTCCTGGCGGCCAGCACACCAACCCAGCTCATCATCGCTGACCCTCAACTCGTCAAGGATCCCGGCTGGACCGCTGCCATCCTGGCGCCCGAACTGGGGATCGATGCCGCCGTTCTCGAGGATCGACTGTTGCCCTCCTCGCCTCAGGACCGGTACAACGTGCTCGCAACGACCAGTGACCAGGAGGCCTTGGCTGCCATCCGGACCCTTGTGGGCGACGAGGACACCACAAAGGCGTTCACCGGTGTGGTCATCCGCCCTGAAGAGGATCGCCTGTATCCAGCCGGCGACCTCGCCCGCCCGGTGCTCGGTCGAGTGGATCCCGACGAGATCGGGAGGTCCGGGGTCGAAGAGCAGTTCGACGATCTGCTCCGTGGGAACCCGGGTCTGGAACGCTACGAACGAGGGATCTTCGGGTCGATCAGCGTCGGCCGACGGACGGTCGAACCCCCCGAGCGGGGCTACGACATCACCTTGACCCTCGACCATCGGATTCAATACGGAACCGAATCGATCCTCATCGACACATGCGAGCGGTTGGGCGCGGCGGGAGCCTCCGCCATCGTGAGTGAGCCCGGCACCGGTCAGATCTATGCGATGGCGAGCGTCGAGAGGAGCGACGACACGACGTGTGGGGTCGCGTCGTACAACAAGGCGGCGATCGACACGTTCGAACCGGGCTCGGTCATGAAGCTGGTGTCGTTCGCTGCGGCCGCCGATCACCTGGAGTACGCCGCCGATGACGAGTTGATCGTGCCCGGGTCGATCGAGATCGCCGACAAGACCTTCTTCGATCACCCTCGCCACGATGAGGAGACGCTGACGATGGCGCAGGCGATGGCCCGCTCGAGCAACGTCGCAGCGATCGGTTTGGCCCAACAGATGGGCAACGATGTGTACCACGACTACGCCACACGATTCGGCTTCGGACAGATGACCGGGCTCGATGTGAAGGGCGAATCGAGCGGTGTGCTACGAGAGCCCTCCGATTGGTTGGGTAGCGATGCGGGTTCGATCGTGATCGGTCAGGGAATGAGCGTGAATCTGATGCAGCTGGCGGCTGCGTTCAACACGGTCGGCAACGGCGGTCTGTACCTGCAGCCGACGATGGTTGCCGAAGCCGTCGACGGCGAGGGCGATGTCCACCCGATCTCCGAGCCGGTCCGTCGGCAGGTCATCACGCCTCGCGCCGCGGCCGAGACGCTCGAGATGCTGACCGCTGTCACAGGCGAGGGCGGGACCGGTGTCAAGGCCCGCATCGACGGATACGCGGTCGCCGGCAAGACCGGTACGGCCTGGAAGGTCTTCGACAACGGCAGCGGACGGCTCACCTATGGGACCGAGAACGACCGGCGCTATCTCACAACCTTCGGTGGATTGGTGCCGGCCCAAGCGCCACGACTGTCGGTTGTTCTGATGATCGACGAACCCAGGACAGCGACGAGTGCCACGACCGCCAGCGCCCCCGCTTTCGCCGAGATCGCCCAATACGCGCTCCGGGTCCTGAACATCGCGCCGGTCAACGATGGCGACGAGATCGCGGGATGGCGGGCATCGCGGGTCCTCGTTCGGGGCACCCCGGCCTCGGCCGGAAACGGCCCCCGCCCCAGTGAGAACCCCGTCGTCGATACGGAGTCATCGGGTCAGGAGGCACCGCCGCCCGACCCGAACGCCGAGGTGGCACCTCTGAACATCCCGGGGGCCGACGACGTCGCCCCCGCCGAACCGACAATCGCCGAGGTCGATCTGGTACCGGTCGCGGACGAGTCCGAGTCGTGACACCCCCCGGTATCGGACTCGACGAACTCGCGGCCCAGATCGGGGGCGAACTGCTGGCTTCGAGCCGACCCTTGACTCCTCGGGTCGGTGGTATCACCCATGACTCTCGGCTGGCTCGCCCGGGGATGCTGTTCGTCTGTGTGCCGGGGGAGCGCAGCGACGGTCACCAGCATGCTCCGGATGCGGTCGCCCTTGGCGCGGTCGCACTCGTCGTCGAGCAGCAACTCCCGGTCGACGTTCCCCAGATCCGCGTGGCCGACGCCCGTCGGGCGATGGGACCCGCCGCTGCAGCCGTGTACGGTCATCCAGACCGCGA